>NZ_CALFSA010000067.1 GCF_937919355.1 uncultured Methanofollis sp. | reverse complement strand
CTGACGGACACGACCTTCACACACAACACGGCAAACTCTGATGGCGGCGGTGCGTACTTCCTCGATTCCACCGGTGCCGCCCTGACAAACACCACCTTCGCAAACAACACGGCAAACTCTGGCGGCGGTGCGTTCTTCGTCCGTTCCGAGGGTGCCAGACTGATGACGGGC
This sequence comes from uncultured Methanofollis sp., assembly GCF_937919355.1. GTDB lineage: Archaea > Halobacteriota > Methanomicrobia > Methanomicrobiales > Methanofollaceae > Methanofollis. The sequence goes on along the minus strand of NZ_CALFSA010000067.1, from coordinate 10,782 downwards.
ACGACCTTTGCGAACAACACGGCAATGATCTGGGGCGGCGGTGCGTATTTCGCGGGATCCCTCAATGCCACCGTGACAAACACCACCTTTGCAAACAACACGGCAGCACGGCTCGGCGGTGGTGCGTATTTCGAGAGTTCCAACGATGCCGCCCTGACAAACACCACCTTTGAGAACAACACGGCAACGACCTGCGGCGGCGGTGCTTTCTTCATCAGTTCCACTGGTGCCGTCATCACCAACTGTCGTTTCGACAACCCCACCAACATCTATGCAGAGGGGTCCGCTGCTGTCCTGAACACCACCCGCACCGCCGGCACGAACATCGCGGGCGGGCCGTACCTCGGCGGCAACCTCTGGCTGAATGACCCCGCCCAGAACATCTCGGAGTGGTGTGCGGACGCCGACTTCGACGGCATCTGCGATCAGACTCTGGAGATCCCGGACCTCGGCACCGACGCCCTCCCGCTGGTGTACGGCGGGACAGTGGCGGTCAACGCCACGCCCGCGGGGGCGTACATCCACCTGGACGGCGTGAACATCACCCGCATCACCGACACCTCCCTCTACCTCCCCATCGGTGACCACACGATCACCGTCTCCTTTGCAGGCTACGTGACCCCCGCGAACCAGACGGTGACGATCGTCTCTGGTCCGAACGCACCCATTTCCTTCTCCCTGCAACCGGTGCCGACGCCGACGCCGACACCAACACCAACACCAACACAGACGCTGACACCGACACCGACATCAACACAGACCCCTCCCCCCCATTCCCACAGTTCCGGCGGCGGCCACTCCGACGCCTCTGCCGGCACTGCGAGCAACATCCCTGCAGGCGGCCACGCCTCCTTCGGCATCAAGAACTCTGCGATCTCTGAAGTGGGCGTGACGGCCGGCGAGAAGATCCCCGAGGTGCTCGTCACCGTGGAGAAGAGAGGCCTGCCCCCGGGCGTCGAAGCCCCTGCGGGTGCGGTCTATGAGTACGACGAGGTGACCCTCTACCGCACCACCGCCGCCGCCCTCACCGGTGCCGCCCTGCACTTCACCGTCCCGAAGGAATGGCTGGAAGAGCGGGACTTCGCCCCCCAAGACGTCGTGCTCTACCGGTACCATGACGGCGCCTGGCACGCCCTCCCGACCCATGTTGTCGGCGAGGACGAGCACGGTTACTCCTTCACCACCGAGAGCCCCGGCTTCTCCCTCTTTGCGATCGGGATCGCAGAATCCGGACCTGCGCCGACGGTGACCCCGCCCGAAACCGCGACCGCACTCCCGGTTACGACTCCTGCCCCCACGGCGACGACCACTCCACAGCAGAGCCCCCTCCCCTTCGGGCTTGCCGCCCTCGCGGCAGGTGCCGCCCTCCTCCTCAGGGGAAGACGGGGATAATATCCTCTTTTTTCCAGCCCCTGCGGCTCTTCCCTTCCCACTGCACCCAGGTCAAGCGTAACCTGACGCTCCCTTCCTCCTCTTCTGCAGGAGTGAAGCCGAACCGTCTGGGGAGACGAAAGGCCCTGGAAATGCACCAACTCACAGGAGGGGACGTGAGTGATCAGAAGAGCCACCCTGACAAAAGAATAAGGATTCAGCAGAGTCGGGTCTCCTGAAATCCGCCACAATCCCGTCTCTTTTCTTGCCCTTATCGCAGGAGTACCGGACTGCCATGACGTCCGGTATTACTTACAGTCATACGGCGGCTTAGGGGGCCGGGAAAGACCCGGTCCCCTTGGTGCGTTGCATGAAAAAACGTCTCTATGGTTTGATCGGAAAAGACGCCCAAAATGGTCCCTGATGAGGGACTTTGTTCTTGAAATAGGGGGCAATTTAGCCATATTTGGGGGTGGGTCGTACCTCATCGCCCGTGCCGACCACCCCTGGCTAAGAGATCATTGGAGAATAGGTTTCCCGAGCCGAAAAAAGGTGTTTCAGGCCGCTAGGGGCCTGAGTTTTGCAATGACCCGGTCGACCTGCTCGACCGCGGTGCCGATGTAGTTGTCCGGGTTGAGAAGGACGGCGATCTCTTCGGAGGAGAGGACGGCCGCGACCTTTGGGTTCTCTTCGAGGACGCCGGCGATGCTCCTCTTCTCCGCGAGGGCGGTCATGCTCGCCACACGGACGGCCTCGTGGGCGTCCTGCCTGCCCATGCCGCGCTTTGTCAGTTCGATCATCACCGACTCGGCGAGGTTCACGCCGTGGAGAAGGTTGAGGTTCTTCCTGATGTTCTCCTCCCTGATGTTCAGGCGGTCGAGCACCCTGGTCATCACGTTGAGGATGTGGTCCGCGAGGACCGAGGACTCGGGGAAGACCACCCTCTCGCAGGAGGAGTTGGTGAGGTCGCGCTCGTCCCAGAGGGTGTTGTTCTGGAGGGCGGGTTCGACCATCGAGCGGACGATACGGGCGAGGCCGCAGACCTGCTCGCTCTTGATCGGGTTCCTCTTGTGAGGCATCGTCGAGGACCCGACCTGCTTCTTGCCGAAGGCCTCCTCGACCTCGGCGATCTCGGTCCTCTGGAGCGACCTGATCTCGACCCCGATCTTGTCCAGGGTCGTGGCCATGTTCGCCAGGAAGAGGACGTACTCGGCATAGCGGTCGCGGGCGATCACCTGGTTCGAGACGTCGACGGCCGAGAGCCCGAGGTACTCCATCATCTTCGGCTGGACACAGAGCCCTTTCATGCCCAGGGCCGCCTGCGTCCCGACGGCGCCGGTGAGCTGACCGACCGCAACCCTCGGCCGCAGCTCGCGGAGGCGCTCGATGTGTCGTCCTATCTCGCTCGCCCAGATCGCGAAGCGCAGGCCGTAGGTCGTCGGCACGCCGTGCTGGCCGTGGGTGCGTGCCACGCAGACGAGGTGCTTCGTCTCTTCGCTCCTGCGGAGGAGGACGGCGAGGAGTTTCTGGAGTTTCTCCTCGATCAGGTCCATCGCCGCCTTCATCTGGAGGCCGGTGGCCGTGTCCAGGATGTCGTTCGAGGTGGCGCCGAAGTGGATCCAGCGTCCGGCGTCGCCGCAGACCTCGGTGACGGCCTTGACGACGGCCATCATGTCGTGGTTGATCTCGGCCTCGATCTCATTCGCCCGTGCGAGGGTGGCCTTGCCTGCACATTCCTTGATCGTCGTCGCGGCGTCGGCCGGGATGACCCCGCACGCCGCCTCGGCCTGTGCGAGCGCGACCTCTGCCGCCACTATGCACCTGAACCGGTTCTCTTCACCCCAGACGGCCTTCATCTCCGGAGTGCCGTACCGGTAGTCTATCGGGTGGATCGCCATGGGGAATAGTGTGGACGCCTGGCGATAAAAGGGGTGTGCGTGGGAGTGGCAGATCCCTGCTGCGGGACACTGGTACAGGCATTCAGATTTCATGGTCTGTGCTACGTGCCAGTCCTTCTCTGACCGACAGGTTCACCTCCCAGATCCTTAGAGCGAACAGGATGCCCTGAGAGGGTTTTGCCATCCTCCGCCTATCCTAATGGCCGGGGTCCGGGGGCGGCCAGCCCCCGGCACAAAGATTCATCATGAGAGTTTCTACAAAGTCAAACTCTCCTGCTTTTGTCAGAGCGCTCCTCTGATCACTCGCCTTCCCCTATCTTCGCGCCGGGGGTTGCGACCCCCGGACCCCCATCATAGGATTGGGCCGGGAAGGCCATATCGAAGACCTAATGAGAGTATTGCTGTCTCCTGCTCGATCCTGACTCGAGGGCGGCCAACCCCTCAAAGAGAGTAATCCAAAGGATTTCTATAGATCCGCTATTTTGAAATCTCTCTCCTCTCTTCCCTATCTGGAGGGAGGCCGGACAGCAGTATATGATATCACCCACCGGCGAAGCCCCTCTACCGCCACCCTCGCCGGACTCCCCGGCGGGACGGAGATGACCGGACGGCCCGCGACGTCGGCCTCCTCGATCGCCGGGTCATACGGGATCACGGCAGCGAGGGGGAGGGGGTTGTCGGCCACCGCCTCGCCCTTCGAGCGGTTGACGACCAGGAAGATCCGCCCCTCGTCGAGGCCCAGGGAGACGGCGAGGTCCCGGATCCGCAGCGCCGTCCGCAGGCCGCGGGCCGAGGGGTCGGAGACGACGAGGAGGACGTCGGGCGCCCCGACGGTGCCGCGGGAGACGTGCTCCATCCCGGCCTCGGCGTCGATGACGACGCAGCTGTAGTCCTGCACCAGTGCGTCGACGCACTCGCGGAGGAGATCGTTTGCGAAACAGTAACACCCGGTTCCCTCGGGCCTGCCCATCGCCAGCAGGTCGAAGCCCCCGGCCTCGACGAGCACCTTCCTGAACCTGTAGCCGATGTAGGCCCGCCTGTCCATGCCGGGCGGGATACCGCGGGTGAACGCCTCCTCCCGCATCGTGCCGAGGGTCTCCCCGACAGCGACCCCCAGCGCCTCGTGGAGGTTGGCATTCGGGTCCGCGTCCACGGCGAGGACAGGGCGCACGCCGGCGGCTACGAGGGTGTCCACCAGGAGGGCGGCGATCGTCGTCTTCCCTGTCCCCCCTTTCCCGGCGATCGCCACGGTGCAGGGCTTCATTTTCCCTCACCCCGCGCCCGCCGTGCGACCGCCGCCGCCGCCTCCATGACCGCCCCCGCCCCGGCCTCGTCCGCTGTCCTGATCCCGCAGGTCGGCGTGACCAGGGAGCGGTCGATGAAGGTCTCGTCGCCGACCAGGTCCGCGACAGTCTGCCTGATCGCGGCAAAGCGCTCGTGGATGTGACTGAGTTCCCCCGCGTCTGGTGCCGGCCTGTCCGCCGGGACCATCCCCCATGCCACGACCCCGCCCCATTCGAGGTACGCCGCGAGGTCGTCGCCGTACAGGAGGAACTCGCGGGCATGGGCGTGGGCGTCGAAGGAGACGAGAGATGGGGAGAGGGAGAAGACGAATCCCCAGTCGGTGTTCGCGCAGCAGTGGATGCCGACGCCCCCTTCGAGGAGGGCGGCGACGTCGTCGAAGGAGGAGCGGACCGTCTCCTCGTCGAGGGGGACGACAGGCGACCCGAGAGCGGTGAGGTAGGGTTCGTTCAGTACCACGACCGTCGGCACCCCGTGCTCCCGCATCCGCATCTCAAACCACCGCGCCCGCAGGGCGAGCGCCTTCCCGAGGACGTCGGCGTACGCCCCGTCATAGTGGACCGGGCGTCGCCCCGCGTCCACCGCCTGCATCCCGAGAGTCGCCGGGCCGGTGACCTGGCACTTCAGGAGGACGGCGCCGGAGAGGTCGTACGCCATCAGGCGGTGGAAACCCGAGGACGTGGCATCAGATGCGGCGTAGCCGGCGTCCCGCCCCTCCAGGTAGTCCATGAAGACCCTCTCCATCGCTTCGTCTGCCCCGGTGTCGACGACCACCCTCCCCTCGCGGACCTCTGCTCCGGGCAGGCACTCCGCCTCCGCGAGGACGATCGCTTCAAGGGGGTTCCTGTTCGGGAGGGTCGGGGCATACGGCACCTCCGGGAAGGCGGCGAGGACCGCCAGGCAGGCGGCGTCAGGGTCGCGGTGGGGCAGGGCGCCGACCCCGGTCGCCCGCAGTCCCGCCGCGGGGATCACCCCTGCCATTGCGCCCCCCTCCGCAGTCTGCACTCTTCGAGGACTCTCTGCACCGTCGGGAAGAGGGAAAGGTCCGTGTGGGGGAGGAAACAACTCTGCGTGTACCTGTCCATGAACCCCGGGTCCGCGTTCAGTTCGATATAGGTGATTGTCCGTGCGATCCGGTCGAGGGCCTTCCTCCTCTCCCGGCTGACGAGGGCCTGGTTCGCCCCGGTGACCGCCCCGTTCCCCAGGTTCCGCACTCTATCGAGGGGCACCTCCGGGATGAGGCCGATGGTGACGGCATTCTCCTTGTCGATGTAGTTCCCGAAGGCGCCTGAGAAGAAGACGGTGGCAAGGTCGCCGTGGGAGATCCCGGCGGCGTCCATCAGGGTGATGCAGGCCGCGAGCACCGCCGCCTTGCTCATGATCAGGTTCCTGATGTCGTGCCCGGTGATCACGATATCCTTCCCGGCCCCGCTCTCGTCCTCCCGTGCGACGACATATTCCGGGAAATGGCGGCCCATGCGTATCCGGGGGTGGTCGATCCCGGTGTTGATCTGTCCTGTCCTGTCGATGACGCAGGCGCGGATCAGGCCGGCGAGGAGGTCGATCAACCCAGAGCCGCAGATGCCGACCGGCGGGACGCGGTTGATCGTCTCGAAAGCGGGTTCGAGGGTCGCCTCGTCGACCCGCACCCTCTCGATCGCCCCCGGGTTTGCCCGCATCCCGAAGAGCACCTCCCCGCCCTCCAGGGCCGGTCCGGCCGCCCCGGCGCAGGCGAGCATCCAGTCCCGCCCGCCGAGGACCGCCTCGAAGTTGGTGCCGATGTCGATGAGGAGGGAGACCTCGTCCTGGTCGGCCATCCCGGAGGTGAGGATGTCGGCGATGATGTCGCCGCCGATGAAGTTCGAGACCGCGGGGAAGGTGAAGACCCCGGCAGTCGGGGCGACGGAAAGGCCGAGGCGCTGCGCCGTCGTCGAGAGCGTCCGCCTGACGACCGGGACGTACGGTTCGGCGATCATGTAGGCCGGGTCGATGCCGAGGAGGAGGTGGGTCATCACGGTGTTCCCGGCGACCATCACCTCGTAGATGTCCTCCAGGTCGATGCCCGCGGCGTCGGCCGCCGCGGTGAGGGCGGTGTTGACGCTCACCGCGGCGAGTTCCTGGAGATGGGCGGTGCCGTTCTTCTTTGCATAGTTCACGCGGGAGAGGATGTCCTCGCCGCAGGAGATCTGCCTGTTGTAGTTCGAGGCAGTCGAGAGGACGCGGCCGCCGGCGAGGTCCCAGAGGTAGGCGACGACTGTCGTCGTCCCGAGGTCCACCGCCGCCCCGTACAGCCGTGCCGCCGTCCCCCCCTCCTCAACGTTGATCAGGCGGTACCCTCCCGGCACGAGGGCGACCGTCGCCGTGCACCGCCACCTGCCGTGGCGGAGGACGACCGGGATCTTCCTGAGCATCTCAAGGGGTGCGTAGACCTTCGTCGCCGCCGGTCCGCCGGCGTGCTCCACCCCGTCGAGCAACCGTGCGAGGTCGGACGAGGGGTCGTCCAGGGTGGGCGGCGAGAGAGCGAGGGCGTACTTCCGCACCGACGGGTGGACAGGGATGTCGAGGGGTTGGGCATCGACCAGGATCTTCTGCTCCTGCACGAGTGTCTGCGCCGGCACATCGATGCGGGCGTCGCTGAAGACGCGGGTCTGGCAGGCGAGGCATACGCCTGCATCGAGTTCCGCGGCCGCAAAGAGAACGCCGAACTTCTCCCGGTCAAAGTTCGTCTCCCCGTTCTCGATGCGGACGATGCACTTGCCGCACTTCCCCTGCCCGCCGCAGACGACGTTCATGACGAGGCCGGCCTTCTGCGCCGCCTCCAGGACCGTGGCGCCCTGCGGGACCCGGGCCTTCCTGTAACCGGGGAGGAAGGTGACGACCGGCATCTATTCCCCCTTCTCCAGGAACTCTGCGATCTCCGCGGCGTCGCGCGGCCCGACACGCACATTCCACCCGGTTGCGTCCTCTATCCTCCCGGAGAGGGGCGCCGCGTAGCCGGGGATGATGAGGGTTCGGTGGTCCACGGTCCCTGCGAGGCCCGTGGACTCGATCGACTTTTTCACCAGGTCTTCGTCGAGTTTCCCGCCGGCGACCGCCGTCAGGACAGAGAGGCCGGCGGTGTCCACGACAAAGAGATAGCAGGGGATCTTCCCTGCTTCCAGGTAGCCGAGGAGGGTGAAGTAGGTGAGAGAGAAGTTCACCGAGAGGAGGACGGGTGCGTCCCTGCCGGGATTGTTCACCGGGTAGATGCCGGGCGTTACCTGGATGGGCTTTTGCGGGTCTGTGTAGATGTTCTGGCGGAGGGTGAGGGCGGCGAGGAGGGAGGGACGCGGCAGGGGCGGGACGGCGATGACGCCGGCGTACCTGAGGATGCCGGCGGCGAGTGCGGCGTCTGTCCCGAGGGTCGTGGTGTCGAGATAGAGGGGGTAACCGAGGTCGGGCGACGCCCTCTTCACGGCGTGCTCCCGCAGGTGCGAGGCCCGCGCTACGAAGTCCCCCACCGTCCGCGGTGCCGGGTCCAGGAGGATGGCCCTGACCCCAGCGGCGGTGCACCGTGCGGCGAGGTCGGCGAGTTCCTCCGGGGTTTCGGCCCTGACGACGAGGGGACACCCGTAGCGTTTTGCGAGGCCCGCCATCTCCTCGTGGTTCTCCGCGGTCGCCGCGTGGATGAGGGGGAGGAACTGGCCGCAGACCTTGAGGGCCGCGGCGTGGGCGCCGGGGTCTGCCGTGATGAGGAGGCGGGGGAGGTCGCCGCACTCCCCAACGACCATGGAGGCCGCGGCAAAGCGGTCCGGGTCACCGCTCTCGCACCGGAGTGCGATGCCGTCGAGGGTCAGGTCCTGCCCGACCCGGTGGACGACGAGGTCACGCACCTCCTCCGCGTTCCTCCTTACCTCCTCCAGCGGCGAGGTGTCGTCGGCGCAGACCATGATGCCCGGACGGTGGTAGAAGGTCTTCTCGTGCCTGAACATCACGATCTCCTCTCCGACAGTGAAGGAACGGGCGCCGACGCCGACAGTCGCCGCCCGCACCGGCGGCCTGGTCGCCCCGCCGAGGAGGGCCTTCGTCTCCTCGTCGAGGTACGGGCAGCGTTCGGGTCCGGCGCCGCCGGCGGCGAGTTTCATAGCGAAGGCGAGGCAGGTCGGGAACCCGCACTCCTTGCAGTTCGTCTTCGGCAGGAGTTTGTAGACCTCGAGCGCCTTCATCGCCATCCTTCTCCCCCCCACAGGTCGGCGATCGCCTCCCTGAGCATCCCGACGGTGCCGGGGTGGCGGACGCAGACGATCCCGGCGCCTGCCACGGCCGCGGAGAAGGCGGCATAGAACTCCCACTGCACCGCCGTCTCGACCCTCTCCCCTTCAGGGGCCTCGCGCACCTCCCTGACCGTGAGAGAGTCCTGGGCGGCGCTGATCACCGGCATCGCAAGGTCGGCGTCGCCCGCAAGGGCGGCGGTGCGGACACGCTCCATCACCGAGTACGAGTACTCGAAACCGTACCCGAGGGCGCCGGTATAGGGGTCGATCACGATCCTGTCGTGCGGCACGCCTGTCTCCCGCAGCAGGATGTTCAACTGTTTTGCCAGGTTGATGTCGATCGGGGTCTGGGCGAGGACGGCGTGGCCGTAGGCAAGGGCGGCGGCCGCGACCGAGCGGTACCTCTCGGCCTCGGCCGTGCCGAGGAGGAGTCTCTCCCCCTCGCCGGCCTCACCGCACCGCCTGAAGACCCCGGTGTCGAGTGCCGGGTCGATGCTCCCCTCGACGATGAGGGGGAGGCCTGTGGCGGCAAGCACCTCCCCGACCGCCTTCCCGGACGACGCAGGGTCGTCGAAACCCCGCCGCCGCGTGCTCGTCAGCACGAGGCGGACCAGGTCGGCACCCCACCTCTCCTCCGCGGCCTTCGCCCACCCGGAGAGGTCGCCGGCAAGGTCGCCGACCTCCTCCAGCACGACCACCGGCCAGAGGGCCGGGTCGTCACAGATCTCCAGGGCGATAAGGGGTCTCGCCCCCGCGTCGCCCATGCCGGGAAGGGCCGAGGCGCCGCCGACCCTGTACGACCGCGTCCTCGTCCCTCCCTCCGTCCGGGTGGCGCCGACCGCCACCTCCGTGATCCTCTCTGTCATTCGTCCCTCCCCTCAGATGATCGGGTCCATCTCCAGCGCCGGGTGGCCGACCCTCTCCAGGAAGGCGACGAGGTCCTCCAGGGTCGTCGCCGTCCTCTCGTCCGCAATCCTCTCGAAGAGGTCGGGCATGCCGCGCTCCCTGAGCACCCCCCGCAGCCTCTCCCCCAGTTCCTCCTTGAGGTGAGCGGGCATCCAGACCACCCGCGCAATCCCCCCCTCGGCCCTGAGAAAGCGGTCGGAGAGGATGTAGTTCCGGGAGATCCCGAGGAAACCCGGCGTCTGCGCACCACCGCCGATCGTCCCGGCAAGGGTGGAGAAGGTCATGCCGAGGGGCGTCTCGCCCCTGTACTCCCGGGTGACGACCACCACCCCGTTCGTCTCAGGGAGGACCGCCGCCACAGCCTCGAAACACCCACAGGCCGTCATGGGATACTCCATCATCCCGTACAGGCAGACCCTCTCCACCGTCCCGTGGGAGGCCTTCTTCACGAACCTGTTCACCCCGGCAAACTCGCCCGTGAGGTTGTCGACGACCTCACCCTTCTCCACAGGCTGGTTTGCGCCTGCCGGCGCTATCTCGTGGGCGATCTGGGCATCAAGCCAGGTGATCGCCCCGCAGAGGGCCGGGCGCTCGGGCGTGATGATGCAGACATGGTTCGGGGCGAAGGTCTGGCAGAGGGTGCAGGAGTAGAAGAGAGTGGCGTCCCCGTCTTTCATGCCAGCGATCCTCTCGTCCCTCTGTCTGTAGATAGTCTCTGCCTCCGTGCGGGCGGCGAGGACGGCGGCTTCGTCGGTGATCAGGGTCACCTGCACGGCGTCGATGAGGTCGGGGAAGTCGGCCCTGAACCTGCCGGCAAGGAGGGTGCCGAGGTGGCGCACCCGTACCCCCTTCGCCACCGCCTCCTTCGAGAGCCGGACCCAGATGAGGTCGCGCTGGGCGACGTGCCAGGAACCCTCGCCATAGTTGAGGAAGGTGTGGATCCGTCTCTCCAGCACAGGTTCATACTCCTTCTTCATCCTCTTCCCGGCAACGTCCACGAGGATGGCGAGGGGGAGGGCCGACCCATCGGCCACCCCGTCGGCCTCGGGCCC
>NZ_CALFSA010000066.1 GCF_937919355.1 uncultured Methanofollis sp. | reverse complement strand
GACGGCCTCGTACAGGAGGTTCGGGCCGATGCCGAGCTTGAGAGGGCTCCAGTCGGGGAAGACCCGGCCCATCACGAACCTGACAAAGACCGGGAGTTCGTCGTCCGAGAGACCGGGGAGGACGGAGGCGATGACGTCGATCATCTCCAGACGCCCGCTGATCGCCTCGATCTCTTCGCAGATCCGGGAAAACTCCGTGAAGTCCATCAGAGGATCACCGGCCTCGAGGCCTCGTGCTGCCCGCTCACGACAAGGTCGGTGTCGTCGAGGAACAGGCCAAGACCGCCCTCTGCGGCGGCGACCGCCTTTTCAGGGGTGTTGTTCACCTCGGAGAGGTGGGCGAGAATGACCGCGGAGAGGTTTTCTCCGATGTCGCCAAGACAGGTGGCCGCCGCGGTGTTCGAGAGGTGGCCCCGCTTGGAGCGGATGCGCTCCTTGAGATAGTAGGGGTACGGCCCTTCTTCGAGCATCGTCGGACAGTGGTTGCTCTCCAGCACAACGGCGTCGCAGGTGCCGAGGGCGCGCTCGATGCCCGGCGTGACGATGCCGGTGTCGAGGCAGCAGCCAAAGCCGATGTCGTCCTCCCGCACGCAGAAGCCGCACGGTTCAGAGGCGTCATGGACGGTTGCAAAGGGCGTGACCGAAAAATTTCCGAACTCCAGAGAGTCGCCGTACGTCGCCCGCACCGTCTCCACCGCCTTTGTGGAGATGCGCTTATCCAGGAACGCACGGAGAGTGCCGCAGGTCCCGACGACCGGGACGCCGAGGCGGCGCGCAAGGACGTCCACGCCCCTGATATGATCGATATGCTCGTGGGTGACGAGGATCGCGCGGATAGCCTCCTCGTCGCCGCCAGCCGCGGCAAGACGGGTGCGGATCTCCTTTGCCGAGAGGCCCGCATCGATAAGGAGGGCCCCGTCCTCCCCCTCGACATAGATGGAATTGCCCTTGCTCCCGCTGGCAAGGATGGTGATCTTCATTGCAGTGTGATATGCGCTGCTCGGTATAGTGCTTAACGAAAGACCCGCCGGCATCGGCAGGGATTTCTCCCCTGAAACAGGATAGAACTGTAATGAGCGGCAGAGGATGGATGGGTGCGACATCGGCAATCCTTGCGACGTGCGGAGATACCGTGGACGCACCGAAGGTGCGGGAGTGTGTGAACGCCTATGTCGTCCGCTCGCCCCATGGGACGTGCCTCCAGTTCTCCGTCCCCCTCCTCCTCCCCTTCAGGCCTGACGTCGATCCCCGGGGGGCCGACGGGGCGGTCTGGGCGGGACTTGAGGCGGTGAAACGTGCCGCTCCCGCCGACGCACGTCTTCACCCCCTCGGCGGCCTCGACACAGACAGGCCTGCGGCATATGCAGGCGGGATCGAGCCTATCACCCTCGTCAGGTCGGCGTCACGGGCCGGCACCGGTCTCTGGAAGCCTGATGAGGAGAACTATCTCGACGCCGCCGGCCTCCACTGCACCGTCCACGGGGCCGTCCCGTACCCGGGGCCGCCGGAAGACGCGGGGGTCAGGGAGGTCGCCGGGGCGATCGCAGACCTCGCCGACGCGATCCGGGAGACGGTGCAGGGGGTGCCGGCACCGGAGATCGCGGCCGCGGCAACGCTCTCCCTCGACCAGAAACTCCTCAGGCAAGAACTCCCGGCGATGGGGCTTGTCTGCTTCATCGGCGACGGCACCTGCCCGGCACGGGCCTTCACGCACTTCAGGCAGCATCACCGCGTGGCAGGCCCGAAAGAAGGGGTGCATATCCCCTTCGTCTGCCCGGAGGGCCTCGGGCCTGTCGAAGTTGAACTCCCGGCGAGCGGGAGGACGGTCCCCGGCCTCGGCATCCATGAGAAGGAGGCCTTCGCCATCGCAGGCTCGAACGCGCAGGGAAAAACGACCCTCCTCCAGGCAATCCTGGCAGGCGAGGACGACCACGCGCCCGGCGACGGCCGGGAACTCCTCGTCTCGGTGCGGGGGGCGCGGACAGCGGAGGCAGGGGGACCCGACCTCCACGGCGCCGACGTGAGCCTCTTTTTCAGGAGTCTCCCTCCCGGCATGACCGGGACGCCGAAGGCAGCCTTCGGGAGGGGAAGCGGCTCAATGACGATGGCGGTGCAGGTGCAGGAGGCGGTGCGGACGGGCGCGCCCCTCCTCCTCATCGACGAGGACCGGGCGGCGGCAAACCTCCTTGTCGCAAGTTGCCTGCAGGACGTGGACGTGACACCCCTTGCCGCCCTCCTTGCAACGCAGCGGAATGCCCTCGGAGAGTGCGCCCTCATCTTCGCCGCCTCCTCTCTCGACCCCCTCATCGCCCAGGCAGACCGGATCCTCCTCCTCTCCGGACACAGGGCAGGGGCAATCAGCCCCGCGGCATTCAGGGCGCGATACCTCCGGTACCTGGAGGGGCAGATGAGACAGGTGGAGGAGAAGT
>NZ_CALFSA010000065.1 GCF_937919355.1 uncultured Methanofollis sp. | reverse complement strand
AGTCTCCGGGGTGTGCGGGGAGAACTGTACCTACACACAGAAGAACCGGAACACCGTTGCCTTTGAACAGGGGAACGTGACGGTGACCTACGAGGCCGCAATACGGGAGAACAACCTCCAGATCCTCTTTACCGAGCCCTCAAACCTCACTGTCACCCTCCCGGCGGGTCTGGACGTCAAAAACCCCCTCCTCGGACGGGTGAGCGAGGGAGGAAACGTCTCGACAGAGAACAACGCGACTGCGATCGCCTTTGACCGTGTGCGCTATGCCGAAGTTCACTTCTACGAACCTGCCAGAGAGCGTCTCCTCTATATCTTCGGGAGTGTCTGGCTTACCGTGGCCGTAGTGCTCCTCTTCCCCTTCCTGCTGATGCGAAGACGGCAGGAGTGAGGAAAACTTTTTTTTCGGCGCAAAAAGGTGCTCGTGCCGGTCCCATGGGTGAGATGTCGGGCCGCTGTCGGCACATCGACAATGTGTCTCCCCTCCCGCCACAAAACGCTTACCTGAAAAAACACCCTGTTCTGTGTGCCCCGTATGGCCAGAAAGTACCTTTGCAACCCTCAACCAAACAGAAGAGACCGGGAATTTCACTACCGAGATTTTCCCTGACAAATGGGGTAATATGCAGAGATAATACATTCAAAATACATAGATCGACTTTTTTTAAAATCGATATCTATATAATCAAATAGTCTCAGATAGATAAAACCCTGAAATAACAACGACCAGATAGCACTCAGATACACCCCTCATGAAAGAGACCAGCACCACCCCCAGGGACAGACGATCGTTTCTTCATTACGTGGTGCTCTTTGTTTTTCTGGTCATCAGCGTCACCATCGGTTTTCTCTCGACCATATCGTACCTCGATACAAGGGGCGAGATCGTCGAGGCGTACGAGGAGGTGATGGATCACACCGACGAGATGATCCGCGAGGCCGTTGCGCTGGTCAATAGAGAGGAGGCATCCAGGGGACAAGACTACAGCACGGAGATCGTTGCCGCCCTCGACACGTACGTCAGAGAGTACACTCCCCCTCCAGACAATGTGTCCCTGCCTGATATCCGGCCTCTGGAAGAGCACCTGCAGCGCCTCTTCGGGAAAAACACCGTGACATCGGTGCACATCACCAGAACCCCCGAGGTCGCCGACGTGGTCAGGTACAGCCGTTTACAGCCCACACGGGAGGTCAGGACAGGCCCCAACGGGTCGGTCATCACCCGCGTCTACGACCTGACGCCGGATGGCGCCTATCTCCTGGAAGCGGCCGTCGTCATCCCGGAAGGAAGCGTCATACCAGCGATATACCAGCACGACATTGTCCAGAAAGCGCGTGAGGTCAACCCGTTCATTGAATCGGTCAGGGTCTACAACACTGCCGGAAAGTCGGTCATCGACCTCACCAACCCGATGAACACGACAGCGAGCACGCTCAGGCCTGACATCCTCGAACAGATCATAATGATGCGGGCAGACGTTGCAGTCGTAGACGATCAGACCCACAGGACGACCAGGTATCTCTTCGTCGACCCCGACGGAGGAACAGACGAGAATACAAGGATCGTCGAGGTCACCTACAACCTGAAGGAGAGGGTCGACCACATCAAAACTGTCGGACTGATCAATATCATCACAGGGATGCTCGGCATCCTCTTCGGGACCCTGGTCACCCTCGCCTCGTCCTGGTACATCGCCCGCCCTGTGGACGCCATCGTGGAGGACGTTGGTATCATCGCACATGGCAACCTTGACCACCGGATCAGGGCGACGAAGGGACTCGAATTCGCTCGCCTTGAGGATAGCATCAACATAATGGTCAGGCGCCTCAAGGAGACAATCACAAAATTGAGAGAGTCTGAGGAGCAGGTCAGGGAGTACA
>NZ_CALFSA010000064.1 GCF_937919355.1 uncultured Methanofollis sp. | reverse complement strand
CAGGGTCTCGAAGGGTTCCTGCCGGAGGAGGCGCAGGCCCAGGCAGCGGTCGATGGCCGTGCGGATCACGGCGTCGCGGTCCAGGGACGCGAGGATCTCCTTCAGGTCGATGTCGAGGGTAAAGTACTGCCTGATATATGCCTCATCGGCCCCGCAGAAGGAGAGCACCGGCCCGTCCTGCCTGATCCGGATCAAACGGCCTCCCGCGATCCCGTGCCACCACTCGTCCTCCTCCTTCTCCCACCTGAAGGCCTGCCCGCAGCCCAGGGTGGCGTCGAGGTCGAAGGGCTCGTCGTCGTGCAGAGTGGTCCTGCAGATCTCTTTCATCTGAAAAAAAGAGGTTTATTTTTTCTGTTCGCCCGAACAGCCCGAGTAGATGCAGGACTGCACGTCCTTGCCGAGCCTCCCGATCGCGTCCGAGCGGCAGCGGGCGCAGTGGCGCATCTGTTTGATATAGGGGGCGCACGCGTCCTGCATCGCCTTCTTCTCCGCGGGCGTCGGCGGGGTGATACCGGCGAACTTATACTGCGGGATCAGGGGGATCAGGTTGAAGGAGAAGGCGCCCATCTCCCCTGCCTTCTTTGCGATCTCGACGATGTGCTCGTCGTTGACGCCCGGGATATAGACCGTGTTCACCTTCACGAACATCTTCCTCTCGACGGCCATCCTGATCCCGTCAAGCTGGTTCTTCAGGAGGACCTCGGCCGCCTTGCGGCCGGTGTAGCGCGTGCCGTGGTAGTCGACGAAGGAGTAGATCTTCTCGCCGATCGCGGGGTCGACGGCATTGAGGGTGACGGTCACGTTGCCGACGTCATACTTTGCAAGCTCGTCGATCTTCTCGGGGAGAAGGAGGCCGTTTGTGGAGATGCACATGATCAGGTGAGGGAAGGCCTCGTGGACCAGCCGTAGCGTCTCGAAGGTCTCCGGGTTGGCGAGGGGTTCGCCCGGCCCCGCGATCCCGATCACCTTTACGTACGGGAACTCCTCGATCACCTTTCTGACGAGGTCCACCGCCTCCCCGGGCTTCACCACGCGGGAGGTCACCCCCGGCCTGCTCTCGTTCACGCAGTCGAAGTCACGCACGCAGTAATTGCACTGGATATTGCACCGCGGTGCGACCGGCAGGTGGCAGCGCCCGAAGGTGTGGCAGGCGGTGTCCGAGTAGCAGGGGTGCTCCTGGATCTTCCGCAGCTGCTCGGGGTCGTAGGGCACCTCCTGGTCCCCGACCTTCGCTTTCCGGTATGCTTCGTCGGCCATAACAAACAACACAGTATAGTCATCACCTCGCTATATTACCGTTCGGATCATGGCCCCCCGGAGAACGCTTATATCGCCCCCGGTCGATTCTCGCCCATGGACATGAGGATATCAGCTCTCCTTGTTCTCTGCCTCCTTGCCGCCTCTTTCATCGCCGGGTGCGCCACCTCTCCGGCCGACAGGCAGACTCCGACACCGACGCCGGTCGTGACGCCGACCCCGCCCCTCGTGGAAAGCCCGGTGCTTGTCGTCGACCCCCGCCTCTCCGGGATGAAGATCGATCTTTCTGCCGTGGAACGGAGCGACGGTTCGGGCGTCGTCCTCAAACTCTCCGCCGACCCGCAGGGTGCGGCGATCGCCCGGGACGGCGTCGACGTCCTCGCCACCTTCTTCGCCTATAATGCCGCGGAAAAACCTGGTTTTGTCCCGTCTTCAGCAGATGATGTGCGAAAAGCAGGCATCCCCTATAAGACCGTCTTCTTCTCCGTCTATGACGCCTCCGTCCGCGTGCAGGCAGATCTCCCCGGCGACTCCGAACAGAAGAACCTGAGAGTGGGGGAGCCGTATGTCTATGGTGCGGTCGTCGCGGTGAAGGACTGAAAAAGAGGGTGATGGTCAGGTGTCGCAGTGCGGGGTCTTCAGGTCCTTATCCTGAATGATCACTCTCCCTTTCGGGGTGATGGCTATGGAGGTGAAGGTATAGGGGTCTGACGAGGCGCGGATGTGAACATCGATCGCTCCCTCTTTCTGGAGCTCCCGCACCGCCATGCTCACCTCGGCCGGCGCGAGGCCGGTCATCTCCGAGAGTTCTTTGCCGGAGTACTGGCGCATTTTGCTTCCGGCAAGAGCATAAAGAATCTTTTCGGCATTTTTGCTTATTTGTTCCATGGTTCTCCTCTGTGAGATCAGGATGCTCTCAGTAGAGCGCCTTGTATGATAAAACATTCGTATTTCCTGGAATCTCCCCTCTTCGGGAGCAGTTAATCAGATCTCGATAACTGATCCTATAATATGGCAATATATATAAGATGGGGGTCGTGATAGTAAAGTTACCATGAAAAAGAGCATTTTTGTGCTGCTTGCAGCTGTCATGGTCATTGCTGCCCTTGCTTGCGGCTGTACCGGTACGGGGAATGTGACCCCCACACCTACGGCAACGCCAACTGAGGCAGCGACGACGCCATTACCGACAACGACTGCAACTCCGGCGGAGACGCAGACTCTCCTCATCGCTACGACGACCAGTCTCTATGATACCGGTCTCCTTGACGCCCTGAAGGCAGACTTCGAGAAGAAGTATAACGCAAAGGTCGACATCATCTCGGCCGGCACCGGCAAGGCCCTCGGTTACGGGGAGAACGGTGACGTGGACGTGATGATGGTTCATGACCGCACCCGTGAGGACGCGTTCCTTGCGGCAGGCTACGGCCTTGACCGCCGCGTCTTCGCCTACAACTTCTTCATCGTCGTCGGACCGGCCAACGACCCGGCAGGCATCAAGAACATGACTCCCGAAAAGGCCTTCACCACGATCCGGGAGAAGGGCCTTGCCGACCCGGCGACGGTGAAGTTCGTCTCCCGCGGTGACGACTCAGGCACGCACTCCAAGGAGAAGGCAATCTGGAAGTCTGCAGGCTTCAACTACTCGAAAGACATCCAGAAATCTGGCGATTGGTACATCGAGGCCGGCACCGGCATGGGTGCGACCCTCGTGATGGCCGACGAGAAGCAGGCCTACACGCTCTCCGACATCGGCACGTACCTTGCGAGCAAGGACAAGATCAGTCTCGTGCCTCTTGTCGAAGAGGGCGATGTCCTCCTCAATGTCTACTCCGTGATGAGGATCAACCCGGCGAAGCATCCCGGTGTGAACGTAACCATCGCAAAAGAGTGGACCAACTACCTGATCTCGCCCGAAACGCAGAAGACGATCGCCGAGTTCGGCGTTGACAAGTACGGCGAACCCCTCTTCTACCCTGCCGCAGGCAACTGGGAGAAGATCGGCGTGAACCAGTCCGAAGTGGAAGAGCCGGTGGCATAAAGCCGCAGGGTTTTTCCCCCTTCTCTTCCTTTTAATACTGTCTCTTCAGAGGAGTGAGTGATGGGCTTTATCATCGATGGCATTCTTGAGGCGGTCCACCTCATCGTCACCCTTGACCCCGACGTCATGGAGATCACCGCCCTCTCCCTCGCCGTTTCCTTGACTGCGACGGTTATAGCGACGCTCATCGCCGTCCCCTTCGGGGCCGCCATCCAGTTCAACGATTTCCCCGGGAAAAAAGTCCTGATCCAGGTGATACAGACCCTGTACTCCCTCCCGACCGTCATCGTCGGTCTGCTCCTCTTCCTCCTCCTCACCCGCCACGGCCCTCTTGGTTTTCTCGGCATCCTCTTCACGCCGCAGGCGATGATCCTTGCCCAGATGATCCTGATCCTCCCCATCATGACCGGGCTCACGATCACCGCCCTTTCAGGGGTGGACGCGACGATCCGGGACACGATCCTCTCCCTCGGGGCGACGCGCCTCCAGTTTTTGAGGCACGTCGTCAGGGAGGCCAGGTTTGCGATCCTCGGGGCGGTTGCCCTCGGTTTCGGCCGGGCGATCTCCGAGGTGGGTGCTGCGATCCTCATCGGCGGGAACATCTACGGGCGGACCCGCGTCCTGACGACGGCGATCTCCCTCAACACTTCGCAGTGGAATATCGGGTCCTCGATCGCCCTCGGGATCATTCTCCTCGGCATCGCCCTCGTCGTGAACACGGTGGTGACCATCTACCAGCAGCGGTGAACCATGATTGAACTCAGGCATGTTGCAAAGAATTTCGGCGAAAAGGTCGTGCTGACAGACGTGAACGCAACGATCCGGGACGGCGAGATTTTTGCGATTATCGGCCCTTCGGGGTCGGGCAAGTCCACTCTCCTCCGCCTGATCAACCTCCTCGATACCCCTTCGGGGGGGGAGATCCTCCTCGACGGTGCCGCCATCCACGCGGAGCGGGTGAGTGCCCTCGCGTTCAGGCGGCGGATGGCGATGGTCTTTCAGAAACCGGCAGCCTTCAATGAGAGCGTCTACGACAACATTGCGATCGGCCTGCGGATGCGGCATGTCCCCGAGGCCGAGATCAGGGAGAAGATCACGGCGGCCCTGGAGGTGATCGGTCTTTCCGGTTATGAAATGCGGAAGGCGAAGACCCTTTCGGGGGGAGAGATGCAGAGGGTTGCCATTGCCCGTGCTGTCGTCACCGATCCGGTCGTCCTCCTCCTCGACGAACCGACTGCAAACCTCGACCCCGTGGCGACCGAGGCGATCGAGGACCTGGTCGTGCGGATCAACCGGGAAATGAACCAGACTGTGGTCCTCTCAACGCATGACATGCTCCAGGGCCAGAGGCTCGCCCACAGGATCGGGGTGCTGATGGACGGGGTCTTTGCGCAGATCGGCACGCCGAGGGAGGTCTTCGCGATGCCGAAGAACAGGCATGTGGCGCGTTTTGTCGGGATCGAGAACATCATCGAGGGAACGGTGCGGGAGAACCGCGACGGTGTCGCCGCCATCGCCGCCGGGGGGGTGACGATCGCCGCGGTCACTCCTCTTGCCCCGGGGACGAAGGTCTGCGCCTGTATCAAGCCGGAGGACATCACCATCCACCTCGCCGACGGGACCGGCATCTCGGCGCGAAACGTCCTCTCCGGGAGAGTGACGGGGGTGAAGGCCTACGGGCCCCTCAACCACCTTACAATCGACTGCGGCATCCCCTTTACCGCCCTTATCACCTGGAAGTCTGCCGAGGACCTCGGCATCAGGGTGGGGAAGGCGGTGAAGATCTCCTTCAAGGCCAGCGCCGTCCACGTCGTCGAGGAGTGAATCCCCTTTTTGGATCAGGAGGCTTCGTTGGATCCCTCCTACGAGGTTTGATGTCTTCCCCCTGATCGCGGGGGGAGTGGGGACCCGCGCATCCTCTCTTAGATCTGGGGGATATCACTCGAACGGGAGGGCTGTTACAATGCCTCTCTTTTTGCCGCCCTGCCCCTCCTGTACCTCTCCCGTGCCCAGGCGAGCAGGAGCCCGATGACAAAACCCGCCGTGATGTTTATGAGAACCGAGATGGCGGCGATGACCACGGTGACAGAGATGGAATCGGTCTTCATGCTGTGTTTGCCGAGTTCGACCGCCGCAAAGATGAGAAGACCGCCAAAGACCCCCATCGGGATGAGGGCGAGGCTCTCGGGCGAGGCGAAGAAGAGGGCGAAACCCAGGAAGATGATGCCGGCGATAATATTCGATCCGCCGGTCCTGGCGCCGAATCTGTACTGGGCGGCAAGACCGCCGGCACCGTGGCACATAGGAAATCCACCGAAGGGGACGGAGACGATGTTCATGACGCCGATCGTCCGGGAGAGGCGGTCGGGATCGACCTCGGCTTTGAAGAGGTCCCGTGCCAGAAGGGCCGTGGCAAGGATGGCATTGGTGAGGGTCAGGGGGATCTGCGAGGGGACGAGGTACCATGCGGCGAAGACGAGGTCGGCAGGGTTCGGGAGGACGAGGGGAGGAAGGGATATTGCTGAGAGGGGCGGGAGACCCGCGGTGAGCGCGCCCGCGCCGACGCCGATGCCGAGGACGAGGAGGGCCGAGAGGTCCCTGACCTCCCAGCGGAAGGCGGCGAGGAAGAAGAGGAGGACGATGATCACCGAGATCGCGGCGAAGAGGGGATCGTCGGCGACGAAGCCGATGGAGGTCTTCAGGAGGAGGAGGGCGAGGCCTGCCTGCACGCCGCGGATGACAGAGGTCGGGATACGGTCGCTGAGATAGCGCATGCCGCCGACAAGGCCGAGGGCGAGGAAGATAACGCCCATGATCAGTCCTGAGGCAGCGATCTCCCCGGCGGTGAGGCCCTCGGCGATCGCGATCGCCCCGACGGCTTTCAGGGGTTCGACCGGGATGGGGAGACGGTAATAGATCCCTGAAATGGCGTACCAGAGAGCGAAGAAGAGGAAGATGTACGCGAGGTTCACGTTGCAGACCAGGGCGACGCCGAGCACGATAGGGAGGATGGTCCCGAAGTCGCCGACAGACCCGGCGGCCTCAGAGAGATTGAACCTGATAGCCGGGAGGCCTGATCTTCCCTCTTCCATATCTTCCTCTCTCCTGTACCCCCGTTATGTACGGCTCTTTATTTCTCTCCTGGTTAATGAGATGGTATGAAAGAGCATCGATCCGCTGCCGCGGGGGAGGAATCGATCGTCTATCGCCCCATCGGGATCGTTCACACTCCGTACCCGGATCCCGATGGAGTTCCGGTCCAGGGGATCTTCAGCAGCGAGAAAGGGACAGTAGAGGTTTTTCCTGAGTATGCCGCAGGTCTTACCGGGATCGAGGGTTTCTCTCACATTATCCTTATCTATCTTGCGGGGTAAAGGGGTGGAGCAGGAGAACCACGGCCTTCAGCCGTGGGTGAAAGCGGAACCCCTTTTGATATGGTCCCATCTACTGAAAACTATTTTTTATTATAGGGCTTATAATTACTTGTATGCTCCAAGCCTACAAGTATCGGATATATCCTTCGAGAGAGCAGGTCATGCTCCTCATGAAGCATATCCATGCCTGTCGGTTTGTGTACAACAATTCTCTGGAGCAGAAGATCAGGGTATATGAGCAGGAAGGTCAAAAACTCTCATGTTTCGACCTGAACAACCGTCTCCCTGCCCTCAAAGAAGAGTACCCGTGGCTCAAGGAAGTTAATGCTCAGTCTCTCCAGAGTGCAAACAAGAACCTTGACAACGCCTTCACCCGGTTCTTCCGCGAGAAAAAAGGATTTCCGCGGTTCAAGTCAAAGAAAAACCCCATACAGTCCTTTCAGGTGCCACAGAGTTACTCCATAGACTTTGAGCAGAGATGGATCAAACTCCCGAAGATCAGCAAGATTAGAACTATCTTTCACCGCGTCTTCACCGGGAAGATGAAGTATGCTACGGTATCTGTCACATCGACGGGGAAGTGGTTCGTCAGTATCCTTGTTGATGACGGGAAAATCGAACCAGAACCCGCACCCTTCTCTCTGGACACTACCCTCGGGATCGATGTCGGGCTGAAAGACTTTGTAACTCTCTCCACAGGAGAGAAGATCGAGAATCCTCGATACCTGAAAAACTCTCTCCAGCGGTTGAAAGTGTTGCAGCGGCGGGTGTCCCGGAAGGTCAAAGGG
>NZ_CALFSA010000063.1 GCF_937919355.1 uncultured Methanofollis sp. | reverse complement strand
CACCCGTCGGTGGATGCCTCGACTGATATACCTAACCCCTTGCGAGGGTGTGGGGGGAGAGGACATTCTGAAAAAAATGGGGAGGGGTACTGCCCCCCTGAAGGGGAAGATCCGATATCGACTCTGGAGAATCGCTCATGAAACAAAGTTTCAAGCGGTTCTTTGAAAACCACCTCAGGGGTTTTCATGGAGCATATCCCAAAACTCTTGTCCATTCCCTCTTTCCTGGCATGCTGAACTCTGGAGAAAATCTCATGCTCGGGTCTATGACTCTCCAGATTCCATGACGAGCGGTGCGGATCCCCGCCTTCCCCCACCTCTCTGCCGGGGGACTGACGCCCTCGCAACTCGAAAATCAAAGATTTTCTCGACTCCCGCAGGTCGTCCCCCCGAAAATAGGATGAGACCCGGGAAGGATAATCCCCGCATATCGGAGAAGACTGCCATCCGCTCCCTATCGTAATGGTGGGGGGTGCAAACGTCAACGAACATGAGAAAATCTCTGATTTTCGAGTGACGAAGCGTCAGCGATTCAAGAAGACCATCGGTCTTCACCGAAACCCCCCGGAGCAAACACGAGATCAGGATTTTTCAGAACCACATGCCGATCATTCCATCGACAGGACAGAAGGTATGATCAGTTTTGGGATGACCACAGGGTAAACCCTCGAGATAGGATCGAGGGCTCCCTCAAACAGGCATTGCTGGTCATATCTTTATGCGTTACGGGAACAGGGCTCCCATATGGACGGAAATCAGAACAATTTCCAACGCCTCTCCCTCCCCCTCACTGGTACGCAAGGGGCAGAGAGAGGGGGGGTATTACCTCCGGTCATACAGGGGGCTGGAGGCCGTCGAGTCCTTCAGGATATCATCCGGTTCTGCGCACGGACGCAGGTACGCCATGATCTCCGGATCTCCTTGATATGGCCAGGAATGGGGGGCTGGATATCCGGATCGGATGGATATATGGGCTTATTTGGGCGGGGCGTCTCCGCAGGTGTGCCACCGGGATCGGAAAAATCCCCGGGAACCAGGTGTGGTGCAGCGGGCACCCCGAAACAAAAAGAGAAAGGCCGCCCCTCCCTCATGTCGGGACGGCGAACTTCTTTTCGAGCATATTGGCGGCGACGGTCGTCACGGTCACCAGGAAGAGGTAGACGATCGCGATCACCACAAAGGTCTCGTTGAAGAGGAAGTACTTCGTCGCCACCAGTTTTCCTGCCCCGGTCAGTTCAACGGCCGTGATCATGAACGCGAGAGAGGAATACTTGATCAGGTAGATGAACTCGTTCGTCATCCCGGGGATCGCGCGGCGGAGTGCCTGGGGGAGGATGATGTAGCGGATCGACTGCCAGCGGCTCATGCCGAGGGCCTGGGCGGCTATCATCTGCCCTTCCTTCACCGAGAGGAGGGCTCCCCTGATATACTCGGAGTTATAGGCAGAGTTGCAGAAGATGAACCCGATCACCGAGGCAAGGAAGGGGGAGAGCCTGATCCCGATCGAAGGGAGACCGAAGTACAGGATAAAGAGAAGCAGGAGGAGCGGGCATCCCTTGATGAAGGCGACGTACCCCCGCAGAGGCAGAGAGATCCAGCGGCTCCCATACGTCCTCCCGACGGCAACGCCAATTCCTGCCAGAAGACCGAAGGGGGCCGCTGTGGCGATCAGTTCAAGGGTCACGATCAGCCCATCGAAGAGCGCTGGCAGGAGAATGGTTGTCAGAAAGACGAATGTATCCATATTCTCGCCGTTCACTCCTCGTTATAGTCCCTGAACTTCCCGATGAAGTTCTTCGTCCTGGTAAATGCAGGGTCGTTCAGGAGTTGTGCGGGCGTCCCACGCTCCACGACCTTCCCATGCTCCATGAAGAGGACCTCGTTGGCAACAGAGAGGGCAAAACCCATCTCATGGGTGACGACAAGCATCGTCATGCCCTGGCGTGCGAGGTTCTTCATGACCTCGAGCACCTCTCTTGTCAGTTCGGGGTCGAGTGCTGATGTGGGTTCGTCGAAGAGTATGACGTCGGGGTCCATCGCCAGGGCGCGGGCGATGGAGACCCGCTGCGCCTGACCGCCTGAGAGTTCGGCAGGATAATGATCGGCCCAGTCCTCCATGCCTACCCGCCTCAACTCCTCGAGCGCTTTTTCCCGCGCTGCGGCGGCGTCCATCTTCTTCACCTTCAGGAGCGCCACCTCAACATTCCGCACTGCCGTCAGGTGGTCGAAGAGGTAGAAGTTCTGGAAGACCATCCCGATCTTCTGCCTGAAGTAGTTGATACGGGTGCCTGAGTTCGTCACCTCCTCGTCGTTCAGGAAGACGCGGCCCTGGTCAGGCAGTGTCAACTGGTTGATGCACCGCAGAAGCGTGCTCTTCCCCGTCCCTGACGGCCCGATGAAAACCTTCGTCTCACCTTTCCGCACATTGAAGGAGACACCCTTCAGCACCTCGCGGTCGCCATATGCCTTGTGGATGTCCTCGACGCGGAGGATATACTTGTCTGCACCCATTTTCACAGAGCTCCCTGTCCAAAGCCCGGAATGCTGGTCTTCTTCTCAAGCATGTTGAGCGCCTTCATACCGGCATAGTTCAGGAGGATGTAGACCCCGGCTATGGCCAGATAGATGGGCATCGTGATGTAGGTCTGCGCCACCATGTATGTCGCCCGTGTCAGGAGTTCCTGCACCCCGATTGCGTAGCAGATGGCCGTATCGGTCAGCACGGTGGGGTACTCGTTCGACCATCCGGGCAGGGCGATCCGCAGCGCCTGCGGCAGGATGACATGCCTGATCGCCTGGAAACGTGTCATGCCAAGGGACCGTGCCGCTGTCATCTGCCCCTCGCTGATCGACTGGATCGCACCCCGGAAGATCTGGGACTGGTACGCCGCCCCCCGGAGACCGAGAACCACGACAGCCACCACGAAGGGGGGGACGCTGCTCATGTTCAGCGACGGGAATATCCCAAAGAAGAAGAGGAACAGGAGCACGATCACCGGCAGACCCCGGAAGAACCAGACATATACTGAGATCACGCTTTTAATCAGCCTGTTCCCATAGATCTGGCCGAGAGCCATAGGAAGACCGAATATCAACCCGACCGCAAGAGAGGCCAGGACAAGACCGAGTGTTTGCAGAAGACCCAGAAAAAGGTAGGGGATCCAATCCAGCAGGATAATTATAATGTCCATGTTCAGTCCCTATCGGCCGTGTCCGGGATCGGCCAGACCCTTAGAATTCCGGAAATGTTTTTGAATACTACTCATACTTTGCCCGCATTTGAGAAAAGGTTTGGGGTTTGCCGTTGCGGCCGGTTGGCGAAAAATAGGAGATGGCAGGGAAGCCACCTCAGTTCATCTCATATTTCTCAAGGAGTTCCTGCCACTTCGGCGAGGCCATCAGTTCGGTGATCCCGTCGTTGATGGTGTTGAGGAGCTCGGTGTCGTCCTTGCGGATGGCGACGCCGTAACTCTCGCCGGTGTAGATCTCACCGATGATATGGGCAGGCTTGCCCTCGATCGCGCTCAGGTGGGGAGGCCTGTCATAGACCGTGGCATCGATCCTCTTGTTGACGAGGTCGGTGATGGCCAGCGGGAAGTTTCCATAGAGTTTCAGGTTCTCCTTCGGCATCTTGCCCGTCTCGATCAGGTTCTTTTCGACCCAGTAAGCCCCGGTCGTCCCGCTCTGGGCGCCGATCACGGCCGTGCCCGCCTCGATGTCTGCCATCGTAATGGTGGAGTCATTGTGGATGGCAAAGGACTGGTTGATCGTCAGGTACGGGATGGAGAAGTTCACCGCTTCCAGGCGCTCGGGGGTGATGGTCATGCCCGAGTAGACCATGTCGATCTTGTGGGCATTGAGTGCGGGAATGATGCCGTCCCAGTCCATGGGCTGGATCTTCACGCGGAAGCCCTTCTTCTCGGCGATCCACTGGATAGACTCAACATCAAGACCGGTGATCGTGCCGTCCTTCAGGATGGATGCATAGGGCGGGTACGCCCCGTCGACACCGACCACATAGAGGGGCGTCTCATTGGCCCCGCTGTCTTCAGAACCAGGTCCTGCAGGGGTCTGGTTGCCGGTACAGCCTGTAAAACAGACTGCAAAGGCGAGCACAAGCACCAGCAGGACACCGTATATCTTTACGTTCATTGATGATGAGTTTGGCATGAGGTTAATTTATCCTTTATGACTTGATGGGAGACAGGTCCTGCCGTGCGACAGGCGAGAGGAACGGAAAGATTTGTCCGAAGTACCGGGTAACTGACGGGAGAAAGGGAGGTCAGCAGCAGATAAGCAGAGAGAAGCGGAAATTCCCGCAAAAATGAGAGGAGAAAAGGTCAGTCTGACGCCTTCCTGATAGCCTCTATGCCGTCATGGTTCCTGAGGGCGTACGAGACGATGATGGATAGGATCGGGAGACCGATGACAACTGCCCAACCGATGAGGTTGGCAAGGAAGGGGTAACTGCCGTCGCCGTAGGGGGTGACGATCCCGTCGATGGTGTTGAGCACGATTGCAGTCCCGAGGAAGAGCGGGACGACGACCCAGATACAGAGGTCCCACCAGCGCCCGACCTTCCAGTCGGAGAACTTGTTGACGAAGGCGCGCATCTTCGGGGCGCCGTAGATATACCCGATGACAATCGCCTCGCAGAGGCCGATGAAGAGGATCAGGAAGTTATTGATGTAGTGGTCGAGGATATCGAGCCAGTATAGTCCGGCATTGGTCATGAAGATGAGACTGACTGCGAAGGCGGCGACGCAGATGATCGCTTTGAGAGTGCTGCCCGACATGTGGGTATAGTCGGAGATCCCCGAGCTGACCGCCTCGACTAAGGAGAAGGCCGAGTCGATCCCAAGTGTAACGAGCATTATGAAGAAGAGAACGCCGAAGAGTTCGGGCAACACCGGGAGAGCACTGATGATGGCCGGATAGGTCACGAACGCCAGTTCGATCCCCCCCTTCACGACCTCGGTCACGGCGACGCCGTTGACGTGGGCAAGATAACCGAGGGTTGCGAAGACGGCGAGACCTGCAAAGATCGAAGTGAGGGTGTCGGCGATCGCAATGATGACACCGTTTTTCACGACATCGGAGTGATCGCCGAGGAAACGAGAGTACGCTATGACGACCGCCATCGCCACAGACATCGAGTAGAAGACCTGTCCATATGCCGCAATCCAGACTCCCGGGTCAAAAAGAGCCGTAAAGTTGGGTGTGAGATAGTATGCAAGTCCGTCCATCGCACCCGGGAGGGTGACGCCGCGCACGACGAAGACAAGGATCAGGATCCATGGGAGGGTGACAGTGATCCAGACCATTTTTTCGACCGATTTAACGCCCTTGAAGATGGCGAAATAGATCCAGAGCCATGTGAGGATCGCACCGGCAAGGATGAGCAGGTTCACTGTCCCGAGGGAGAAGACAGAGTCTGATATCTGCAGGAAGTCGTTGTAGAAGAACGATTCGGGATCAGACCCCCAGGCGAGGGAGAGGGAGAAACCTGCATAGTCGAAACTCCACGCGATGATGATCGCGTAGTAGGTGACGATCAGGAATGCCATGAACATGGCGACCCAGCCGAGAGCGTCGAAGCCCTTGCCGAGCAGACGTTTGAATGCCAGAGGTGGGCCTGCACGGGTGCGATAGCCGACGCCGGTCTCCAGGATCAAAAGGGGAATGCCGGCAGTCAGGAGGGCGATGAAGTAGGGAATGAGGAATGCACCGCCGCCGTTCTCATAGGCGACATACGGAAAACGCCAGATATTCCCGAGGCCGACGGCAGAACCGACGACCGCAAGAATGAACATGGTCCGTGAACTCCAGAACTGATTGTCTGCCATAAATATACCTGAAAATAGGTTTTCATAACATTTAGATAATTATTCTGATTTTAAACGATTAAACAGAGAAAAATGGGAGGGTTCATTTCCCGGAAAAACCGGGGATCGCAAGTCTCTTCTCCAGGACGCCGACAGCGACGGTCGCAATGCTGACCAGGATCAGGTAGAAGATCCCGACGAGAGCGAAGGCCTCGAAGTAGGCAAAGTACTTCGCGGCGACGATCTTTGCGGCCCCGGTTAATTCTGTGACCGTGATCAGGTATGCAAGGGAGGAGTACTTGATCAGGTAGATAAACTCATTGGAAACGCCAGGGATTGCACGGCGGAGCGCCTGAGGGAGGATGATGTGCCTGATCGCCTGCCAGCGGCTCATGCCAAGGGCCTGGGCTGCGATCATCTGCCCCTCCTTCACCGAGAGGAGGGCCCCCCTGATATACTCGGAATTATACGCGCCATTACAGAGGATGAAACCGATCACCGCCGCTACAAAGGCGGGGAGAGTGATGCCAAGGGAAGGGAGGCCGAAGTACAGGATGAAGAGGAGCAGGAGGAGCGGACAACCCTTGAAAAAGATGATATACCCATGACAGAGGCCGGAAACAACCCGACCTCCATATGTCCTCCCGATGGCGATGGCGATCCCTGCCAGGAGACCGAAGGGGGCGGCAAGGGCGATCAACTGGAGGGAGACGACTCCCCCCTTCAGGAGGGCAGGGATCAGGACCTCCGTGAAAAAAGCAGCGTCAGTCATCCTCTTTTCCAGAACCCTCTCCGAAGTCCGCGAACTTCCCTATGAACTTCCGCATCCGTTCAAATGACGGATCCTCCCTGACCTGTGCCGGCGTCCCACGTTCGATGATCTTCCCGTGCTCCATGAAGAGGATCTCGTTGGCAACAGAGAGGGCGAAACTCATCTCGTGGGTGACGACAAGCATCGTCATGCCCTGGCGTGCGAGGTTCTTCATGACCTCGAGCACCTCTCTTGTCAGTTCGGGGTCGAGTGCTGATGTGGGTTCGTCGAAGAGTATGACGTCGGGGTCCATCGCCAGGGCGCGGGCGATGGAGACCCGCTGCGCCTGACCGCCTGAGAGTTCGGCAGGATAATGATCGGCCCAGTCCTCCATGCCTACCCGCCTCAACTCCTCGAGCGCTTTTTCCCGCGCTGCGGCGGCGTCCATCTTCTTCACCTTCAGGAGCGCCACCTCAACATTCCGCACTGCCGTCAGGTGGTCGAAGAGGTAGAAGTTCTGGAAGACCATCCCGATCTTCTGCCTGAAGTAGTTGATACGGGTGCCTGAGTTCGTCACCTCCTCGTCGTTCAGGAAGACGCGGCCCTGGTCAGGCAGTGTCAACTGGTTGATGCACCGCAGAAGCGTGCTCTTCCCCGTCCCTGACGGCCCGATGAAAACCTTCGTCTCACCTTTCCGCACATTGAAGGAGACACCCTTCAGCACCTCGCGATCGCCATATGCCTTGTGAATGTCCTCGACGCGGAGGATATACTTGTCTGCACCCATTTTCACAGAGCTCCTTTTCCAAATCCAGGAATGCTGATCTTCTTCTCAATCTGAGCGAAGAGTCGCATCCCGCCATAGTTGAGAAGGATATAGATCACCGCCGCAATGAGGAAGATGGCCATCGGTTCGGCAGTCCTCGAAACGAGTTGATATGACTTCGCCAGGATCTCGGCTACCCCGATTGCGTAGCAGACGGCCGAGTCGGTGAGGAGGATCGGGTACTCGTTCGACCATCCGGGCAGGGCGATCCGCAGCGCCTGCGGCAGGATGATATGCCTGATCGCCTGCGGCGTACTCATGCCAAGGGAGCGCGCCGCCGTCATCTGTCCCTCGCCGATCGACTGGATCGCACCCCGAAAGATCTGGGACTGATACGCCCCGGAACGCAGGCCAAGCACAGTGGCCGCGACGACGAAGGGGTCGTCGGTAATGCCGAGGATGGGGAAGATCCCGAAGAAGAAGAGGAAGAGAAGGACAAGGTTCGGCAGACCCCTGAAGATCCAGACATAAACGCCAATGAGAGCCCGGAGCGGTTTTGGCCCGTAGACCTGCCCAACGGCCATCGGTACTCCCATCAGGAGACCGAGCAGGATGGACACAATGACCAGAGACAGCGTCACCACTATGCCAGGGGCAAGATACAGAAGTGTCTGGACAATAAAGGCTGATACGTCGGTCACCTGGTTTCACTCCACTGCCAGGCGGCTTGATACACGAATCATGGCGGCACTACTCACGTTAGAATATAAATTGGGCACCATCCTTGAAAAATGTAGAGGAGAGGTCCGGCCAGGCCGGTTACTCCATGTCGTACTTCTGCTTCAACTCTTCCCACTTCGGGGAGGCCATCAACTTGTCCAGGCCTTCGTTGATGGTGGTGAGGAGTTCGGTGTCGTCCTTGCGGATAGCGACGCCGTATTCCTCGTCGGTCTGGATCTCACCGAGCATGACAAGGGGCTTGCCCTCGATGGACTCCTTGATCACCGGGACATCGTACATCACGGCATCGATCCGCTTGTTCTGGAGGTCGGTGAGGGCGAGCTGGACGTTGTCATAGAGTTTGAGGTTGTCCGCGGTCATCTTGCCGGTCTGGATCAGGTTCTTGTCGAACCAGTCATGAGCGGTGCAGCCGCGCTGGGCGCCGAGGACGACCTTGCCCTCCTTCACGTCGTCGAGGGTGACGGTGGAACCTTCACGGACGGCGACAGCCTGGTTGACGATCCAGTACGGCTTGGAGAAGTTGACCTTCTCAAGGCGCTCGGGGGAGATGGACATGCCGGAGTAGACCATGTCGATCTTCTTCTGCTGGAGTGCGGGGATGATGCCGTCCCACGCCATAGGCTGGATCTTCACGTCAAAGCCCATCTCGTTGCCAATCCACTGGATGGACTCGACGTCGAAACCGATCGGGTTGCCCTTCTCGTCCATGTACGAGTACGGCGGGTAGTCACCGTCGATGCCGACGACATAGAGGGGTTTATCAACAGGGGCCTTGTTGTCCGTGCCGGTGCACCCGGCGACGGCGAGCATACAGAGGATCGCCACAGAGACAAGGGCGGTCAGGATCTTCATGTTCATAAAGTAAATTCTGCCCCGGACTGTATATAGCCCTTATGAATCTTCAGCAGAGAATAGGTCGACGTTAAGGGAAATATATGCAGATCAACGCCCTGGAGTTTCCTCGATCAGTGTTTGAATGGGTAGTAAAGGCTATCATCCAGCAGACCGAGGGAGGGAGTATGCTCATCGGGATCATGGCCGACACCCATGACTGCCTCCCCCTGGTCGAAGAGGCGGTCAGAGTGCTGAACGAGGCGGGGGTAGAGATTATCCTCCATGCAGGCGATTTTGTCGCACCTTTCACGCTGGCCCCCCTATCAGGATTGAAGGGAAATCTTGTCGGGGTCTTCGGGAACAATGACGGGGACAGGGCTCTCCTGTCGAAAATGGCTGCCGAGTGTGGCAACATCGACCTGCGCAGGGGCATTGCGGAGATTGATGTGGGCGGTCTTGTCATCGGTCTTGTCCACGGTGACAATCCCGCACTCCTCGCAGCCCTCCTGGAGGAAGGGTCGTATGATGTCCTGGTCTCAGGGCACACGCACCACCCCCTCATCGGGCGCTATGACCGGACCCTTGCCATCAATCCCGGAGAGGTCTGTGGCTACCTGACAGGGACGCCGACAGTCGCCCTCCTCGATACCGCGACGAAAGAGACGCGGTTGGTCAGGCTATAAATTTTCGACGTCTCAGTGCTCCACAAGATCCTGACGGGGATGATGATTTCACTCAAAACCAGAGTCGAAGCGGGCAGGCCCCGTACTTCATCAGAGTTCAGGCACCATATTCTGGCATGGAAAGGGCAGCACACGGCGACACTGTCCATGTTACATATGTGGGAACGCAGGAGGACGGCACTGTATTTGACAGGTCGGAAGAACCGCAGGAGATTGTCATCGGGGGCGGGACAGTCAACCCTGCTTTCGAGGAGGCGCTCGTCGGCATGACGCCGGGCGAGACAAAAACGGTATTTCTCCCGGCAGATGAGGCCTACGGCCCGTACAGGAAGAGACTGGTCTTCAAACTGAAGAGGAAAAATCTCAACCTCCCCGGAGAGTTGATACCCGGCGGGATCGCCAGGGTCAGCCTGAAAAATGGCAAAAGTTCCCTTGTCACCATCAAAGACGTCACCGAAAAGTGGGTCACAGTGGACGCAAACCATCCCCTTGCTGGCCATGATCTCACCTTCGCACTCACTCTCGTCAGTATCGATCAGAAACCTGCTGAGTGAGGTGAGCGTACCACGGGGCCACAACCCTTATCCCGGCTCACCGAGATGAGGTGCGATGGACCGGACAGAGACTGTCCTGATCTACGACGCCCTGACCGGGGAGATCCGTGAGAAGCAGAGATGCCGCCTCACCGAGGACGAGTGGCGGCAGAGACTCTCTCCCGCGGCCTTCAGGGTGGCGCGGCAGGCCGGGACAGAACCGCCTTTCACAGGGCAGTACCATGAATGGAAAGAGAGGGGACTTTACACATGTGTCTGCTGCGGGACTCACCTCTTCTTCTCGTCGGCAAAGTTCGACTCGGGCACAGGATGGCCGAGTTTTTTTGCACCCGTCTCCGACCTCAACATCAGGACGCGGAGAGACCGGGGTCACGGCATGGTCCGGACCGAGGTGCTCTGCGCCCGGTGCGCTGCCCACCTCGGCCATGTCTTCGATGACGGGCCAGAGCCGACCGGCCTGCGCTATTGCATGAACTCGGCGGCACTCGGGTTCGTGCCGGAAGAAGAAAGGGTTTAAAAACAGTTATCAACATGGCCACACAGGGCGGCGAAGTGGATGCCCTCAGACTGCGGGCAGAGGAGGCGCTCAGGGAAGGGGAAGCCGACAGGTGGAGGCTCCTGGAGCGACGCAGGCCGCATATCGTCGAGAACGTCGCCTTTGCAGGGAGTATCCTCCTCTGCCTCGTCCTCCTTCTCCTCACCCCTGCCTTTCATCTCTTCTGGATCGTCGCAAGTTTCCTCCTGTATATGCTCAACCCCTTTGTCATGCTTATCCCGCCAGGGGAGAGTGGTGCACGCCCAAAAAAGGAGGACCTTCTTGCATATGTCCGGCTCCTGAAAGATATCGGGGCAATAAAAGATAGTTTCATGACCAACACGAGTGGCATTGCCGAGATCTTCTGGAACCTCTTCTTCGTCAACAGTCAGCCCCTGACACCGGGTTTCATCCTGATCTATGCTGTTGACGTCCTCATTGCCCTCATCCTTTATCTCCGGGGTGAGTTCACCCTGAAGATTGCCGCCCTGATCTCCCTGCAGGCCGTTGCGATCATCGCGTTTTACGGTGTCATATGGGGGATGAAACCCTACTCCCCCGGTTTCTTCAGGAAACTGATCAATCTCCGCCATGACCTGAAGGCCGAGTTCGGCGGTGGGGCATGGACCGCTCTCCCCGTCCTCCTCATCATCGGTGCTGGCGCCGCATTCTCTGGTACCATCATCATTGCGGCGATGCTCCTCCCGGGCATGACCTTCGGCCGCCTCATGGACGTCAAGGAGATCACCATCATTGGCACCCTTCTCCCTGTCGTGCCGATCCTCCTTGCCCAGTTTGCGATCGTCCGATCACTGCAGGGGAGGTATTCTCGTGTCCTCCTTGAAAATGTGATAGCCGACAAGACCAGAACTTTAGAAGAGGAGATACTGCCGGCACTCGAAGAGGGCCAGGAGGTCGATCCGGCAACCCTTGCCTCACTCCAACGGGACGTGACCGCCATCAGAGCATACCGGCCTGACACCCAGACTCTTGGGGGATATTTCAGGGTCTATATGATCGTCCCGAATATCAGGCTGATCTTTGAGCCAAAAAAGAGGGAGAGTGAGGCCGGGCACGTACCGGGGCCCTGATCATCAGTAGGCATCAAGACGGTCGAAATCGTCCTCATACCCGTCTTCGGCGTCGTCACGCCGCCAGTCCTGATCCTCGTAGCACTCGGGACAGAGGTCATGGGGCCAGCGGTCGGTTCTGTACGGCCTTTCACAATACGGGCAGATCTTGACGTGGGCACGGCGACATTCGGGGCAGAGGGTCGATCCTTCGTCG
Organism: uncultured Methanofollis sp.; assembly: GCF_937919355.1. Taxonomy (GTDB): domain Archaea; phylum Halobacteriota; class Methanomicrobia; order Methanomicrobiales; family Methanofollaceae; genus Methanofollis. The sequence goes on along the minus strand of NZ_CALFSA010000063.1, from coordinate 25,269 downwards.
TCATCGGAGCGGGGTACGAATGATTCCCCACAGAGTTCACACCTGACCCTCCGTCTGGATGATTGCCGACGGCTGCCACAGCCCCCGGTCGCCTCATGATCGGATGCCAGAAGACTGTCTGGATCCGTTGTTCTTGCTTTTCGTGGCATAAATCCTATGTACCTCTCAAATTTTTCCGACTAATAAAGCTTTCATTCTGGATTGGATCGTATATAAATAGAGAAACAAAAAATCATGAACAATTGTCCTGCCTGCCACCAGGATAAGGACGCTCCGTGGTCGTACACTCCTTTTTTGTCAGGGCGCGTACCCGTTGCCCCCCCCACCGCAAACGCCTCATACAAGTGATGCATATCCACGTGCGTTGATGGCCAGGGAAGAGAGTAGGATGCGGAAGGCACGAAACGCGGCCAGCATAGTCCACCAGAGACTGAGCAGGAGGAAATATCTCCTCCTCACGCTCTCGCTCGTCCTCCTCCTCGTCCTCTACCCCTATGTCGGCACCATCTCCCAGGCAAACGCCTTCCTCAAGGCCCTCACCTCTGTGATCCTCATCGCTGCAGTCTATGCGGTGCGGGAAAGGCGCGGGACATTTCTCATTGCCCTTGTCCTCGGGTTTCTCGCCTTCATTTCAGGGTGGTTTGGCCTCATCCTTTCTGCAAAGGAGATCCAGGTTGCTGAAAGTATTATCAACCCCATTTTTTTTGCCTTTGCAACTGTGGCTGTCCTGCGGTCGATCATCAGGGGGAGGGTGACCGACGATGTCATCTATGGGGCGATCGCCGTCTACCTCCTCCTCGGTCTGACCTGGGGGTCGACCTACACCTACCTGGAGTCCGTCCACCCCGGGTCTTTCCAGGTGGCGTACACCACGGAGGCCAGCGGGCAACCTGGCTTCTCCGAACTCCTGTACTACAGTTTTGTCACGCTCACCACCACTGGGTATGGAGACATCGTACCTCTCACTTCCCAGGCCCGTTCCCTTGCCTTTCTTGAGGCCGTGTCGGGCGTCCTCTTCATGGCCGTCTTCATCTCACGGTTGATCGGGGCCCTCTCCTCCTCGAAAGATTCTGTCCGCAAGGAGCAGGACGAAGAGCAGACAGAGATGGAATCCGGCCGATAATAACTGCGAATTTTTTGGAAGTCTTGGGAAGATATTTGTAGCGACACGACCGACTACAGGTGATTATCATGCGGACACGAACCATATTCCTCTGTGCCGCCCTCATGGTGCTTCTGGCCGCTGGCGTCTGGAGCGCAAGCGCCGCGACTGACGACACACCTGACGAGCGGTTGATCCATGCCTCGGGGACCGGTGAGGTCACCACAACACCTGACCGCGCCGTCATCTCCGTCTCCGTCGAGAACGAGCACACCGACCCGAAGGAAGCTCAGGCCGTCAACGCCCGCGAGATGGCGAGAGTGACCGACGCTCTCAAGGCCGCCGGCATTGCCCCGGAGGACATGAAGACGACGGGGTACTCCATCTGGCCCCAGTACCCGGAGAACGACAAGCCCTTCAGTTCCCAGAGGGCGACCTACCGTGTCACGAACACCCTTGAAGTCACACTGAAGGACGTGAACCGGGCGGGCGAGATCGTCGACCTTGCCGTCTCGAACGGGGCAAACCGCGTCGACAACGTCTTCTTCACCCTCAGCCCTGAGAAGGAACAGCAGTTCAGGGGCGAGGCCCTGACAAAGGCAGTCCAGAAGGCACGGGCCGATGCCGACGTCGTTGCGGCGGCCTCGGGCGTGAACATCACCGGTGTCCAGGACATCTCCATCGGCGGGATCTATGTCCCCTTCTATGAGAACATGCAGTTCAGGGCGATGGACGCAAAGACAACCTCTGCAGCACCCCAGACCCCTGTCGAGACAGGCACCATCAAGGTCACCGCCTCGGTCACAGTCGCCTACATCATCCGCTGAAAACATCTCTCCCTCTATTTTTTCGGCCCTGAAGAACCGGAACATGTGGTATTCCGCCGCTGCAACCTGTCTCCTTCCACCTGAGGGTGGAGAGTGGACATCCCCGACCGATCTCCCAACCTTTTTTAGCGCCCTCACCCACAACATATATAGGAAAACTATCAAGAAATCTCCACAAAATAATAGATTAGAATCGAAATACAGATTCAATCATCAGAAATCAGGGATATAAAACATGGAAAGAAGCATTGGATTCAAAGAAAGACGATATATCGAGGAGTTGCGGATCCTCACCAAATCTGTTGCAGTGGACTGCATCGTCGACGAGAGGTTTGACCGGATCATCTACGTCATAAAGCCCGGCGATATGGGTCTTGCGATTGGTAAAAAGGGTGAAAATATCAGGAAGATGCAGAAAGTCCTCGGCAAGAGGATCGAGATGGTCGAGTATGCGGAGGAGGAGAAGGACTTCGTCACCAACATCTTCAAGCCTGCAGAGGTGATCGCCGTCCGTGCCGACGAGACCGGCGAGAGACTGGACGTGGTTGTCGGGGAGAAGAGCCACCTTGGCATCGCGATCGGGAAGGGGGGGAGCACCGTGGAGAAGGCGCGGATGCTTGTAAAACGCTTCTTCGGCCATGAGATCGGGGATGTCGTCCTGCCCGAGGAGGAGATAGCATGAAAGACCTTGCTCTGATCGAAGAACTCTGGACCGTGATCAATGACCGCGCCGCGCACCCGTCACCAGACTCCTATGTCTCGTCCCTCCTGACCCACAGGAAGGGCATCGATAAACCCCTCGAAAAGGTCGGGGAAGAGGCGACCGAGTTTATCCTCGCTGTTAAGAACGGTGTCGACCAGAGGACCATCGAAGAAGGGGCCGACCTCTTCTTCCACTTCCTGGTTGCCCTCAAGGCTGCGGGCATCGAGTTCGAGGACGTCCTCGCCGAACTTGCGTCCCGTCGGAAGTGAGTGGAAAAGCATTCTGTGAAAATGCTTCCGGGCATTTTCATGGGCCTGAACCCCCTTTTTGTTTTGACGCGTTATTTATATCTTGGTCCTGCAGGACCGTGCATGCCCCGCGAGCATGACCCGGCAGGAGAGGTATCTCTCCAAACCCCACAGGACAGGGTTTCATTGACCCTGAGATAGGGATCTCTTCCAGAGTCAGGAGAGATAAGTGGCAAGGTCGACAAAACCAGGAAGGTCAGCCTCTTCTATCCCTGCGTCCGCGGCCACCCTCTCCTCGACAGAGATCGGTGCCCCTGCCCTGAGAGCGATCGCGATCCCATCGCTCGGCCGGCAGTCCAGGCTCTCCTCTGCACCGTCCCGTGTCGAGATCAGGCGGGCATAGAAGATGCCCTCCCGCAGGTCGTCGATGTGGAGCCTGACCACCTCGATACCAAAGGACTCCAGCATTGAGACAAAGAGGTCATGGGTGCCGGGGCGCGGGAGGACGTCATGGTTCAGGGCATTGTTGATCGAGATCGCCTCCCACAGCCCGATATATATGGGGATCAACTTGCCGGTGGATAGGGCAAGGAGGACAGCTGGCACGGCTCCGGCTGTCCCGGTCGCCAGAAAAACTCCCTTTATCCGCACCTCCACCGCGCACATATGGGGGAGAACATCTTCATCGGTGTTAAGGGTTGTGGCCGGTCAGTGCCTGGTCACCTCGCGCCTGAGAATGCCGATGCTCGCTGCAAGGCCGACGGCGATATTGAAGTAATAGAAGATCATTCGCCAGAGGAGGACGAATACGCCGACGATCGACGAGTTCACGAAGATCCCGTAGATCGAGGTGGCGCTCACCTCGGCGATCCCCGACCCGCCCGGTGTCAGCGGGATCATCATCAGGAGGGCAATGATGATCTGGGCAATGAACGACTCCACAAGGTACGGCTTTTCCCCCAGGCCGACAAGGATGACCGAGGCGATAACAAACTCCACAATCCAGAAGAGGGCTGTGTATACTGTCCCCCAGACCAGGCCCACCTTTCCGTGGTTGACAAACCTGCTCAGGCCACTGTGAAAGTTGTCGACCTCCGTATCGATCCGGTCAAGGAGGAGGTTCAGTTTCTCCACGTTTCGCTTTGCTTTCCTCCGCTCCAGCCACACCGAGATCCGTCGCAGCCACCTCTTCAGAACCTGCGGGTTCCTGACCGAATAGACAAAGAGGAGAACGATGGCGGCGATGAAGACCCAGGATGCATAGACCACCGTCGAGTTCCCGCCGCCGAGGTTCTGCCACTGCTGGCCCAGGAGGACCATCGTGACGATACTGACGGCTCCAAGGACCACGCCGTCCAGGATCCGCTCCATAATTACGACTGCCGTGGCATCGCCCAGGTTCACGCCGGCACGGTAGAGTTCATGGATCCTGATCGGTTCCCCCCCTGCCTGGGAGGGCGTGATCGCCGCAATGAGGAGGTTTGCAAAGACTGCATTGAGGCAGTGGAAGAAACCGACATCATACCCGAGAGACCGGGACATCGCCTTCATCCGCAGGGCCCAGAAACCGAGTGCGACGACATGGGCCAGGAGGGCAAGGAGAAGGTAGAATGGATTGAGCTGTGCGAGATATTCCAGGGTTGTCTCGTCGAACGTAAAATACAGGACGAGTATGAGCACGAGGGTGCTGAAGGCAATGGATACCCCGAGCCACTTCCACTGAGACTTTTTCATCCGGCCTCCGCCCGCACCCCGGATGGGCAGGGTACGATATTTGCTCCTCTAAAGTTACGGGACGATACTATAAACTCTTTGAGGATTGACGGGCCGGGAGGGGCAGTCATACCGTGAATATCTCCCGGGAACCGGTAATTATAAAGAGGCCTGCCTGCACCCCAGCATCGAGCCACCCGTAGCCGTACGAATACCATCCCAGGGCCATGTCCAGTCGGCCGGCGGTTGCATGGCCCTGTCCTTCTTCAAGAGCGGTGCGACCCACATCACGCAACCGGCAGGCGGCGGAGAACATGGGGGTCTCGGCGTCGGGTGCTGGTTCGATAGATAGGAGGGCCTGCGACAGGAGGCGCTCGTACCTGGCGGTCTTCTCCTGGAGGTGCCCGGCAAGAGAAGGCGGGATAGATGCCTCAAAGTCGTACGAGGGAGGAACTACCCGCCCGTCGTACAGCCCCAGATATGCCCCGGTGTCCAGCCAGCCAAAGGCATAAGCGAAACTTGCGTGGGCATTGACGAGGTCGCCCCGCCCCGCAAAGACCCGGCCGTCAGAGAGGTACGACTCCGCCATTCTGAGGACACAGGCAGAGACCTGTGCCAGCGCCGACCCCTTCGGGACGGTCGGGACGACCGCACCGAGGGCCGCCTCGAGAGCCTGGTCAGAGGAGATCATAGGCCGGCAAAGGCCGAGAGGTATTCCCTCTCCATCACATGGAGTTCGCCCGGCACGACGAGGATATGGAGGGGGCCGCCGAAGTCCACGCCGGCGAGCGCCTCCGCCGTGCCAGCCGCGACGACCGGTGCGGGCGACCCGGCCCGCGCCACGCCCACGTACAGGGGGATCGAGGTGCCGCGGTCTGCGGCCATCTTCTCCAGCATCGCCACCGCTTCGGGGATACGCATGTACCGGTCTGGCTGGATGTCCAGGTATACGAGGGTGTGGAGATTTTCGGCCATGTTGTGCTCGATCACCTCGATCGGTGTCGTCGGCGCCCACTTTCCGTACGGGAACGGGAGGGAACAGGACTTGCCGAACCGGTAGTTCTGCAGTCCGGTCAACCCGCAGACTGCACTCACGATCGAGGCGCCGTGGATGATCGCCGTATCGACCCCCATCGCTGCCGCCCTGATCCGCAGGTCGATGTGTGTGGTCGAGACCATCGGGTCCCCGGCCGTCAGGAAGGCAACGTCCTCGTCCTTCGCCAGTGCAAGAAACGACTCTGGATGACCTTCAACATCGTCGCGGTACAGGTAGCGCACCTTCTTCCCAAAGAGGGATTCCATCTTCTCGGTTGTCGTCCCGGTCAGCACCGAGGTGTAGTGTTCGAGAAAAACATGGTCCGCATCCCTGATCCGTTCCAGACCCTTCAGGGAGAGGTCAGTCTCGTCATAGAGGCCAAGTCCGATAAATGTCAGCATAGTGTATCACTCATGGGGGGTACAGGGCACATTTATCTTGTGGAGGGGAGGGGGAGACGTCTCTTATCTCCGGTCTGTGCGACGGGTGATGAGACCGACCAGGGCGTCGAGGACACCCATCGCCTCTTCCATTTCCAGGGCGGAGAAGGGATGGAGAGGCGTATCCTCGGGAAGAGCGAGGGCCTCCCGCAGGTCATGGTCGGGCACCCTCTCCGGAAGGTCCCCCTTATTCACCGCCACGACAAAGGGTGCGCCCATCTCCCTGACCTCGTCGAGGATCGCTCGCGCCCGCCCGAAAGACGCAGCGTTTGTGCCGTCTACCATGAAGACGACACCGGTGGCATTGGTGAGGAGGTGCCTGATGATCGGTCCGAAATGTTCCTGGCCTGGCGTGCCCATCAGGGTGAGGTCAAAACCCCGACAGGCGACATGGGGACTGCCAACGTCCATCGCCACCGTTGTCGGTGACCCGGAGAGCCCGATCCTGTCGGACAGGGCAGGCATTCCGGAGAGGGTCCTGATGAAGGTGGTCTTTCCGGCGTCCACCGGGCCTGTGACGACGACCTTCGGGAGGTGTGGCATGAGATAGCCATTGTCCCTGATAATGAAGGGAAGGGGTATGTCGGGTACATGGGCCCACTTCAGGTGCTCGATCCTGAAATGGTTCAGGAAAATGAAGTTCTCGAACCCCTCCCCCACAGAGAGCACCAGATCAAAGGAAATACTGGCTGAGAGTTCCCTGATGTGGTTGCGGTCATAGAGGTTGAGGTATTCCACAAAGAGCGTGAGCCCGAGCCTCCTGCAGGTGTCGGCGAAGAGGGCGAGTGCTTCTCCTGTCCCGAGGGCGTCGCAGATCCGGTTGCAGTAAAGAAAGACGGTATCGACCCCGCGGTCCGCAGCAAGAGATGTGAGGAGGGTATCCCATCCTGCCGCCTCCGAGAGGGGGGTGGCCGCCCTCCGACCGTGGACCTCGTCGAAGGCGGAGGTATCGAGAAAGACGAGGTTATCCTCAGACGACAGGGCATAGGGTGTTCCCGAGAGATCTGCGCAATAGACATTGGTCGTCGTGTACGGGACGATCACGAGGCAACGCCGGCCCTGCTCGTGCGCACTGTGAAGTGCGCTGTGCAGCACCTGCCGACCCTCGACGCCGGGGGCAAGGGAGACGAGCACCAGACTGCCGGTCGGTATGCCGCCCCCGAGCAGGTCGTCGAGTGCTGGGATGCCGATCGGGATCATGGCTCATCCACCACCAGTTCGTCGCCTTCAAAGCGATAGCGCACCGGGGGAGAGACCCTGCCCGAGATGTCCTGGTAGCGCAGAGTATGAACCCCGGGGTCGCCGTCGCATGTCTCCACCTTGAGGATGCCGGTCATCAGTTGCTTCAGGGTGGATATCGTCTTCTCGTCAACAGATCCGGGATTGAGAATATAGATCCCGATGCCGTTCATCCTCCTGATACGGGCCGAGAAGATATGGTAGAAGCGATAGATCGCTTCGAGCTTCGTATATATGAGAAAGCTGGAGAGGGAATTGACACAGACCCGCACCTGGCCTGGCGCCGCGTCCTCTGCCTCCCCGCTCTTCTGGACACTGTCAAGAATCTTTGTGAACTTGATCCCGAGACCTGTTAGGTCCGCCGGGCTCCCGACGTACTTCACCCCCTCCGTGTCGGCGACGGCAGGGTCCATGCTCTTTGTGATGCAGTCCAGGACCCAGACCTTCCCTCCAGCAAATGAGGCGTAGACCGTCGGCGCGTCTTCGTCGGTGGAGATGACGATGGTGTGGTCGTTGTCTGAGGGGCGTACCAGGGTGTATGCAAGGCGCTCGGCATCACAGAAGGGAGGTGCGAGGAGGAGGATGTTGGACGGCGGCCTGATATCCCCGATCCTGCCTTTGATATCCCTGACTCCCGCGCTGATCTGGTCCATCTTCACCTACCCCGTGATCAGGTGTATGAGTGCCCCGACAAAAAAGCCGAGCGCAATCGTGTATGCAGAGACCATGGTCGTCACCTTCGCGCCCATCTCCTTCAGCAGCACGGCGATCGTCGAGATGCAGGGGACGAAGAGGACACTGATGACGGCGAAGGTGTAGAGCTGGACGGCACTCATCACCGCGGCGAGGTCTGCGGTCCCGGCGAGGACGGCAAGAGTCTCGAAGGCCATCTCCTTTCTCAGGATGCCGAAGAGGAGGGCGGTCGTGGCCTCTGCAGGGAGACCGAAGAGGCCTTCGGAGACCGGGGAGACCGCTTCGGAGAATGCGGCGACCCAGCCGAAGTAATCGAGGGCGCCGAGGACGATACTCCCTGCGAGGAGGAGGGGCATAGCGATGAAGAGGAACTCCTTGATCCTCTGCCAGGACTTCTTGATGACGAGTGTGGCGTCGGGCCGCCTGAGGGGGGCCATCTCGAGGATCATGCCGTACTGCCCGCCGGGGATCGAGCGGGCGAGGATGATGCCGGTCAGGACGACGAGGACAAGGACGATGAGGTAGACGGAGAGGGCGGCGCCGAGGCCGACGAAAGCGGCGACGATCCCGGTGATGATCACCGTCCGTGCGGAGCAGGGGACCATTGTGATCAGGAAGGCTGCGATCGTCCTTTCCCGTGTCGTCCGCAACTGCCCGGCCGCCATGACTGCGGGTACATTGCAGCCGAAGGCCATCACCATCGGGATGATGGCGCCACCGTGGAGGCCGAGGCTGTGCATCGCGCGGTCGGCAAGGAAAGCCGCACGCGTCAGGTAGCCTGAGTCCTCGACGATGGAGAGGAGGATGTAGTAGATGAAGACGAAGGGGAAAGCGATCCCGAGCCCGGCGACGATGGCAAGGAGCGCCGCCATCCCCAGGGCGTGGAGGAGGGGGGGCAGTCCGAGTGCTGAGAAGGGTTCGATCACAAAGGTTGAGAAGGCGTCGACGATCAGACCTTCAAGGAAGGACCCGGCGGTAAAGACCACGATGAGCATCGAGAGGAGGACTGCGCAGAGGATCGGGATACCGGGAAATGACTTCGTGAGCAGGCGGTCCAGAGAGAAATGTCTGTCAGGTTCCCGCGCCCCGATCACCTCCCTGGAGATCTGGCGGGCATAGAGGTGGCGGTTGGCTGCGATGATCTGGCCGGGTGCCATGTGATTGCGGGCCTCGATCTCCGTAGCGATTGCCTGCGCCCCTTCCAGGAGTGGGGCGTCATGCCCTATCCCCTGGAGGGCCTGGAGTGCAGCGAGGCGCGGCGCCCCGTAGAGTTTTTCCAGGCTCCGTACTGCCGCCTCGATCTCCGGGGTGTACGGGACGGAGAGGTCGGAGACCGCCGCGTCGTGCATGGCCGCGGGCACGATCCTGTCGATGTTCTGCCCCAGGGAAGCGGCCGTCTCGACCACTGGTATGCCGAGCAGTTCTGAGAGCTTCCCCTGATCGATGGAAAGTCCCTGTTCCATCGCCTCGTCGATCATGTTCAGGACCACCACGGTCGGGATCTTGTACTCGGCCAGTTGCAGGAGGAGGTAGAGGTTCCGCTCCATCCGGGTGGCGTCGAGGACGGCAATCACCCGGTCGGGAGGTTCATTGACCAGGTACGAGCGCACCAGTTCCTCTTCCTGCGAATCGCCGTCCAGAGAATAGACCCCGGGCAGGTCGACGACCTCCAGGGGGAGACGCCGGTAGCAGAGTTTCCCCTGCTGGAGTTCCACGGTCGTGCCCGGGTAGTTCGAGACCTCGACCCCGAGACCGGTGAGCTGGTTGAAGATGAGGGACTTGCCGACGCTCGGGTTCCCGACAAGGGCGCACTTCATGCCGCCTTCTCCGCGAAGATCGTCGACGCAATCTCAGGAGAGAGGGCGATGTCGGCACCTTTCACCGTCACGACGACGGCGTTGTTCCCGAGTTTGCGCTGGAGAATGATCTTCTCACCGGGAATGACACCGAGGTCCATGAGGCGCCGGTTCTTGCCGGTACACCTGATCATCGTCACCTCCACGGTGTCGCCCTCGGCAAAATCGAGGAGGGTGTGCCGCGGGCGGTGTCCTGAACCCCGCCGCATCGAGCGGTGGCGGCCCGGGCCCTGGATATAGGTTGAGAGACGGTCGATCGTCTCGTCGGAGACGCCGTGTTCGAGGACGCATGCCTCCTTCGAGGCCGCTCCGGTGTCCATGCCGAGCATCTCGGAGAGGAAGCACTCGAGGACGCGGTGTTTTCTGAAGACACTTTCCGCAGTTTTCTTTCCCTGCGGGGTGAGCATGTACCCCTCACCTTCCCTGGTTATGTCCCCCCCGGTAACGAGTGTCCGGAGTGCCGCCATGACCTCGGCGGTGTCGGCTTCCACCGCACCCCCGACCTCGGCTTCGCTCACGGGCCGGCAATCTTTGCCGGAGAGGGCGAGGATCGCTTCAAGGCAGTCTTCCCGGACAGAAGAACTCATACATACATTGTAGGGGGCGTTGATTTTATGGATTTGCTTCCCTGCAGAAAGGCATCCCCCGCCAACCCCTATATAGGGAGGATACCACCCTGATGCATGGCGATGACAAACCGGCAGGTGGCCGCCGTGCTCCAAGAGATCGGGCAACTGCTGGATATCCACGAGGAGAACCCCTACAAGGTCCGGGCCTATGAACGGGCCGCTGAACTCGTCGGCATGCTCGACCGTCCTGTGGCGACGATGGGAGAGGATGACCTGCAGGCGGTCCCCGGCATAGGGAAAGCCCTTGCCGAAAAGATCCTGGCGATCGCCGCGACAGGTACCTGTCCTGAGAGGGACCGCCTCCTTGCGGCGACGCCGTCAGGCCTCCCCGCTCTCCTCGCCCTCCAGGGCGTCGGCCCGAAGACGGTCGGTCGCCTCTGGAAGGTCCTCGGCGTCGAGGGGATCGACGACCTCGAAGCGGCGGCACGGAACCGGCGGGTGAGAGCGCTGAAAGGCTTCGGGCCGAAGAAGGAACAGGAGATTCTCCGGGCTGTCGAGGAGGCGAGGAAGGGAGCGGAAAGGATGACAGTCGCCGAAGCCGGGTTGATCGCCGCCGCGATCCTCGCTGTCCTCCCTGGTGAAGCACGGGTCGCCGGGAGTCTCCGCCGCGGCCGGTCCACAGTCGGCGACATCGACATCGTCACCTCCGCACTCCCTGGTCCGGCGAACAGGGCGCTTCGAGCCATTGCAGAGAGCGTCGTCGAGGAAGGGGAGAAGAAGACATCCCTGCGTATCAGAGGGAGGCAGGCCGACATCAGGTACGCCCGCCCTGGTGAGGAAGGTGCGATGCTCCTCTACCTCACCGGTTCGAAGGCCTTCAATATCCGCCTCCGCGAGATCGCCCGGACGCAGGGGATGCGTCTGAACGAGTACGGCCTGACAGATATGGCGACAGGGCGAATTTCCGTCTACAGGACGGAAGAAGAGGTCTTTGCGGCCCTTGGCATGGCACCCGTGCCCCCTGAACTCCGGGAGGACCGCGGCGAGGTCGAGTGCGCCCTCCGCGGTGATCTCCCCCTCCTCGTCGACGAGACAGATATCAGGGGCGACCTCCATGTCCACTCAGACTGGAGCGACGGGGCGATGAGCCTCGACGCGATCGCCGCCGCGGGCGAGGAGAGGGGATACGAGTATGTCCTGGTCACCGACCACTCGGCAAGCCTCGGGATCGCCCGCGGTCTCGATGCCTCCCGTCTCCAGAAACAGCAGGAGGCGATCAGGAGGGTGAACCGCACCGCCTCCTGCACCCTCCTCTCAGGTGTCGAGGTGGACATCCTCGCCGACGGGAGACTTGCCCTGCCGTCAACTGTCCTCGACGACTGCGACCTTGTCGTCGCTTCGGTCCACTCGGCCTTCAGGCAGGACGCCGACACCCTGACCCGCCGGGTGATCGCGGCGATGGAGCACGAGCAGGTGGATATCGTCGGCCACCCCACCGGTCGTCTCCTTGGAAGACGACCGGCCACGGCGATCGATATGGCACGGGTGATCGATGCAGCGGCGTTGACAGGGACGGCCCTCGAGATCAATGCTTCGCCGGTGCGCATGGATCTCGATGATATTTATATCAGGCAGGCGAAAGAGAAAGGCGTGAAACTGGCAATCGGGACTGATGCACATTCTTCAGCCGAACTCAGTCATATCGGCCACGGTGTCGCCCTTGCCCGGCGGGGCTGGTGCAGTGCGGGGGACGTACTCAACACCTGTCGGCGTGCCGATCTCCCGGGGCGGTGCCAGTGATAAGGTGGTTATACGAGCGTTTCCTCCGCCGAGACCTCGAAAAACTCCCTGATCAGATCTGTTTCATGATCACCGGAGAGGATATGGTTACGGCGCCGGAGAAGGTCTTTGAGGTAAGCGAGTGGTGTCGTGAGATCGGGCTTGGCGGCGCCACCTTCCATATCTCGACAGACGACCCGGACGAAGTCGTGCCCTATCTCCCGCCCCTCAGGAAGGTCGCGACGATCGCCCACCTCCGCCTCCATGTGGGGGACCAGATCGAGACAGCCGGAGAGGGGATGCGTGTGACCATAGCCGTGGGCAAGAGCGGGCGCGAAGAGATCGCCGAGTGTATCAGGAAGATCGCAGCGGAGGGTATCCCGCCTGAGGCGATCGACGAGGCGACGATCGAACACCACCTCACCTTCCACTGCACTCCCGATCTCGTGATAAAGACCGGCGGCAGCCACCTCACCGACTTTCTTATCTGGCAGTCGGTCTACTCCGAATTTTTCTTCTCCGACGTGAACTGGAAGTGGTTCAGGAAAATAGATCTTCTCAGGGCCCTGAGAGACTTCCAGTCCCGGGCCAGGCGCTTCGGCGCCTGACCTACCGGGAATTGCGCATCCGCTGGTCGTACACCCTGATCGCACGCAAAAGGTCGATCTTCCTGAAGACCGGCCAGTAGGGTGCACAGAAATAGACCGCGCACTCGTTACCATTCGCCATCCAGGGGAGGAAGTTCGAGGTCCGGCGTTCATTCCCTGTCCTGAGGATGAGGTCGACGGGTGAGAGGTGGGCGCCGTCGTAGAGGTTGTGCTCCACCGTCTGCGGTGTGATCTCGTCGGGGGAGATGCTCCCGTCGTGCACGCTGGCGGCGATCTTCCGGGCGGCATGGACGATCTCGTTCCTCCCGCCATAGGCGAGGGCGATGTTCAGGTAATACCTGCTGTAGTTCCTCGTCGCCTCTTCCGCGGCCTCGATGGTCTGGAGGAGGTCGGGCGGGAGCATTGAACGGTCGCCGATCATCTGGACCCTGATCTGGTTTTTATGGACGCGCTCGTCGGTTTTCAGGGCCGTGAACTTCTCCTTGAAGAGTTTAAAGAGGTACTCCACCTCTTTGTGGTCGCGGTTGAAGTTCTCGGTTGAGAAGGAGTACAGGGTGATCGTCCGCACGCCGATCTCCCGCGCCCATTCGAGCACCCTCTCTGTCGCCCCGGCGCCCGCCCGGTGGCCTTCGATGGTGTCCAGGCCGAGGAGACGGGCGTACCGCCTGTTTCCGTCCTGGATGATCGCGATATGGTTGGGGATATGGACACACTGCCACTGGAGATAGCGCTCGTACAGCGGTTCTATCCTCTTTCTCAGGCTCAGAGTGGGGTCACCTCCAGGATAATTCCTCCATTAGGATAGCGCTCCACGATCTCCTTCCTGCCGGGGAGGCGGTCTCTGAGTTCGGCAAGTACCCACCAGGCCATTTCCACGTGAGTATCGGAGACTTCGAGATCATAAATATCTTCCTTGAGGGCCTGCGGGACCCTGCCGTCCTCGATTTCCAGGACGCCATAGACGATCGTGCCGTCGTCAGTGACCTCGTCGAAGGGCCTGGCCGTGTTCTCCGCGATCCTCTTCAGCCTCTCCCGCAACTGGACAGAGTCCTTGAAAGTAGAAGAGCAGAAGTGGACCTTCTCGTCGCCAAGGAGGGGAGCCGCCCATGCTGCGGCGCCGCCGACGGCATTGTGAAGGCCGTCTTCCAGGTCAAGGTTCCGCTCGCGCATCGCTTCTGCATTCGTCTCGCTCCACTCGAGTTCATTGATATTGAGGAAGTCGAGGTCTGGCAGGATGGCGGCGAGTGCCTCCATGCCCGGGAGGGACGGGACCTCGATACCGATGGAAAACCCGAGGTCCCGTGCTGTCTGTACGGAGGTGGCATAGGGGCTTTTCAGGATCCCGGCCCAGAGGTCTCGCGGGGGGTGGAGGCGGATCTCGTCCACGAGCCCGCGCAGGGGTTCGAGCTGCGCTCTTTTTGGGGCGATACCGGTGTAGAGGTGGATATGGTGGCCGGATCCAAAATGCTCCTTGAGGAGGCGGCAGTACCTGACGACGTTGTCCAGGACCAGGAATGGTTCGCCTCCGGTGACGCCTGTGCCAAGTGCGCTCATCATCTCGGCTTCCTCGATGAGGTCGTCGGGGCTCTTGACCAGTCTGTCGTTCGCGTAGACAACGTCCTTATTCCGGCGCGTGTCGGAGAGCGGGCAGTACCAGCAGTTCCTGCCGCACCGCCCGGTCACGAAAAGGACCATCTTGGCCCCTTCATAGCAGAGGACGCAGCCGTCGGCGAGACGCGGCGTCGGTTCGTCAGGTTCGATCATATCAGCAGTCTCCAGAGATCAGATGGAGCATATATGTGACCGCGTGCAATCTTAACGCTATCCCACGAGGCAGGTGCACTCTTCTGAAAGGCATATATACTCTCTCCAGAAAAACGCGATCCATGTATTCCCCCCCCGACGAGGACGCTCTCTCCGAGGTCGTCGGATTTGTGCTCCTCCTCGGCGTCCTCGTGCTTGCCCTCTCCGTCTACCAGCTCTATGCCGTGCCGGCTGAGGGGCGGGAGAACGAGATCACACATATGAATATGGTGAAGGACCGGTTCACTGACTACAAGATCGCCCTTGATTCTCTCTGGGTGAACAATCAGACCGGCGTCGCCCTCTCGACAGCCTTCGACCTCGGCACCGGCCAGTACGGGGGATGGCCTCTCCTCCTTGCGCCGACGGCATCGGCAGGGGACCTGAGCATAGGAACGGGGGATGTCCTCACTATCAGGACAGGCGACAACCCCGAGGGATGGGAGACCCGTCTCGGCACCCTTGAATACACCTCGGAGAATCACTACTGGGTGGACCAGACCTGGACCTACGAGATGGGGGGGGTCTTCCTCACCCAGGACGAAGGAACGACCCTCAGGCTCGCACCCCTCTTCTCGGTCTCAAGCCGCGATGGCACGGTTGCGTCGGTGAGCATCACGCCGGCGACTGTCAGGGGGTCAGGTTCTGTCGGTGGGACCGGGCCTGCGCGTGTGGAGACGCGCCTGCGGCAGACGGCAGGGCCCTCCGTGACCGAAGAGCAGGTGGCATGGGTACAGGTCAGTATCGAGAGCAGTAGTTCCGGGAGAGCGCTGGCCTGGGAGCGGGCCCTGAAGGAAGCGCCCGGGCGGGAGGGGATACCGCAGGAATGGTACCGGCTCACACGCTCCGGCAATACTGCCTCCATCTTCATCTCCGGGCCTGATCAGGAGGACGGCGAGAGGAAAGACGTTCTCCTCCAGGTCCACAGGGCTGAGTATTATGCCTCCCTCCACGGGGCGGCGGCGAGGATTGCGTGATGGACCTGCCGGGTGCTGAAGACGGTGTTTCTGACATGGTAGGGAGCGTCCTCCTTGTCGCCCTAACCGTCGTCGGGGTGGTGATCGTCGCCGCCCTCCTCCTCTCTGCCCCTCTTCCCGGAAATGTCCCGGCGGTCTCTCTCTCTGCCGGCACCACGGCCGACGGTGCCTTTGTTCTGTTTCATGAGGGCGGCGACATTCTGGAGGACGGGGCCTATCGGCTCTATGTGGACGTCGGCAACGGCCCTGTCGACCGAACAGACGAGTTTCTCCTCGACGGCGACGGAGTCTGGTCGCCGGGAGAGGCGTTGAGATATCGGGCTGGAGAGCCAGATGGCCGGGTCATCGTCACCGCCCTTGCCGGGGGCGGGGAGACTGTGATTGCCGAACCCCGTGCCTCGGGGGGCATTGTCCCTGTCGTGGACGAGGGGGGAAGCACTCCCGGACCTGGGCCTGACCCCGGCGATGTCAATGTGGCGATCACAGCCCCCTCTGACGGCGGTACGGTGGTGTTCTCGGGATTCCCGAAGTACTCCGCAACGGTCAGAGCAGCGGGGGCGGGCGGGGCGATCGGGAAAGTGGTGGTCCTCATCGAGTCTCCTGGCGGCGATCTTGCCATTGATGGTGAGTATACCACGGAAAAGGGATCTGATGGAGGATATTATGCCCGGATCGCCACCAACCCCGGACAACTCAAGAAGATGACTGGCAGAGAGGTCATGGTCAGGGTCGTCGCCTATGACACTGCTGGCGTTGTGGTAGCACAGGACGCCGTGAAGGCATGGATCGGTGCCGCATAAGGGTGTGAAGATGGAGAGGAGAGGAGAAGCGGTATCTGAACTGATCGGGGTCGTAGCCCTCATCGCCCTGTTCGTGGCAGCGACAGCCCTCATAGGGGTTGTGCTCCTCTCGAACCCGCCGGGCGACTCTGCACCTGCGATGCTCGCACATGTCGAGGAGGAGGACGGAAACGTTTACCTCTACCATGACGGCGGCGACCCCCTCGAAAAGGGACACTTCCTCCTCCTCGTCGACGGTGTGGACCGGACGGCCGACGCCATCATCGTCGACACTTCGGGTGATGAGACTTCCCGCTGGACGACATGGGGGACCGGGCAGGCTCTCGTCATCCCGGGCATCTCTTCGGCGGCAGAGATCAGGATCGTCGCCGACGGCGTAGACCGGAGGGGAGGCTCATGGCTTCTCTTCGAGAACGGTACGGCGCCGACCCGGACGACTCCCTTCACGCCTGAACCGACCGCCCCGACGACAGTGCCCACAACCACCACAACAGTGCCGACGACCGGACCGACCCCGGCGCCCATCGACGCCGACTTCACCGCCAATATGACCCTGGGCACGGCACCCCTGACCGTCGGGTTCACCGACCTCTCCACGGGTATTCCCACCTCGTGGTCCTGGGACTTCGGGGACGGGGCAACCTCGACGGAACAGAACCCGGTGCATACCTACACAGAGGCAGGCACCTACACCATCACCCTCACCGCATTGAAGACCGGGAGTTCGGACACCGAGACAAAGACAGGATACATCACTGTCGGCACCTCATTCCCAGATTTCATCATCGACGAGAATGTCTTCATCTATGGCAGTGTCCTCAGTTTCGGCGGAGACCGCGTTGATGGCAGGGGGGCGACGGTCTTTATTACTGGAGGACTGGATACAGAGGACATCAACCAGGGTGCCTCTCTCTCTGTCTCAAACATCTCCATTGACGGTGATGTTATCCTGAACGGAGGGAGTGCGAGCCTGGGATCAGCAGTAGAGCCCGGTAATATCTCTATCAATGGAGATCTGACACTGGGTAAAGGCAGCAGAAGCATCTACGGCGATGTGTACGTTGCCGGCAATCTCTTCCTCAAGGACGCCAGAATACACGGGAATGTGTACGTTGATGGGGACCTTACACTGGACTGGACGCCCTGGATCGCCGATGATGCGCGTATCTATTACACTGGAAAGTTCTCCCATCCCGCTACCATGAGACAGGACATACTCTCGAGGTGCATCCATCAGATTGCAGTACCCGGACATGATATGCCCGGTCAGGGTATGCCGTCCACAAAATCCGCCGACTGGTACGCGGCAAGAGGTTATGTCTCAGGTGGGGACCTGACGAGTAATATGAAGATATATGCTCCCGGTTACTCCTCCACGTCCTGGAGGCCCACTGCAACTGATGTCATCATCGTTGCACAGAGCGGGGATATCACCATAACAGGAATGGGAGGCAACAGCGTTACCGGTGTCTTCGTTGCGCCCGAAGGGAAGGTAGTATTTGAGGGCGCATCCCTGGAGGGAGTCGTCATTGCTCGTGATGGGTTCTTTGTCAAGAGTGGAGGGACGAAGGTCACATTCAAAAATCTCAGGGATTTCATCAGTAACACGGATGATTATCCGGTCTGATCGTCCGGTATACTGGTCGAAAATCTGGCACTTCCTGGAGGGTATCGTCCGGTCGGTCCTCTCCAGACCCCGGGGCTGGTGCCAGCGAGTCGAGAGCACAGGCGCATCTCCAGCGCACGGCCGGAGATCACCCCCCGGCTAAATTGTAAAGATGGGTGGTTCCGGAGCCTGAAAAGCCCGGAACCGTGGAGGTGGTGGAGTGCTCACTCCTCATTACTTTTTTCAGGATTTCTGTCCGCCCTGCACCCTCTGCAGCAGGTTGATCGCGTTGATCATGGCGTCGACAGAGGCGATGACGATGTCGTCTGAGGAGGCGGAGGCATCGAAGATGTGACCTGCCCGATCCTCGACGGTGATCGTGACATGGCCGATGGCGTCTGTGCCGCCGCTGATCGACTCGACCGCAAACTCCTTCAGGTGAACAGGTTCGTCCAGGCAGCGGAGGATCGCCTTCATAGCGGCGTCCACGGGGCCGTTGCCGGTGCTGCACCCGACCCTCTCGGTTCCGTCGACGACAAGGCTGACCGAGGCGGTCGGCATCGCCTGGGTACCGGTGAAGACAGAGATGTTCCGCAGTTCGACGGCTGGCGTGACACCTGCCATGCCCATCACCTCCTCGGCGATGGCGTACAGGTCTGCGTCTGTGACCCGGCGGCCCCGCCCTGCAATCGCCTTCATCTTCGTCATGACCTCGTCGAGGCCGGCGTCGTCAGGCTCCAGGTGGACGTCGGCGAGTATCTGGCGGACGGCATGCCTGCCCGCGTGCTTGCCGAGTTTCAGGCGGCGCCGGTGACCGACCATCTCCGGGGTCATGATACCGGGCTCGAAGGTGTCGGGGCGTTCGATGACACCGTGAGCGTGGATGCCGCTCTCGTGGGCGAAGGCATTGTCGCCGACGACGGGCTGGCCGGGCGGGATGCTGACCCCGGCGTAGCGGGATACAAGGCGCGAGGTCTCCAGGAGGCGGTTGGAGACTATGCCTGTTTCGATGCCGTAGATCGCTTCCAGGGCCATCGCGGTCTGGGCAAGATCGGCATTGCCGGCCCGCTCACCCATGCCGTTGACGGTGACCTGGACCTGTGCGGCCCCGGCCTCGACTGCGGCCAGAGTGTTTGCGACCGCGAGGCCGAAGTCGTTGTGGCAGTGGACGTCGATCGGCACCCTCACCTCCTTCACGATGCAACCGATCAGTTCCTTCATCGCGGTCGGGGTCATGACGCCAACGGTGTCAGGGATGTTCACGGCCGTCGCCCCGGCGTCCACGGCCGCCTGGCAGACCTCGACCAGGTAGTCACGGTCTGTCCTTGTGGCGTCCATCGCGGAGAAGAGGACGTGCGGCACCTTTTCGCGGGCATAGGCGACGACCTCTGCGGTGGCTTCGAGCACCTCCTGCCGACTCTTTTTGATCGTGTACTCCCGCTGGATGTCGGAGGTCGGGACAAAGAGGTGGACCATGCCGACGTTGCAGGTGGTGCAGGTGTCGACATCGTCCTTCCGCATCCGTGCAAGGCCGCAGATCCGGGCGTCACCGACAGCAGCGGCGACTGCCTGCACTGCCTCTCTCTCCTCCGGGGAGGAGGCAGGGAACCCGGCCTCGATGGTGCCGATGCCTGTTGCGGCGAGCTGGCGTGCAATCTCGACCTTCTGGTCAACGGTAAAGGACACGCCCGGCGTCTGTTCGCCGTCCCTCAGCGTGGTGTCGAAAAGAGTGATATTCTTACGTGCGTTCCCTGGGGTAAAGAAAACGATACCCCCTTGTCATCTGTGTGTCTGCGTTGGTGCGAGACATACACAGAAAAGGGTGCCGTGGTATATATAGGTGTCTCCCGGGTGTCAGGGGGCACCGATACCTTTAATAACTCGCCAAACCCACGTATGTAGCGCAATACCCGCCTTAACTCAGACTGGTAGAGTGCGCGGCTGTAGTTAGGTTTACCGTCGTTCGGTAACCGCGCGGCTACCGCGATGTCCCCGGTTCGAATCCGGGAGGCGGGATGTTGTATGCCCAGGTAGTGTAGAGGCCTATCATGATGCCCTGTCACGGCATCGACACGGATTCGAATTCCGTCCTGGGCGTATTCCCTTTTTGCGTTGTCACTCCCTTACTCCGCGGTGTGTTTTTTATTTTCAGGGACGAAATGGTGTGCCATGGAGCATGAGTATACTCTCGACCGTGCACAGGAAGGGCTCAACCTCGCCCTTTCCGGGGCAGACGAGGCCCGTATCAGGAGCATGGCGGCGATCCTGATCGGGAAGAGCGGGGACGATGTCTCCGCGCTCGTCGCAGCCCTGCACGACCCTGACAAGGGGGTGCGGGCGCGGGCGATGGAGGGACTTGTGGCCCGGCAGGCAGTCATCTCCCTTGTCGGCGCTCTCCTGGACCCGGAGTGGCGGGTCAGGTACCGCGCTGCTGAGGCCCTTGGCCAGATCGGCGACCGCCGGGCGGTCGGGCCTCTGGCCCGGGCCCTCGACGATGGGAAGGACCACGTGCGCTACATGGCGGCAAAGGCCCTCGGCCAGATCGCCGACCCGGCAGGGCGTGATGCCCTCCTCTCCCTCCTCTCCGACGTAAACCCCCCGACCCGGAAGGCGGTGGCTTTCGCCCTCGGCAGGATAGGGGGTGCGGACGAGGCCCTGGAAGCGGCCCTCCTCACCGAGCCCTCGGGTGCGGTGCGCCGGGCGATCAGGGACGCCCTCGGGCGGCCGTGATATGGACGCCCCTCCCCTCCCTCTCGTAGTCCGCGTCGGCGTGGCAGGGGAGGGGGACCCTGTGCCAGTGCTCGTGTACCTGGACCGCATCCTTGTCCATACCCCGCATATCTATCTGGCCGTGACCACCTCTGCGACCGTACCCGGCATCGCCGACGTCCGCACCGTCCCGTCGGTCGCCGAGGTGGTCGAGGCCTGCGACTTCCTTGTCACCTTCACCGATGACGCTGTTGCGACGGCCCGCACCGCGGGCAGGACCTTCTTTTTTGTTTCCCCTTCAGGTACGGTCGCCGCGGAGCACCATGCCGACCGGATCATCGAGACCCTCCGCTTCTTCGACACCTACAATGGCGAGAAGGTAGACCCTGCACGGGTGGAGGCTGAAGTCGCCCGCAGGGAAGAGGCCTACCATGCAGCCCTCATCGGTGCTGGTCTGGACCCGTCCCTCCTTGACCCGGTGGCAGTCTCCCTCCTCCCTTACTATGCCCGCACCCGTTTCCTTGCCGACTGTTATGGCCGCCGCCACCGCGTGGCCGGCAGTGCGGTCTACGCCCTTTCCTCGGCTGCGATCACCATCGTGGCGGTTCAGGCCCTTCTCCTCCCGGCGTTGCCAGCCCTGGTCTGGCTGGAGGTGGCGGCGATCGCCTGCGTCCTCCTTCTTCTCATTGCGGCGCGGACACTGGACTGGCACCGCAAGTGGCTCGACTACCGCTTCCTTGCCGAGAGGATCAGGTCTGCGATCTTCCTCTGCTTTGTCTGCATCCGCTGCGACCTCCCCGGCCGCCCGCCTCTCACGCTCTCCCCCCATGCGGACGACTGGCTCTCCCGGGCCTTCGAGGGTCTGATCGAGACGAGGCCTCTCGATTATTGTACCCTTGCACTGCCTTTCGAGCCCCTGAAGACATTTTTGCTGGAGGCCTGGCTCGCCCGGCAGATCGATTGGTACGTGGAGACGGCGCGGAAAAACCGCAGGCTTCACGAGGACCTCCTCTATGCAGGCGAGATCTTCTTCATCGCCACCCTGATCGCCGCTGCAGCCCATGCCTCGGGCGTCGGCCACCCCTTCACCACCGCCCTGACCATCGTCCTCCCCGCGGTGGCGGCCGGGCTTGCGGCGATCAGGACCCAGCAGGAATACCGCCCGACGGCAGAGAGGGCTTCCCGCATGCTCCGCCACCTCTCTGCCCTCTCCCTGCGGATCAGGCGGGCGGAGGACATGCCGACCCTCTGCGCTCTCCTCGCCGAGGCGAACGAGGTGATGTTGCGGGAGCAGCAGGAGTGGCGGGTCGCCTTCAGGTTCAGGGAGTTGGAAACGCCGTGACGTCACGAAAATAGACCTGATAAAGGGGTTTCTTCGCCGCCTCACCGGTCACCTCGATACTCTGGAGGACAGATCTTTTCGGCACCTCGTCCTGCAGTGATGGCTCCGCACTGCGGAATTATCGGGGGAATCGCCCATGATACGAAGTTTCACGCCGTTCTTTGAAAACCACCTCTGTGGTTTTCATGATAACACCTGGAGGGAGGAAGGAGGGCCTTAACTGTCGGTCAAAATATACGGGCCCATCTCCTGGATTACGTGCGGGAATACTCTTTATGGGCCCTCTCGATTGTCATGATCTTCTCGATTTTTACGACCTGTTCATCATTTTCGATGAGATAAAAGACTGTAAATGACCTGCTGATATGGAGGCGGTACACGGCAGGGGGATGCGGACATTCGAGTTTTTCTTTGTTCCCGCCCGGGAAAGGATCTTCCTGGAGTTCGAGAATTTTTTCAACAGCAATGCGCCGGGTTTTCTGGGGCAATTTTTTGAGGAATTCTTCTGCCTTCCTCTCGATGACGATGGTGAACACGCTCTCCCGCGCCTCACTCGTCCTTCATGATCTCGTCCGGGTCGAAGGCGACAAATTCACCAGTTTTGTCGATCTCGGCGATTATCTTCCAGTCGCGGTAATCACGCTCGCGCTGGATCATCCTGGCAAGCAGGTCGTCATAACTCTGTCCGGCTTCTTTCAGGTCGTGCAGTCGCCTCCATGTGAGCTCTTTCACGGGAATACGCTTGATCTGATTGCCACCGCTTGCATTCGTGCTGGAGGGCATGCATGTCCATTGACCATACGAGCATTTAAAGATGTGCACATATGCCAGAATGTGTAAATGTGGCATAATGGGTATCTTGAGGAGACCTGAAAAAATACAGAGGATACATGGACGGAGGAGAGGGAGTGGCCCTCATGGAGAACGCGGTCAGCCCTTATTTTGCCGATGCGATACACCGTGACGAAGTGGTAAGCATCTGAACTGTCGGAGAAATAATCCGACGAAAATATGAGCCCCGCTTTCTTTTTTCTGGTGCAGGAGAACCCACTATGCTGGCCCGAAAACCAGGGAGAGTTTTGCGGTGCGACCGTTCCTGCAGCCTGCAAATGGTGTGTGATATCTTCTGCGCACATTCGGGAGGCTTTTCCCGGCCCCTGTCTCAGACGACCTCTCCTGCGATCACCGTCTTTGCATCTTCCATCATCTCGTCGACGAAGAGAACTGCCTTTTCTGCCTCATCATAGGAGATGTGGGGTTTGAGTTCGGTGATCCGCCTTGCTCTGACGGTCAGGTCCTGTCCTGGCATCTCTTTTGTCACATACAGGGCCGTTGAGATCTTTTCGAGTTCTTTCACTCCTCGCTTCCCGAATTTCTGTGCCACAAAGGAGATTGCAGGGCGATATCTCGCCATCGTCCTGGGGATCTTTGTCTGTAACTGCGTGCTCCCTTTTGTTGTTTTGAGGCCGTCCCCATAGGGCTCTGGCTTGATCTCCCATGCGAGAAGGGCATCGGCCCGCATGGATGCCAGCTCGTCGGAGAGATCAAAGGAGAAGGGCCCGTGCTTGTACAGGACATAGCGAAAGTCCAGAGGCACTCCCATCATCTCTTCAAGGAAATAGGCAGCCTTCTGGATATGGGTCTCGCCGCACCAACTCCCCTGTTCTTTCATTTCATCGATGAGTTCGAAGAGCAGGCCGTCTCTCTGTATCTGTTTCATCATTCACTCTCCTCTTCCACTGCAGATTCAATAACCCTCTTGCGATTTTTCTCAAGCCACTTTCTCCCGACATCGAGGAGGTCAGGGTTGATATAAACGGTGTCCGCTGCCACTTCAGGTATGTGCTGAAGGGTATCTGACCTGGAGAGGGAAGATACGATCCTCCCGTCCAGCTCAAGGACAGGAAACATCACCCGTCCGGCAGATTTCTTCGGTCTGTCATGGCGTATATTCTCCTCGCCGAACTCTGCGCATGCGGCCGTAGAGATTGCCAGTCCCGCCTCCCTGTTTTTCAGCACGTCATTGGGGTTTCGGGTATACAGGACCCGATAATGGTTGCGCTTCACGATCCTCTCCGCGGCTTCATGGCCAGGGAGTCTTGGATCCCTGCTGGCCTTTCCTATGGCAGACATCACCTCATTGTCGGTGAGGCTGAGGTGGTCATCGAGGTCGGTCGGGAAATACCCCCCTTCCAGCCATGCCTGTAAAAATTCTTTCAGATGGATATCATAGATCCGCCGGATGGGGTGAAAGTATAACTGGCTGAACATAAAATATCGCGCCAGCAGGAGCGCCTCTGCCGATTGGATCCCCCCGCTCTCCACACCGAGGGCAGGTTCCATCGACTCATCTTCATATCTTTTGGGAAGGACCTGGAGGGTTTCTATCAGGCGGTAGTGATCGAACCTGCCATATGCAACGCCGGTATGATGTGAGTCCCTGAGGAGGTAGTCCATCCGGTCGGCGCCAAAAGTGTCTCCGGTGATGATCTCTGAGAGTATTGCTTCTGTAGTGGTGAATATGTCTTTTGTGTAGTGTTTTGGACCGAGTGCGAGTTTTGCTACATCCTCTGCCTGTATCTTCAGTCTCTTCCAGAGCCGTTCCATCTCCTCGCTCTCGATGAGGCTGAGTGTCATCACCTCGTGGTCCCAGCCTGCGGGGAAGAGGTCTTCTGAAGCATGGGAGAAGGGTGCATGGCCGATGTCGTGTACAAGAGAGGCCATTCTCAAGACGCGGAGGTAATAATTTCTGTCATACCCTCCATTGATGTCTAGAGTGTCGGTGCATCTGTTCTCCATGACGGTCGTATAGATCCGGGTTGCCAGTTCCATGACCCCAAGGGAGTGCTCAAATCGTCTGTGGGTTGCGCCAGGATAGACGAGATAGGTCAGTGCAAGTTGGTGGATATGACGAAGACGCTGGACTGGTGCTGAGTTCAGGACCTGTCTTTCATCAGAATCCATGTGTACGAACGCATAGATCGGATCCCTGACCTCATGGTTGTTTTTCTTTACCATTTTCCCCGTCCTGTCCTATTATATCGCGTGCTGTATTTTGCTCGGTGTATGTGTGGAGGACAGGCGGGGATATATCCTTCGATATGAGTTTGATGGCCTTCTATCCTTCAGGTTCCCTGACCGCGTGGTACAGGGCTTCCAGGTGTGCGACCTCGTTTTCTCCACAGAGGATCAGGTAGAGCGGTATAGCCCATAGCGCCC
>NZ_CALFSA010000062.1 GCF_937919355.1 uncultured Methanofollis sp. | reverse complement strand
TGTTTTTCACGCCACGCCGGGAAGGGCACGAACTGTGGCGCTTTTTTTGTGATAATTTCCGAAGAAATATATACTATCGTGACATGCAGGAGATTGTATGGCGAAGAACCAGCGTGCGGATGCAAAGAATCCCAACAACCCGGCGCAGAAAGCGGCAGTGGACAACAAAGCGAATCAGCTCAACCCGAACAACAAGGCCACGAAGTCGGGCAAGGGGAAGAAGTGAGCAGGAAAAAAAACACAATCCATTTCTCAACGGGGTCACAGGTACGGGGATGAGGGACCATCCCCGGACTCTCCGTCATACCGGAAAAATTATCTCTGTTTCTTCCCGCTCGCACAGACATTGAAAGCGAGATAAGAGAGGTTCTTCTCGACGAAAGGCTCCGCCTTCTGGACGGCATCGAAGATCGGCTTTTTCATGTTCACGTGGGCGAAGGAACAGCGGTGGACCTTCACGTCGGTAAAACCCGCCGCAGAGAGGAGGTCGTGCATCTGCTCGTCCGAGTAGTAGTGCTCGCCGAAACTCCCGACCCCGATGCGGCCCCAGTGCGCCTTCTCACCGAGACGGTAGATCGCCGGCAGGACCGACGTGAAGACATTGTGGCCGAGGGTGCAGATCGCGATCCGGCCGCCGGGCCGGAGGACCCTGTATGCCTCGGCGAGCATCGCCGCCGGTTCGGGGACATAACTGAAGGCGAGGATGCTCGACACCGCATCGAAAGACGCGTCCCTGAAGGGGAGGCGGTCGGCCGTCCCTGCCACGACATCGTCCAGGTGGTTCTGGTGGCGGGCCGCCTTCACCATCTCCGGGGAGAGGTCGAGGCCGACCGCCGTCCCGCCGCCGACAGAGAGGTAGTGCTGCATGAACAGGCCCGTCCCGCAGCCGAGGTCAAGGAGGTCGCCCCCTTTCGGGAGACAGTTCATTACGTGGTCCCTGATATGGCCATGATACCGGCTCCCGACGTCGCCGCCGTAGCGGCTGTCGTAGACCCCGGCCACACCGTCGTAGTGTTTCTGGATCTTCTCATAATTACGCTTCAGATGAATACCTCCCGAGAAATTCGTGCAAGAAGGGCATTGATCTGGATAAATTCATTGCCGCCTCTCCGTATCAGGAGGTCGGCATCGGCAAGGGCGACGGCGACCCGCGGGTCGTTATAGGCGCGGTCGGCCGCCCGTGAAAGTTCCCTG
Organism: uncultured Methanofollis sp.; assembly: GCF_937919355.1. Lineage (GTDB taxonomy): Archaea > Halobacteriota > Methanomicrobia > Methanomicrobiales > Methanofollaceae > Methanofollis. The sequence goes on along the minus strand of NZ_CALFSA010000062.1, from coordinate 10,939 downwards.
ACCACTTCTTCACCGGTCAGGCCGTAATCGATGAGCAGCGCCTCGGTGCGTGCCTCCGCCCCGGTGAGGTCGCCCTTCATCAGCGCCCCGAAGACCGAGGCCGCCACGTTCTCCGTCTCGGACGCAGCCGTGTCAGCGAGGTCCACGTGTCCCTCAGACTCGACGGAGACCTGGAGGAGGAGGATGGCACGACGCAGGTCGCCTGCCGCCGCCGGGACGATGAGGTCGAGGTCGTCGGCAGAGACCCTGTCGGCAGGGACGCCTTCGGCCTTCAGGACCTCTTCGAGGCGCCGCCGGACCACGGCGTCAGGGACAGGGCCGAAGGTGAGGGGGAGACACCGGGAGGCGATCGCCGGGATGATCGCACTGCCATTCGTCGTCAGGAAGACGAACCGGCACGTCCCGGAGGAGCGTTCCATGATCCGGCGGAGGCCCTGCTGGGCCGCCCGCGTCAGGGCGTCAGCCCCTTCGAAGACGATCAGCCTGAACGCCGTGTCGAGAGGCCTGATCCCGGCGTACCACTTCACGACATAGGTGAAGTTCGAGAGGACGCTCTCGTCCTTGCGGTAGAGGTGCGCAAAACGCTCGTCTGTCTCCAGGTACTTCCGGCCCTGCTCGAAGATGTCGGCGGTGGGGAGGACGGTCGTGTTCTCCTGCCAGTGCACGCCATACAGCCGCCGGGCAAGGGCCTCGACAGCGACGCTCTTTCCGGTGCCGGGCCTGCCGACGACGAGGAGGTGAGGGACGTTCCCGGCCTCAGCCGCCGACTCCAGGGTCCGCACCACGCTCTCCTGCCCGAGGATGCCGGAGAACTCGGTCGGCCGGTATTTCTCACTCCAGAGCATCGTTGATCACCTCAAGGTGCCTGACCATCCCGGCAAGCGCCTCTTTCAGGAAGACGGTGTTGTTAACGGACGAGGCGATCCTCCGGGCCTCCTCCGGGGTGAGAGAGAGGCAGGCGGCGGTGATCGCGGGGACGGCCCGCGTCACTTCGTCCACGACCGCGAGGGTCGCGGTCCGCGCCGTCCGCGAGAGGGGGTTTAAGTCGATGGCGATGACGTCCTTGCCCATCGCCCTCAGGGCCTCGCACCGGTCGCCGTCCTCCAGGGGGACAAGAACCAGGTCGGCGGCCCCGATGCCGTCGCGGAGGCAGAGCGCCCTGTCGTGGGCGAGGGGGATGAGGCGTTCCGACGTGCCTGTGAGGACGTCCACGCCGTGGGACCGGAGGAGGGCGGTAATCTTCTCCATCCTCTCCTCTGTCCTGTGGAAGAGGTTCACCTCGACGGCCGCACCGCTCGCCTCCTGGAGGGCGGCGATCTGGTGGGCACAGAGGGCGGCCGTGTTCCCGTTCACCGAGATGACCGGGCGGCGGGCCGAGAGGAGCATCGCCGCAGCAACTTTTTCGGCGCGAGCGGCGCTTTCCGTCGTCTTCTCGCCGAGGAGATAGTCGAAGGCCTCGCCGCGGCCCTGGGCGATCAGGCCCTCGGGGGCGAGGACGCCCTCCCGCATAGCCGCGGCCAGGCGGTCGCGGACGACGAGGGCGGCGTAGCGGGGGTGGTCCTTCGGGATGGTCGTCATGGCCGCACCTCCAGGAGGCGGAAACCCTCGCGTGCCACCCCGAGGGGGATAGGGTCGCCGAATGCGGCGAGCACCTCGCCCGCCTCCTCCCCGGCGGCAAAGACGCCGAGGCCAAGCATTGTCATGCTCGCGGGCACGCCGGCGTCGTCGCACGCCGCAAGTGCCGCCCGGACTTCAGGCGGGATAAGGCCGCTCTTCTCGGCAAAGGAACGGGAGAGACGGAAAAAGTCGGCGAGGTCTTTCGGGCAGGTGTCGGGGCAGGCGTCGGCGACCTGCGCCAGCCTGTCGGCCGACCCGAGCACCTCGGGCGAGGGCAGGGGGCCGAAGGAGAGGGCCCAGACAGTCTCGTCAAGGGAGACCCGCGTGATCGCCCCGGTCGTCCCCGGCGTCCGCCTGCAGACAAGTCCGCCGCCCTGACAGGCGGCGACGTCGCCGAGGCCGGTGTTGTGGACGACCTCGGTCCGGTGGGCGAGGGCGGCGATCGCGGCCCTGTCCATGCCAAGGTTGAAGAGGGCGTCGAGGGCGGTGATCGAAGAGAGGAGGGCGGCCGCCGAGAGGCCGAAACCGGCGCCGATCGGGAGACGGCAGGAGGTCTCGACCCGCGCCGTCACCCCGAGTTCGTGCATCACATATTCAAGCGGGGCCGACCCTGTCGATTCGGCCACGACCTCGCCGCGGGCGCCGAGGCACCTGACAGCCACCGACGGGACGGCAGAAGCCGAGGCGACGGCCCGCACACCCTCGTCGATGACGATACCGGCACCGAGACTGCCCGTCGTCTCCGGCGTCGCCCCGGAGACCTTCCTGAAATAACCTGAGATGTGTCCGGGGGAGAAGGCTACAGCAGTGCGGACCATATCGCCTCTGCCACCTCCTCCTTCGTTCCTGTAACCTTTCTCCTCGAATCCTTTTTCATAAGCACAAACTCCCCGCCCGCGGCCCCCATCGCCGGCGGTGTATTCACAACGACCATGGCGGCGCCGGCGTCAAGCATCGCCGCGGCCCTGGCCTCCTCGTCCCACCCGAGTTTGAAGGCGACGACAGTCCCGGGAAAAACCCGGAGAACGGCGTCGAGCACCTTGGGGAGAGGGCGGAGCGCGATCTCCACCGGCGCACCGCTCGGGATCTTCCCCGCCGCCCGTGCGGGGGCGAAGTCCGAGACCGCCGCCGCCGAGAGGTAGTAGTCGGCACCCTTCCCGACCTCCGCGAGCACCGCCTCCATCATCTCGCCCGCCGTCTCGACGTGGACGTTCCCGACGCAGGGGACGTGCCCGGCATGGACGACCGTCACCTCCGCCCCGAGGCGATAGGCTTCAAGGGCGAGGGCGCGGCCCATCTGCCCGGTGGAACGGGTGGTGAGCACCCGCACGTCGTCCACGGGTTCGGCGCAGGCGCCGCTCGTGACCACGACGCGTTTTCCGGCAAGAGGGCGGCCGAGGAGGGTGCGCTCGACGTGGAGGGCGATCTCCTCGATACCGGCGATCTTCGCCTTCTCCTCCTCGATCCTGGGCGGGACGACGTCGATGCCCCAGGACTCCAGTTTCGCCAGGTTCTCGATGACGCCGGGGTGGCGGTACATCGACTCGTGCATCGCGGGCACGACGACCACCGGCATGCGGCGGCCGAGGGCGGTCGTCGCAAAGGTGGTGACAGGCGTGTCGTCGATGCCGTGGGCGATCTTTCCGATCGTGTTCGCGGTGCACGGGGCGACGAGGAGGAGGTCGGCGCACCCGCCTTCCCCGCAGTAGAGGACGTGCTCCACCATGCCGGTGCAGCGGGTGATAGCCGCCCGGCCCGTGGCGTAGGTGAGGGCGTCGGGGTGGACGATCCCGCAGGCGGCCGCGCTCATGACCGCCTGCACGACGGCGCCCCGCCGCCTGAGTTCGTGGGCGAGCCGCACCGTCTCGACGGCGGCAATGCTGCCTGTTACCGCCAGAACGATCGTTTTTCCTTCAAGTCTTCGTCCGCCGCTCATCCGAGCACCACGTCATGTACGACATGCCATATATGTGGCCCATATTTCTTTACTTTACGGGTGGAGACCGAGGCCGAGAACCCGGCCGCCGCGGTCGCAGTGTCGATCGCTGACCGGGCGTCACCGAGGGCGTGGAGGTGGAGGACGGTGCCGGCCTTCGCATGGGCGAGGGCGTCAGGGAGAAAAGAGGGGGCGTCGAAGTGGCCCATCACGATCCGGTCGTAGGTGCCGGAGAGGAGGTCGCGGCAGTCGCCGCACTCCGGCCTGACCCTGTCTGCAAGCCCGTTCTCCTCCACGTTCCGCCGGAGGAACCCGAAAGAGACGGGGTTGATCTCCATCGCATGCACCGACGCACCTGATGCGGCCATCGGGAGGGTGAAGTAGCCTATCCCCGCGAACATGTCGGCCACCCTCTCGCCGGGCCGCACCGCCCTCCCCATGCGGGCGCGTTCTTCCAGGTTTCCCTGGGCGAACATCACCTCGGCCGGGTTGAGCCAGTACCAGAGACCGTTCTCGTGGTGGCGGACGGGATGAGGCTCGCCGTGGAGCACCTCGACGGCCGGGAGACGCCTGACCCCGTCGATCGCCCGCAGGTAGAGGATGCAGGCCGGGCGGCGCCAGGCGAGGATCTCCTCCACCTCGGCCGGGGTCGGGCGGGCACCGTGGAGGACGGCGGTGTCGCCGATCATCTGGAAAGGGCGGCCGCGGTACGGCCGTCTCTCAGGGAGGTCGAGGTCGGCGGGCCAGCCGTCACGCACCGGGACATACGCCGTGTCGCCCTCGACATAGGGGCGCCGCACCGGGTCGGCCCACGCCTCCCGCACTGCTGCGGCGAGGTCACCAGGTGAGACCTTTCGCACCCGCATACTCATCCGACAAGGACGAACTGCCCGGCCTCGGTGTCGCGGAGCACCAGGACGGTCCCGCCTTCCTCGGGGTGGAGCCAGGGGACGGCCCGGCACTCCACCGCACCCTGCGTCTTCGGGTCCAGGATGCCGATAATGTCGTCGTACAGGTAGGCGACAAGGGCGGACTCGGCGTCGCCGACATTGCCGACGAGCCTTTCCGCCTCCTCCTCGGAGATGAACCGCACCGTCCCGTCCTGGAGGTCGAAGGCCTGGAGTTGCCCGTGCCCGGTCTGGCGCACCTCGAGGTACCGGCCTTTCTGGACGACGACGTCCCCCTTCTGGTAGCGCGGCAGGCGGACCAGGAAGGTGATCCTGAAGAGTCTCTTCCCGTCCTTCTCGCCGACGAGTTTCGGGTGGGTGGTGAGACGGCCGCCGAGGGCGCCGGCGATGTCGCTTGCGATCACCTGCCCCATGGGGTTCGAACCGACGACGACGTCGAGACCGTCTTTCGTCTCCTCGATCTTCGAGACGAAGGAGAGGCGGTCGCCGCCTTCCTGCAGGACGTTCTCGGTCTGCTCGGCGATGTGGGTGGCGATCTCAAGTTCGCGCACGCTCGGCCGCCGGCCTGTCGCCCGCACCTGCACGATCCCCTCGTAGTAGCCGCCGCTGATCCTGTTGCACCGGTCGCACTGCTCCTTACGCCAGACAATCTTCGTCGTGCACTCGCCTGAGACCGGGACGCCGTACAGGGTGCCGGAGACAGTCATGTCGGCGACCGTCCTGTTCGGGCTCGGGTCGCGGGAGGAGATGGCGATCTCCGACCCCCGCACGTCGGCGTGGAGGTGGACGGCGGAGAGGGCGAGTTGCTGGATGAGAGTCTCGCGGTCGACCACCGTGTCGCTCCAGGTCTTCCCGTGCTTCTGCGACCCGCAGACCGGGCAGTAGATGCTCTCCACACGGGGGTCGCAGATGAACCATGTCGTCTCGGCGGCCCGGCACTCATTACAGAGGCCGACCGATTCCTTTCCGCAGCGGGGGCAGACACTTGGCAGTATCTCGACCATGTTCAGACCGCGAGGATGAAGGCGTGCGGGACGCCGCAGATAGTCATGTAACTTGCCTCGGGGACCAGTCCCATCGCCACGGCGATGCCGACCGATTCCTTTCCGATCAGGTTTGCGTTGGCGGCGTTTTTGAGCGCGGCACGCACCTCCTCCCCGGTGGCGTGCGTCGTTCCGTAGAAGTCCCCGTTGATTTGGATGCAGAGATCACCGTCGCGGAGGGTGGTGTTGAGCAGGTCGTCGTCGCAGACGGCCACCACCTCACCGGTGGGTGTCCGGTGGATCTTGAGGTACATTATGTACTCTATTGTCGGGGTCGGATAAAAAAGGGAGGCTGGCGTCAGAGGGTGATCTCGACGCCGTACACGGCGGCGGGTGTTTCAGCATGGATCCGCCAGGCGTCGTCTTCGGTGATCGCACCGCCCTCAAGGAGGTGGCGGGTGACCCGCGGCACGGATTTCGGGCCGAGGACGGCGCCGGGTCTGCTGTTCTCGTCCATGTAGTCGGTCTCCATGGTGAAGCGCCGGCCCGCCCTCGCCATCTCCGCAAGTCCGTCCTGCTTTGCAAGGAAGGAGGGCATGAGGGGGGTGTCAGGGGTGGCGTAGTGCTTGACGACCCGGCCGGGGTCCATGCCGGCTTTCTTTGCGAGGTCGACGATGTCGGCGCAGGGCCCGCTCTCGGCGTGGACCTGGAGGGCGCACCCGAGGTCGGCGGCGAGTTCGAGGGCGTGGACGAGCACTCTCTCGGAGGCGGCGGCGACCTCCCCGGTGACCGGGAAGTGGGGGCGGCCGCTCTTGAGGCCGACTGCCCGGCCTTCGGCAACGAGGCGGGCGGCGACGTCGAGGCCGGCGCAGGCGAGGGACTCGGCGGCCGCAAGGCCGAGGCGGTCGGCGTATTTCAGCACCTCGATCGGGTGGACGCCGAGGACGGGGAAGACGGTGATGCCGGCGCCTGTCCTGACGAGGTCGGCGATCCGCAGGGTCTCCTCGAAGGAGGCGGCGAAGTCGTCGGCGGTCGTCGGGCAGATGCCGAGGGAGTAGGCGGGCAGGGAGACGTAGAAGACGTGCGTCCCGCCCGCCCTCTTGAAGTCCTTCGCCGCCTCCACGCCCCTGCCCCTGTGGGGGTTGAAGTGGATGTGGTCGTCGGTGATCGGGGTTTCAGGGAGTTTCATCGATGGACCTGATGGACATGAGGGGGTACGCGCCGGTGTAGTCGAGGGTGGCGACGCACCGGGCTTTCCCGTAGACGGTGGTGATCTCCACGGAGAACATCGCACCGGTGAGTTCTGAGTAGCCGTAGGGGTTCGCGGTCATGAGGTCGCGGTTCAGCCGCACCCTGATCGCCGTCACGTACGGCTGGAGGCCGACGGCCTGCTCGATCGCCGTCTCGACGCTCGACGCCGTCGCCCGTGAGATCGGGGTGCCGACCCACTGGTGGTACAGGGCGCCGAGTTTGATCCCGGCCTCGAAGACCGCCTGTTCACGATCCGAAATCATGGAAGAAAGTTTGAGGGGAGGAGGGATGAGGGTTTCGACCGGGGCAGGTGCGGGGGACAGACCATGCCATTCCCCCCCGGACACAGGACAGGCGGGGGTCTGCAATTTCCCCTCTCTTGAATATCCTGCTCGCTCTTCCCATGCTCCATGGTGGAGGAACGAGACGGCCATACAACAATGGTGGGGGGACCGGCAAAATCAGGAAAAGGTCTTCAGGGTGAAGAAATGAAGAGAGTGCCGGCCACCCGCCGTTCCATAAGAGTGGAGTGGGGAATGAAAGAACAGAGGACCTGAGAAGAGAGAGAGTGTCACCCCGTCCCTCTCCTGCCAGGGACGGGGGGATGACCCCCTCGCCCCGGCACAGGAATATCCGTCACCCGGCCTTCAGATGATGATGGCCTGGGTCTTCTCGTCCTTTTCGTCGTCGAAGTCGGTGACGGCCGCTTCGGTGGTGAGGAGCATCCCCGCGATCGAGGCGGCGTTCTGGAGACCGCTCCGCACGACCTTCGTCGGGTCGAGGACACCGGCGGCGACGAGGTCTTCGAAGCAGTCCTTCTTGGCGTTGTAGCCGACGTTCGCGTTCTTCTCGGCACGGACCCGTGCGACGATCTCGGCGCCTTCGACGCCGGCGTTCGCCGCGATCTGGCGCATCGGTTCTTCAAGGGCGCGCCTGACGATGCTCGCACCGATCGCCTCGTCGCCTTCGAGTTTCAGGCCGTCGAGGGCGTTCTGCGCCTTGAAGAGGGTGACACCGCCGCCCGCAACGACGCCTTCCTCGACAGCCGCCTTGGTGGCGTTGAGGGCGTCGTCGATCCGCATCTTCGTCTCCTTCTGCTCGGTCTCGGTCGCGGCCCCGACACGGATCACGGCCACGCCGCCGCCGAGTTTGGCGAGACGCTTCTGGAGGTTCTTCTTGCGGTACTCGGTGTCGGCGATCTTGATCCTGGACTCAAGGAGAGCCTTCCTCTCCTCGATCTCGGACTTCGCACCCTTCCCGCCGACGATCACGGTCTTGTCGTGGTCGATCCTGATGTTCCGGGCATGGCCGAGCATCGAGTCGGTGAAGTCCTCAAGTTTCAGCCCTTTCGCCTCGGAGATGACCGTCGCACCGGTGAGGACGGCGATATCGTCGAGGATGGCGTTCTTCTCCTCGCCGAAGCCCGGGGCCTTCACGGCGCAGACCTTCAGGGCGCCGCGGATGACGTTGAGGATCAGGGCGGCCTGGGCGTCGCCGTCGACGTCGTCGGCGATGATCACGAGGGGCTTGCCCTCGGACGCCGCCATCTCCAGGGCCGGGACGATCTGCTTGACGGTCGAGATCTTCCGGTCGGTGATGAGGACGGCCGGGTCTTCGAACTCGCAGACCATCTGTTCCTGGTCGGTGACCATGTACGGCGAGATGTAGCCGCGGTCGAACTGCATGCCCTCCTCGACGGTGAGGGTTGTCTCCATTGTCTTCGAGTTCTCGACGGAGATGACGCCGTTGTAGCCGACCTTCTCCATGGCATCGGCGATGAGGGTGCCGATCTCCTCGTCGTTGTTGGCGGAGACGCTGGCGACCTGGACGATCTTCTCCTTATCGTTCACCGGGATGCTCTGCTTCTTGAGGCCGTCGACCACGGAGGCGACGGCACGGTCGATGCCGCGCTTGACTTCGACGGGGTTTGCGCCGGCGGCGATGTTCTTCATCCCTTCGACGAGCATCGCCTGCGCCAGGATCGTGGCGGTGGTGGTGCCGTCGCCTGTGGTGTCCTGGGTCTTCGAGGCGACTTCCTTCACGAGTTTCGCCCCCATATTCTCGAAGCGGTCGTGGAGGCTGATCTCCTTGGCGATGGTCACGCCGTCGTTGGTGACGAGGGGTTTGCTCCCCCGGTCGAGGACGACGTTGCGTCCCTTCGGGCCGAGTGTGATCTTGACGGTGTCAGCGACCTTGTTGACACCGGCGAGGAGTGCCTTCCTCGCGTCTTCCCTGAACATGATCTGCTTGCTTGATGATGCCATAGATTATTCACTCCACCTTTGCAAGGATGTCCTTCCACTCGACAAAGAGGTGCTTCTCGCCGTCGATCTCGATCTCTTCGGCAGAATATCCTCCATATATGACATGGTCCCCGGCAGCGATGGGGAGGGGGCGCCCGTCTTCAAATGTGCCGACGGAAACGACTGTCCCTTCTTTCCGCTTCTCCTGTGCAGAGTCAGGGAGATAAATTCCGGATTTTGTCTTTTCCTCGGACCTCTCCTGCTTGATAAGAACTCTTTCACCGATAGGCTGGATTTTTGTCATTGTATCATGTCCGGGATCCTGTTGCAGGATCTACTAGTATGGTGGTTTGCAGTTCTATATATAGTCTTCGTGATTCGATCGAAATGATTTCAATTCACTATATATGATATCGGTTCAAACGGGATGGTACATGTTCTTCGGGGTGTCACCATGATCGACCAGCGCATCTCCCTCAGGGCCGTCGAAAGGCCGCAGGCACCGGGGACTGAAGAGAACTTCTCCTGGTTCTGCGAGAGTCTCGGCCTCACCCACGGGCGCGACCTCGACACGACGGCGGAGAGGGTCGTCCTCCAGATCCTGGAGGAAGTCGCGGAGGAACCCGGCGTCTCGTCGGCGAGGGTCGCGGAGAGACTTGCGATCACGCCGGGGCGGGTGAACCACCACGTGCGAAACCTCGTCGCCACCGGTCTCCTGTACCGCAGAAAAAAACTCATCTACCTGCGGGGCGGGAGTCTTGCGGCCGCGGTGGCGGAGATGCGGAAGGACGCCGACCGGATCTTCGACGAACTCGGTGCGGTTGCGGAGACCCTCGACAGGGAGATAGGCCGGCGCTGAGAGAGGGGGTCAGGAGAGAGCGGGGACAGAGGCCGCGACCCGCCTGATCGCCGCCGGCCCCCTCATACGGGCACCCACTCCCCGCTCTCGCCCGGTCCTCCGGGTTGATACCTGCTGACCGTCGCCGTCACCGGCACCGGCCCGGCCCCTGCCGGCACGGTCTCGTCGACGCCGGTGAGGTAGCGGTCTTCGGGCATGCCGTGAAAGATGCCGCCGCCGGTGGCGAGTCTGAGGTTGAAGGAGACCTGCGCCGTCGACGCAAGGCCGTCGACAGCCACCACCGTCAGGTAGCCGCCGTCGACCTCCCCGACGACAGGCGAGAGGCGTTCCCGCAACGGGCGGTCTGTCCCGTTGATCCCGGTCTCGAAACGGTAGAACCCGGCGTCGATGTCGGTGAGGGCCTCCTCGCCGGTGGTGAAGGCGAGCATCTCGCCGCGGTCTGTGCTGGCGATCGTTGTCGTCCAGGCGCCGAAGGTCTGGTTTACAAGAGAGGACTCGGGGTAGAGGAGGCCGCCGTCGTCAACAGGCAGGGGGACGAGGACGGTCGTGGCCCCGGTGCCGGTGCGGCCTGCAAGCCCGGTCACGGCGACGGTGTAGGCGAGAGAACCGGGGTATACCTCAGGCCATGCGGCGAGGAGGAGGACGCCGAAATAGGCGGCGACGCAGAGGATGAGGCCGACGAGAAGGGAGACGGCGATCAGGCGCACCGGCTGTCCCTGCCTGTATGCGAGCACGGCGAGGACCGCCGCCGCACCGGCGCCGCAGAGGAGGGCGAGGTCTGCGGCGGCAGGGAGAGCGCCCGCAAAAAAGAGGAGGTAGCCGAGAGCGGCGAGGGCGAGGACGGCCCCCGCAGCCCATGCAGGGACCATCCGCTCCACTCAGCGCCTCCTGTCAGGGTAATCGGCGGGCAAAACATTTGTGATTGCGGATCTGCCACGCATACGCGAGACATCGGCAGGGGATTATAAAAGTCTTCTGTGCGGACCGTCTATCTATCAGCGGTCTATCATCGGCCCGGTTATGAGGGGTGAGACACCGGCCGCAGAACCAGAGGCAGTACTCTTCTCTCTAATCTCATCCACCCCTCCGGACCTCAGTCACGGTCGAGACCACCCGCCCTTTCTCCTCATCGACCAGGAAGT
>NZ_CALFSA010000061.1 GCF_937919355.1 uncultured Methanofollis sp. | reverse complement strand
CTCATGAAGGTCAACTTTTTCGTCGAGGACATGCTCTTTTTCAAGTATATCGGGTGCGCCACCCTGGCCAGAACCCTGTACAGCGCCATCGCACGAGCAGAAGCCAGCCCGGATGTCTCCTGGAATGCCCTTGAGCGCGACTTCGACCTCGTGCACTACCATACCTTCGGTCCCCTCGCCCTGACAAACAAAAAATACAGCCATGGCGTCAAGGTGCTCACCGCCCACTCCACCCCGCGCCTCAACACCGGCAACCTCGCCTTCTCAGGGACGGTGAACCAATTCTACCCTGAGATTTACCGGGGCTTCGACCACATCATCGCCATCTCGCACCTCTGCGAGGAGGAGGTCCACGAGATCGCTCCCGACGTCCCGACCACTCTCATCCCGAACGGCGTGGACAGGGAAAGGTTCAGGCCGGACCCGGTAAAGAGAGCGGCATTCAGGGCGAAGTACGGCATCGAGGAGGACGAAACTGTGGTGCTCTCGGTTGCCCAGCAGACGCCGCGGAAGGGCATCTACGACTTCCTCGCCCTTTCGCACGAACACCCGGAGATCAGGTTTGTCTGGGTCGGCGGGTTCCCGTACGGGAGGTTCTCCAAGGACCACGGGCGGATCGAAGAGGAGAAGGCGAGGTGCGGGAAGAACGTCACCTTCACCGGTTTTGTCGACGACATCCCCGCCGCCTATTGCGGGGCAGACACCTTCTTCATGCCCTCCTATGCCGAGACCTTCGGTCTTGTCGTGCTGGAGGCCCTTGCAAGCGGCCTGCCGGTCGTCATCCGGCGTATCCCGGAGTTCGTCGAGATCTTCGGGGACGCCGCCCTCTTCTTTGAGGACAACGAGGAGGCGGGGGCGCACTTCCGCGATGAAGCGGCGCTCAGGAGGCACGCCTCTCTCGCACGGTCCTTCACAGAAACATTCGATATAAAAAAGATCGCAGACCTCCACATCCATCTCTACAACGAGTTGATCAACCCATGATTTCCGTCATCATACCGGCCTACAATGAAGAGGCGAACATCGCCTCCTGTCTCGAGTCCCTCTGCAACCAGACCCTGCCGCGGGAGCGGTACGAGATCATCGTCGTGGACGGGAACTCGAAGGACAAGACACGGGAGATCGCAGAGAGGTACGCCGACCTCGTCTTCGTGCAGACGAGCAAGAAGGTCGGCGGCGCACGAAACGACGGTGCGAAGGCCGCAAAGGGCGATATCATCGCCACGACCGACGCCGACTGCATCATCCCCCCGGACTGGCTGGAGAGGATCGAGAAGGACTTTGCCACACGCCCCAATGTGGTGCAGGTCTTCGGCCTCGTGTACCCGAAGGAGAAGGGGATCAAGAACGCGATCTCACTCGCCCTCGCAAACTTCTTCTCCCGCCTCGGCGCATTGACGCACACGCTCTACTACACCCTCGGGTGCAACACCGCCTTCAGGCGCG
>NZ_CALFSA010000060.1 GCF_937919355.1 uncultured Methanofollis sp. | reverse complement strand
CGCCCATATGATCCAGGCCGACCGCAAGTACCCGAACGACCCGGCAAAGTCCGCTCTCGAAGTCGTCGGTGCGGGCACGATGCTCTTCGACCAGATCTGGCTCGGTTCCTACATGTCCGGCGGTGTCGGTTTCACCCAGTACGCGACCGCCGCATACACCGACAACATCCTCGACGAGTTCACCTACTATGGTATGGACTACATCAAGGACAAGTACAAGGTCGACTGGAAGAACCCGAAAGCGGCCGACAAGGTCAAGCCGACCCAGCAGATCGTCAACGACATCGCCACCGAGGTCACCCTCAACGCGATGGAGCAGTACGAGAAGTTCCCGACCATGATGGAAGACCACTTCGGCGGCTCCCAGCGTGCTGGTGTCATCGCCGCTGCCTCCGGTCTCTCCTCTGCAATTGCAACCGGCAACTCCAACGCCGGTCTCAACGGCTGGTACCTCTCGATGCTCCTGCACAAGGAAGGCTGGAGCCGTCTCGGCTTCTTCGGCTACGACCTGCAGGACCAGTGCGGTTCGGCGAACTCCCTCTCGGTCAGGCCTGACGAAGGCTGTATCGGCGAGTTCCGTGGCCCGAACTACCCGAACTACGCAATGAACGTCGGCCACCAGGGCGAGTACGCCGCTATCGTCGGCAGTGCCCACTACAGCCGCGGAGATGCCTGGTCGCTCTCCCCGCTGATCAAGATCACCTTCGCCGACCCGTCCCTGAAGTTCGACTTCGCCGAACCCAGGCGCGAGTTCGCAAAGGGTGCGATCCGCGAGTACATGCCGGCAGGCGAGCGCTCCCTGATCATCCCGGCCAGGTAAATCCCATAACTCAACTTTTTTTTACCTACTGCAAACAGGCATGCCGAAACCGGCAGTATCATGCCCGTTTGGGTGATTTAAACCATATAATTGGATTAATCCCAATACTTTCCGAAACATTTAATTAAATCATAAACGACTGTTAAATGAACCACAACGAGTTTGAACTCCATCTCTGTGGTAACGCGAACTGAAAACTCTCGTGCATCTCTGTGCGCTGGGAGGGAGACGAATGGAAAGCGTATTATTAGGCATAGGAGTCACAGCATTGGCAGGTGCTCTCGCCACCGTTGCCGGCGCTGCTGAGGATACTGAGTCCAACATCGGATCACAGGGTGACCCGAACTCTCAGGTCCAGCTGGCTCCACAGATGGGCTACATCCACCGGATCTACAACAAGGCAGTATCCGGCGAACCGCCCGCATATGGTCTGTGGGTCACCATCAGCGCAGGCGTGGCCTGGGCATTCATGATCACCGGGATGAACCCGGTGCTTGCGATTGTCATCGCATCCGCACTTGCAGTCTTTGTGCAGGGTGTGTATGCAACGACCGCATATCTTGGCAGGACAGCAAGTCTTGCGAAGTTTGAACAGCCGGTGTACATCGATGTCATCAAGTCGGTGACCACCGTCACAATGGCACATGCCTTTGTTGCAATATTTACCACGGTCGCGATGTGTTACCTCCTCGTGGAGGCTCTCGGCCACCCGTTCCCGCTGCCTCTTCTCGGCATCGTCTGGGGTATCGCCCTCGGTGCCGCCGGGTCTGCAACCGGCAACCCGTTCTATGGCAAGGAACGCCAGTACCAGACCCAGAACTTCGGCGCTGGTGTGCCGATCTCCGCGTCCGGTAACATCGTCAGGTACGCCGAAGCCGGTCAGCGCAGCTCCCTTGACAACGGCTGGTTCACCGCCAAGCTCGGTGGCCCGGCATCGGGTGTCTGCTTTGGTCTGATTGTGTTCCTCGAACTCTGGAGAACCGTTCTCTTCGAGAGCGTCGCCGGAGGATGGGGTGCAATCATCGCCGGTGTCGTCATCATCCTGATCTTCATGATCATCGACCGTTACATCGAGGTCTGGGCCAGGAAGAACTACGGCCCGTACGTCAAGGCTGAGGAGGTGTCGGCATGACCGCAATTGCAGCCAAGTCCACCGCGTCCGAGGGCATTAACCCGGTCGCATCAGTCATCGGTATCGTGATCATCATCGCGGCGGTTGCCATCACGGCGGTCGTTGCGAACTTCGCCCTCGCCGCACTTATCGGTGTGATCATCGGCGGCCTTCTCATCGGCTTCGGTGTTCACTTCGTGCCGGTCGGCGGTGCACCTGCAGCCATGGGCCAGTCACCGGGCATTGCAACCGGTGTCGCCATGCTCGCAGCCGGTGCCGGCCTTGCCGGTCTCTTCGGCGGGGCATGGGCGGCGGCGAACCCTGAGTTCGGCATCGCCATTGTCATCGCTGCCGGCGCTATCGGTGGCGGTCTCCTGATGGCAGTCACCTGCCTGATGGTCAACGTTGTCTACATCTTCGGTATGGGTATCCCGGCCGCCTCCGGTAAGGTCGCAAAAGACCCGATCACCGGCGACTCCCAGGCCGAATACAAGTCCCAGGGCACTGAAGGCCACGGCCTGCCGTTCGTCTCCTACGTCGGTGGCGTAATCGGCGGTATGCTCGGCGGTGCTGGCGGTACGCTCATCTACTACGAGCTCCTCCAGGTCTACGCCGCACGGCTCCCGGAGATCTTCGGTGCAACTGCCGAGGGCGTCCTCCCTGTTGCCATCTCTCTTGCGGGCATCTTCGCCGTCGGTATGTTCCTCATGAACGCCGTGCTCGCCGCATACAACATCACGGGCACGATCGAAGGCCCCCACGACCCGAAGTTCAAGCGCTTCCCCCGTGCCGTCATCGGCTGCGCCGTCGCTTCGGCAGTTGCCGGGCTGTTTGCAGTTCTGATTGTGGTGGTGTAAAATGACAGTACAAGTTACCGCGTCAACGGGCGGCATTCCCCACAACAAGATCATGGCATTCGGCCTTGTGGGATCTCTTGTCTGCCTGTACCTGACCTACCTGAACCAGTACCTCTCTGTCGAGTACGCCGCCTTCTTCGGCGGGCTTGCGGCAGTCTTCGCCCTGATCTGGGGCACTGACACCATCAAGCACCTCTGCAGTTACGGTATCGGTACCGGCGTGCCGTCGGCAGGCATGATCGCATTCGGCTCCGGCGCCATCGCCATGCTCCTTGCGACCGCAACCCAGTTCAACAGCATGTTCCTCTCCCCGATCATGGCCGTCGTCTTCGGCGCCATCATCGGCGGTGTGGCCGGTTGGCTGGCAAACAGCGTTATGAGGATGAACATCCCGGTCATGGTCCGCTCGCTCACCGAGATGGCCATCATCGGTGCGATTGTTCTCATGGGCTTCACGGCCGTCATGGCTGGCGGCTTCGGTTTTGAAGCTCTCTCTGCACGGGAGTTCGCTCTTTTTGGCTCTCTTGCCATTAAGAACTTCGAATTCACAGTCCTTGGTGGCTGTCTTGTCGCGGTCTCCTTCATGCTTGGCGCCATCGCGCTGCAGCACCCGTTCAACGCCTGCCTTGGCCCCGGCGAGAAGCAGGACCGGACACTCATGCTCGCCGCAGAGTGCGGCTTCCTCTCGATGATCCCGGTCGCCGTGATCTCCTTTGCCTTCGTCGGCATCGGTGCGGCAGTTCTCTCCCTCATCGTGGCAGTCGTCGGCTGGTACTACACCTACGCCCGCTACATCGAGCTCAGCAAGCGTGACGCATTCGCATGGCTCGACGCAAAGCCGATTCTCGAACCAAAGGGTGAGGACTAATGGGATATGTCCAGGTACTGCCCGAATTCGGGCTGGTCGTCGACCCGACGGTCGGCGTTGTCACCACAGCCGGAGTCTCATACCAGCCGGTGATCGATCAGGTCGCCGAACTCGAGAAGGTCGCCGACGACCTTGTCGGCATGCTCTCGGGCGAAGGCAGTTTCCTTGCCTCATATCCAGGCAGGGAGAAGTCTCTGGTCGTCGCTGGCGGTGTCACCGCACTCTGGTATGGTATCGCTGTAGGACTGCTCCTTGCGGGGATTATCGCCCTCGCACTGATCTGAGGTGAAGAAAATGGCAGACAAGACATCACCGGCAAGTGGATGGCCCCTCGTGAAGGGTGACTTCCACTCGGGCGACGCAAACTCGTGTGTCGCAGTCGTCACCATGGGCTCCCACCTCGACGAGCAGGCCATCTGTGACGCAGGCGCGGCACTCTGCGGGTCCTGCAAGACCGAGAACCTCGGCCTTGAGAAGGTCATCGCAAACGTCATCGCAAACCCGAACATCAGGTTCGTCCTCCTCTGTGGTACCGAGGTCAAGGGACACCTTTCAGGCCAGACCCTGAGAGCCCTCCACGAGGGCGGCGTCCAGGGCGGAAAGGTTGTCGGGTCCCAGGGCGCGATCCCCTTCATCGAGAACCTCGATGACGCGGCGATCAAGCGTTTCCAGGAACAGACCGAGGTCGTCGACATCATGGAGTCCGAAGACA
This sequence comes from uncultured Methanofollis sp., assembly GCF_937919355.1. Classification (GTDB taxonomy): domain Archaea; phylum Halobacteriota; class Methanomicrobia; order Methanomicrobiales; family Methanofollaceae; genus Methanofollis. The sequence continues at coordinate 20,127 of NZ_CALFSA010000060.1, read as the reverse complement.
TCGGCGCAATCAAGGCAAAGATCGCTGAACTCAAGGGCAAGGACCCTGGAGCGTTCGGCGAGGCGCCGATTGTCGTCGAAGTCAAGGAAGAAGGCGGCGCCGCGGAGGAAGTCAGCGGCGAGATCGTCGAGATGAACGGCGACCTTGCGCTTATCCACGCCCGCTTCAAGACCATCGAGAAGATGGTGACCGACATCGGCTACCGCGACAGGTTCGCAGCCGGCGTCTACTCGGGCAAGATCGAAGGCCTGATGATCGGCCTGATCGTCTCTTTCGCCCTGCTCGGGTTCCTCTGGATGGGGGCGATCTAAATGGCAGAAGAAAAGAAAACTGGCGCAATCAGGATGGCCGCCATCGACGCCATCATGACTGACATCAAGTTCAAGGCACAGATTACCGCCAGGACGAACAAACTCGACTCCGGCATCATGGACTCAGGGATCCCGGGCTTTGCCCTCGGGATGCTCATCTCACTTGCCATGATCCTGGTGCCGGTATTCCTGATCTGAGGTGAAGAAAATGGCAGACAAGACATCACCGGCAAGTGGATGGCCCCTCGTGAAGGGTGACTTCCACTCGGGCGACGCAAACTCGTGTGTCGCAGTCGTCACCATGGGCTCCCACCTCGACGAGCAGGCCATCTGTGACGCAGGCGCGGCACTCTGCGGGTCCTGCAAGACCGAGAACCTCGGCCTTGAGAAGGTCATCGCAAACGTCATCGCAAACCCGAACATCAGGTTCGTCCTCCTCTGTGGTACCGAGGTCAAGGGACACCTTTCAGGCCAGACCCTGAGAGCCCTCCACGAGGGCGGCGTCCAGGGCGGAAAGGTTGTCGGGTCCCAGGGCGCGATCCCCTTCATCGAGAACCTCGATGACGCGGCGATCAAGCGTTTCCAGGAACAGACCGAGGTCGTCGACATCATGGAGTCCGAAGACATCGGCGCAATCAAGGCAAAGATCGCCGAACTCAAGGGCAAGGACCCTGGAGCGTTCGGCGAGGCGCCGATCGTCGTCGAAGTCAAGGAAGCCGAGGGTGGCGCCGCAGGTGCTGCGGTCGCCGGTGCAAACCCGCAGTTCCTTGAGATCGAGAAGAGACTCGACGATATCGAAACGAAGATTGAGTTCGTAGACGCCGAGGTCGCTCAGCGTGTCGGTCGGAAGATCGGCCGTGACATCGGCATTCTCTATGGACTGGTGGCTGGACTGGTCGTCTTTGAGATGATCGTGTTCCTGCTCCCGAAGATAATGAAACTGATGATGTAAGGAGGCGAGATCAATGTTCAAGTTTGAGAAGGAACAGGCCGTTTGGGACTTTAACGGCATCAAGATCGGTGGCCAGCCGGGTGAGTACCCGAGAGTGCTTGGCGCATCCATCTTCTACAACAAGCATGAGGTAGTGCTCGACGACCACACGGGAAAGATCGACAAGGCAAAGGCCGAGGCGCTCTGGAACCGGACCCAGGAACTGTATGACCAGACCGGGAACCCGTTCTTCATCCAGATCATCGCCGAGCACGGCGAGGCATTCGAGAGCTACTTCGACTGGTTCTGCTCGATCGATGACAAGACCCCGTTCCTGATGGACTCCTCGGCGCCTGACGCACTCGCGCACGCCTGCGAGTACGTCACCGAGGTCGGCATCGCGGACCGTGCGATCTACAACTCGATCAACGGATCCATCACGCCGGAGAGCATCGAGGCCCTGAAGAAGTCGGACGTCAACGCGGCGATTGTCCTCGCCTTCAACCCCGGGGACCCGTCGGTCGCCGGCCGTGAGAAAGTGCTCGCCGAGGGCGGCGTTGCGGGCCAGGAGAAGTCCATGCTCGCCATTGCCGAAGAGTGCGGCATCACCCGCCCGATCCTGGACACTGCGGCCACGCCGCTCGGCCTCGGTTCCGGCGGTTCGTTCCGTGAGATCCTCGCCTGCAAGGCGATCCACGGCATGCCGACCGGCGGTGCCTACCACAACATGACCGTCTCCTGGACCTGGCTCAAGCGCTGGCGCAAGAGCGTCCTCGCCTCCCAGTACGAGGGCAAGGACCTCCTCCTCGAGCAGATGTCCCACCACCACTTTGGTGGCATGGAGGGCATCAGGCAGACGGCATGGGCATCCCCTGATATCGGCTGCAACATCATGGCCATGACCCTCGGTGCGGACCTGATCATGTTCGGGCCTATCGAGAACATGGAAGGCACCGCCACCGCGGCCGCATTCAGCGACATCGTCCTTGCCGAGGCCCTCAAGGAGCTCGGCGGCGAGGTCAAGGCCGAGAAGCACCCGATCAAGATGCTCGTCTAAATCCAATCCCCTTTTTTTTGTCCCCCGCAAGGGCGGGACTGTGGGTACGGGCCTGCGGGGTACGTGAGCATGAACATCGGGTCTGGAAAATTTCCTGAAAAAACGCTTCTGACAGATCATCGAAGAAGTGCGGATCAGGGTCATACTCGACGATCATGGCATGTGATCGTCTCTTCTTATATGGGCCTTTTTCTGATACACAACCACATAATATACATTAAAAATCAGTGAGATCAGCAAAATTTTTCTCCATGCAGTCTTTACACCTGTTTCAGAACATCTTAATCTCCTATTATCCACAAAAAATGTCCTCAGGCCATCGCACGCTGCTCGCGCCAGAGAAATGTATATATACTTAAGAGTGTATCCAGAAGTTGCGGTAGTTGCCAAGGTCATCAGGGCGTGGAGAGAGTGCAGGACATCGATGGGCGCCCTGTCAACCGATGAAGCAAGACTCCACCCCTTCACGTGGGGAAAAGTCCATCTACCGTGCCAGGTGGCCCGTCTCGTACACCACAGCCTGGGAAACATATCCCTGGGGGGATTTTAAAAATGAAACTTCGTCTACCGATAGGTATCATTACCGCGGTTATGATGATACTGGCACTTATGATGGTTCTGCCAGTGTCAGCGGCAACATCGCCGCAGAATGTTGAAACGTCGGCTACAATCGCATCAGGGACAGGAAGCATTCCCGTTGTGCTCTGCAAGTGGGAAGCTGACACTACCACATCCTTGGAAGACGGTGACACGGCTCACAAAATTGCCGGAAGCCAGTTCCTGCCCCCGGTAGAATACCAGGGCACGAAGACTATTCAATATTTCGCTGTCGTCTGGGATGATGAGGACAACGGCAACGTGAACGTCGTCTCCTGGGACGTCAACCACCCGATAAACGCCTGGGGCGATGGCTCATTCAAGTACCAGGTCATGGGCGAGAAAGTTACCGACAAGGCTGAGGCCGTGGCCCTCTTCCAGGACGCCATAAACGCTGGCCTTGTGACCGTGGCCGAGGGGTATGACGCAAACACCATCCTCACCGAGTACCTCGAAAAGGGCACCGCCGCTGTGTGGGTCGGCACGGCCGATCTTGATTACTGCCAGCCCGCCGGGGATTACACGGTTGAGGCAAACGCCATCGACTTCAACAACAACTGGGCTCTGTCTCTGGTGAACACCTTCCTGTACGTGCCCGTCGCGGCCTATGAACTGGACTTCGACGCTGTCAGCTATGGCAACGTGAACATCAACACGCACAAGTGGATTGCAGGAAACACCGTCTTCAACGCAGGTGACGGCAGGCCGACCATCAGGAACATCGGCAACACCGCCTTGCAGGTCACCGTCATGCAGGACGACATGGGCCTCGGAAGCAGCCTGAATGGCTGGAACGTGGAGTGGGACGCCCGTCTGGGCAACGATGACGCCAACAGCGTCGTCTACAAGCCCAATGAAGAGATCACTCTGCCAAACGCCCTCCCGCTCTGCAACACTGAGGAGCTTGACTTCTCCATCAAGATCTTCAAGGGGACCACGGGTGGGAAGACCGGCGCAATGACTATCGGGGCCATCGTATCCCCAGAAAACACCGCGTGAATTTAAGTGGCATAGATTGTGACCATCCCACCAGTTTTGTGCCAATATATGGCACAAAACCGGTTTTATGACTGCTGATCGCAGCAAGAAATGACGCAGAAAAAGGAGAGACAATGAATCCGAGATCAAAGGTTACAATCGTCACTGCCATCCTGCTTATGGCAGTGATCACCGTTCAACCAGCGAGTGCTGCAGGCATAGCCGTCGGGCCGTCCAGCCAGATCATTGACAACGCACTGAGAGAAGGGGTCTTTGAACGACCTTTGACCATCTTTAATCCGTCAGATACGGACATAGAGATAGTTCTGAATGCTGAGGGTCCTGCAAAGGACTGGATCCGATTCTCAACAGTCGATGGCGGGGAGGAGATCCTGAAGATCTCTGTCCCGAAGAAAGGTCAGATCCCCGTCCTGATGCACGTAACTGTTCCTGACGACGTCGCGAACGGTCGTTATACGACACAAATAGTTGTTGAGACTGTTCCGGGTGAAGATGTCGCAGGTTCGGTGGGGATGATCCTTAAGGCGACATCTGCTCTGACGATCATGGTGACCGATGTCGAGAATGTCTCCGGTGACGTCACGAGCATCGTGGTAAGGGACACTGAGGTGGACATACCTCTGGGTATTGAGATCGGTTTCAAGAACACCGGGAATGTTGTGGCAACCCCTGAGATAACCGCCGTCATATCGCACGAGGGATCAGCCATTGACACAGTTTCGCAGAACGACACGCCAGTCCGTCCAGCCAGTACCGAAAGGATCGTGGCGTACTGGCCCAACAAAGGCCACGATGCAGGGACGTACCAGGTGAATGTTACGGTCTCGCTCCGTGGAGAGGTGCTGGCAGAGGAGGGGCGCACCTTTGAGATCCTGCCGTTAGGGTCTCTGACCAGACAGGGTGAACTGAGCGATCTTGGCTATGAGGGAGCGCTTGTCGTTGGCAAACCAATCAAGATCACAGGGCTTTTCAAGAATTCAGGATCTATCGCAACGAGAGCCAAGATCTCGGGGGAGGTCTATCAGGGCGACAACCTTGTCGACGTGATATCAGGCGATGAGATGACGGTCCGGGTCTACAGTGAGAGTCCTCTGACTGCTTATTACACCCCGAAAGAGTCGGGAGAGTATGCAATGAAGATCTGTGCCATCTATGAAGGCAAGACGTCAGATGCAAAAGACATGGCCTTTACTGTTCAGTCAGATGATCCGTCGAGTCAGAGTATGCCGGTCACGACGGTCACGGCCGTTGCAGCGCTTGCATTCATCTGTCTCGTGGTGGGGGGAAGACGATATCACGAGAAACGGTGACCGATTTTTGCCCATGAGAATGTGTGTTCTGCAGGGATAAGATCATCAAATGAAGAGAGGCACAATATGATGAAAAGTACGGACATGATCGCGATCATCTTCGCGATCCTCCTTGTTTCGGTCTCCGCCGTGCAGGCGCTTGGGGGCTCGCCTGTGGACGCTCCAGAGGACCCTCTGGGGGATGGCTCTCAGGAGGAGATAGTCGGTGCTGGAGTGGATGGCAGTGACAGTGAAAGACTGGATGAGCCCCTTCCAGAACAAAACGACTCCGGCGACGATCCCGCCGATTTGGGTGAGGACACGCCGGTGCAGGACGACCTGCCTGGATACGAGGCAGATGATGCACGTTTTCCTGGATTACATGAGTCTGAAGAAGGCGACGGAACGGAAAGTCAGGGTACAGACTTTCAGGATGCCGGGAATGACATGGATGAACCTCAATCGGGCGAGACACCACAATTAGATGAGGAAAATGCAACCGTTGATCCAGGCTCTGACAATATGACATATGATACCGTCACGACTCCCGTCCCGACAGATCCTCTTGAACATTCTCAGTCTGCCGGTCCCGAGACCGATCTGGAGAGAGAAGAGAGTGATTCAGGGCCATCGGATTCACCCTCGGTGAACAAAACAATCGATGAGGCAACACGCCATGCAGCCATACTCTGCATGTGGGAGCAACTCGATCTCGCCGAAGGCCGGTTCGATGATGATGCGGTCCTGGCGGGAAGCCAGTTCCTGCCGCCCTGTGCGTACGGCGCTGTAAAGACCATACAGATCCATGCCGTTGTTACCGGAGACACCACAACCCCGTATTCTGTCGTGGCCGACGTGACGTCGCCTGACGGATCGGCCTTCTCCCGGATCAACCTGATCAGGCAGGACTCTGGAGGGGACGTACTTGAAGCGATCCCCATGACCAGTTTGATCACATATGCTCCCGGAAAGAGCCTTAATGAGGCGGTAAGTGCTCTGGAAGACTCACACGCGGTGGTCTATGCGGGTAACGTCGATCTCTCCTTCGACCAGGCACCGGGCGATTACAATGTCTCTGTACAGATCCTGCCTGAAGAGGGGGACACAATCGAGCAGAACCTTTTCAATGTCTTCACATATCTACCGACTGCATCCTTCGAGATTGACTTCGCAGAGGTCGACTACGGCACCATTGAACTGAAAGACGAAACGTGGGTTGAGGGGGACGCAGAATTCGGGACTGCACAGAAACCGACGGTGCGAAACACCGGCAATGTACCGGTCTGCATCACCATCACCCAGAACAGTATGGGGCTCCATGGTTCTGTCTCGTACATGGCAAAAATTGGCAACAATGAAACAGTCGTCACCTTCGAGCCTGGGGAAGAGGTGATACTTCCTGATGTTCTGTCAGTGACCGAAACAGCACCGCTCTCCCTCGCTATCACAATCTCCCAGGGGGAGGGTCAGCCAAAGGGTAGACTCCAGGTCAGTTGTGTCCCCGCCCCGCCGGATATCTGACCTAACACTTTTTTTGCGTCTTCAGGCAGGCAACCACCCCATAATATACTCCGCCCCCTTCAAGAACAAAAACCCTCACCACACCCTTCCCAGATATGCGAGGCTCTCCCCCACTGCCGCTGGTTCCAGAACCTCGACGACGGCCGTCGCCGAGGGGGGAAGGGCAGACCTGACCGCGGAAAAGTCGATGCACCCTGAACCGCAGGCGGCGTGCTCGTCGGTCGTGCCGTGGTTGTCGTGGAGGTGGAGGTGCACCGGCCTCCCCTCCCTGAGGAAGGCGTCGAGGGTGCCGGTGAGGCGGGCGTGGCCGACGTCGAGGGCGAAGCCGAGGCCGAGGTCGTCGAGGACGGGGAGGAGGCCGGGGTCCCTGAAGTGGCAGCAGGGCCATGAGCCCATGTTCTCGACGGCAAAAGTGACGGCGGCGTCCTCCTGGAGGCGGGAGAGGTCATGGAGAGAGGAGAGGAGTGCCGCCTCCGACGCCGCCCATATGCCCCTCTCCATGCAGAAACCGGGGTGGACCACAAGCCTCTCCGCCCCGATCTCGTCGCAGACACCGGCGAGGTCGGCGATGACCTGCACCGACGCCTGCCGCAGCCTCTCGTTGGGGGTGGCGATGTTGAGATCTGAGGTTGGGGCATGGACGGTATATCTCAGGTCGAAGGAGGCGCAGACGTCGGCGCAGGAGAAGAGGGAGTGAGTGGAGTCCGAAAGGATCTCGACGAGAGGGACAACACCGGCAAGGGCTTCCAGGGCCTCGCCGAGGGGTCGGCCCATGAAACAGTAGGTGGAGGCACCGGGAGAGGCGGTCATTCCCCGACCGCCGCCAGGTCTCCCAGTTTTTCGAGGAGTTCAGGGACGCTCCTGACAGCCACGGCACCGTCACGGCAGAGGGTCGAGAAGATGGCGGTCGCCTCCCCTCCCGTATAGTCACGCTCCGAAAAGGGTGTCCCCGAAGGTGCCAGCACGAAGATGGGAAGGCCCTGCCGCCCGGTGAGGGCCCGGAGGTTGGAGATGTTCCCCGCCCCGACCGGCATCTCGGTGACGACGACGGCGTCGGCGCCGTCGAGGAGGCGGGCATATGCGGCAGAGGACGCAGGTGACACCGGGGCGAAGGGGGGTTCTCCGATGACCTCGATGCCGAGGGCCCCGGCGGTCGTGCAGTCTGAGTCATTGGCAGAAAGTACGCCCGCTGTGAGGCGGTAGCCGCGGGCGGAGAGGGCATACATTGTCTCGGCCCCTGTGCCCCCTCCGCAGACTATGTGGACGTGCAGACCGCCGCCATTCGCGGTGGGTGCCGCATCATACCGCGGCACGAGGTACGGCCGACCGGTGAGGGGGTGGGTCCTGACCATCATCCCGACCCCGAAGACCTGGTTGATGGCACCGGCGGTGAGCACCTCCTCCGGTGCACCCGCAGCCACGACCCTGCCCTTCTCCATCAGGACGATCCTGTCGCAGAAGCAGGCCGCAAGATTGAGGTCGTGAAAGACGCCGATAACCGTGACGCGTGGGGTCAGCCCCCTGATGATGGAGAGGACCTCGATCTGGTGGCTGATGTCGAGGTGAGACGTCGGTTCGTCGAGGAGGAGGACCTTCGGCTGCTGGGCGAGAGCGCGGGCGATGAGCACACGCTGGCGCTCTCCCCCGCTGATCTCGGTGATGAGGCGGTCGGCAAGGTGGACAGTGCTGGTCTGCTCCATCGCACGGCGGCAGATCGCATAGTCCTCCTCCTTCAGCGAGGAGAGGGGGCCGAGGTAGGGGTGGCGGCCCATCAGCACGATCTCCCGGACGGTGAATGCAAAGGGGACGCCGGTCTCCTGCGGGACGACGCCGAGGCGCGTGGCAAGGTCCCTGACCGAGTAGTCGGCGATCTCCCTCCCGTCAAGAGAGACAGTCCCCTCCTCCGGCCTGAGGATGCGGGAGAGGGTGCGCAGGAGAGTTGTCTTCCCGCACCCATTCGGCCCCAGTATCCCGATGAAGGACCCCTCGTTCACGGCGAGGGAGACCGACTCCAGCACCTTCGTGTCCCCGTAGCCGACGTCGAGGTCTTCTGCCCTGAGCATATCTGCTGTCATGTCCGTGTCCTGCTCCGGAGGAGATAGATGAAGAAAGGTGCGCCGAAGAACGACGTGACGATGCCGACCGGGATCTCAGAGGGGAAGAGGGTTCGGGCGAAGGTGTCTGCCCAGAGGAGGAGAATGGCGCCGGCCATCATGGAAGCGGGGATGAGCACCCGGTGGTCGGGCCCGACGATGAGGCGCATTACATGCGGCGTGATGAGTCCGATAAAGCCGATGGCACCCGCGACCGAGACCGCGATCCCGGTGATAAACGAGGAGATGAGGAGGAGGGCGACCTTCAGTCTCTCGACATCGACGCCGAGGTGGACCGCGTCCTCATCCCCGAGGGAGATGACGTTCAGGTCACGTCCACAGAGAAAGAGGCCGAAACATCCGATCAGGATAACGGAGGCGATGCCGACATCGTCCCAGGAGATATTCCAGAAACCCCCCATGAGCCAGAAGACGATCTGGTGGAGGCTCTGGCCGGCGATGTACATCAAAAGCGAGAGGAGCGACGCCAGGAAGAGCGAGACTGCGATCCCGGAGAGGAGGAGAGTCTCAACTCCGACCCGGCCGTCACGTCGGGATATGAGATAGACGACGATTGTCGAGGCGGTGGCGCCGACAAAGGCAAAGACCGGTATCCCTGCACCTGCAAGAAAGACGATGGAGGCGGCCGCACCGAGAGCGCCGCCGGAGGAGGTGCCGATGATATAGGGGTCGGCCATGGAATTCCGGAAAAGTCCCTGCATCGCCGCACCTGCGGCGGCGAGTCCGGCACCGACAAGGACGGCCGCAAGCACGCGGGGGAGGCGGTAGTCAAAGAGGAGCATCCAGATCGTTGCAGGGTCCAGGTCAAGGAGAGAGAGGCCGCTCGACCCGATGGTTGTTGCAAGGATGACACTCACACAAAGAAACAGCATGAGGGCCATCAGCACGACCGGGGTACGGGATGGTATAGTCGACAATATCCAATGATTTTACTTTAAAAAAAATAAAGTTACCTAAAGATGAGGGGACGCCGCAGGCAGGGAAGAGGGATACACCGATGATAGAACCCATCCGGTCCGGACTCCGGAGAGAGACAGCGCAGATACACATGCACGGGCAAAGAGAGGGGGGCGTGTCCGCAACACGTGATAACATAATATTGTATTAACACCACATAACTTTACAAGACAGTGATCATAATGAAATTCCTCCTTCCTGCAGGCATTGCCTGTATACTCCTGATACTGGCCGCTGTCCCGGCCTCAGCAGAGACAGGGGCACCAGATATCGCCGGAACATCTCCGGAGTGGCAACCGGTGACCGTCACCGACGACTTCGGCACCACGGTCACCATCAACACCGAACCCCGGCGGATCGTCTCCCTCGCCCCGGCAAACACCGAGATCCTCTTTGCGCTCGGCCTCGGCGACCGGGTGGTCGGCGTGACCGACTACTGCAACTACCCGGCAGAAGCGACCGAAAAACCGAAGGTGGGCGGGTACGCCACCGTGAACATCGAACAGGTCATCACGGCACGACCTGACCTCGTCGTCGCCGCCTACGGCAACACAGAGGAGACGATAGAGCGGATGAGAGGACTCGGTCTCACAGTCGTCGCCCTCAAACCCGACTCCGTCGACGGCACCCTCATGGACATCAGGCTTGTCGGAAAAGCCACCGGCGCGGAGAAAGAAGCGGCGTCTCTTGCCGGTGGCATCGAAGACAGGATCGAGGCCGTCAGAGAGAAGATGGCAGATGCCACAGAAAAACCGGGGGTCGTCCACGTAATGTGGTACGAACCAGTCTGGGTGAGCGGCAACAACACCTTCCAGGACGAGATGATCAGGCTTGCCGGCGGCGAGAACACCTTTTCTGATGTGGAAGGCTGGCAGGTCGTGGACATGGAGAGGATCATCACGGCCGACCCCGATGTCATTCTCGTAAACTCAGGGACAGGTATGGGCGGGGAGGGTGAAGACCTCATCTACCAGTCCTTCATGAAAGAACCGCGTTTCCAGAACCTCAAGGCCGTGAAGGAGGGGCGGGTCCATATTGTCGAGTCGGACACCATGGACAGGGGCGGTCCCAGGATCGCCGACGCCCTTGAAGACGTCGCCGCAACCGTCCACCCCGAACTCTTCCCGGCGACCGGGACTACGACGACCACCGCACCACCCGCACCGGGATTCAGCGCCTTCACAGGGTTCGCCGCACTCGCCGCCGCCGGCACCCTCCTCCGGCGCCGCGAGTAACTGATCCTCTTATACCGGGAACCCCGCAGGTGGGGTCTTCCCACCCCCCCCATCAGGAAGACCGCGAGAATAGGCCCTGAAGAAACCCTCGCGGGAAAGTACTTCCTGAAGCGATAGGGAGAGAAATTCTATTCAGAAGTGCTTGGTCCGGGGGGCTGCCTTGAAGACTCCGTCTTCGAGTTGCGAGCGTCAGCGAGTTCAAGAAGACCGATAGGTCTTCGCTGACGACCGGAGGGAGTCTAGTCGAGAAGACGAAGTCTTCGAGGGCGGGGGCGTAGTCCCCCGGCTAGATCGTGAGGAAGGCAATGGATCCGTGTACCTCTTCATGGGATCGGGGATCCATTGATCCAATTATGAGGGTTTCTACAAAGCCCGAGAATACATATATTCTTATCCGGACAGAGCGACGTTTCACCAAGGTGAATAGATGGATTTCGGTACCATCATCCTCATCGCCGTCATTGCGATCGTGCTGATCGTCCTTGTCGGCTGGTTTATCAGTATCTACAACCGCTTCATGAACCTGAAGAACTCAGGCGAGGCAACCCTCGGCCAGATCCGCGTCGCCATGAAGAAGAGACTCGACCAGATCGAGCAACTCCTCGGGTCTGTGAAGAGTTATGCCTCCTTCGAGAAGGAAACCCTCACCCAGGTCACCGCAATGCGGGCAGGCGTTGGCAAGGCCGACCCCGGCGACCTCAACGAGGTCGAGAGGCAGTCGCGCTCGATCATCGGCAGACTCTTTGCGGTCGCCGAGGCCTACCCCGACCTCAAGACCCAGGCAACAGTCTCTGAACTGATGACCTCCATCAGGAACATCGAGGACGAGATCGCCCGCCAGCGCTACACCTACAACAACATCGCCCAGCAACTCAACACCATGACAGAGACGATCCCGTCCAACATCGTCGCCTCCCTCATCCACGTGAAGAAACTTGAATATCTCGAGTTCGAGAAAGAAATCGAGAAGGCGCCGAAGATCGAGTTCTGAGGTGACTGAGGTTGGGCGAAAACAGGCAGATCGCTGCCCTGGTCATCATCACCCTTTTTGTCGGTCTTCTCGCGGCTGGTGCCGCGGTCATCCTACCCCCCCTCCTTGAGGGCGACCTTGTCGTCGACGATTACCAGGCGACTCTCTTCGAGAACGGAACGCTGGTAGAGAGGTACACCTACGAGGTGAATGCCGACGGAGAGTACAGGATGCTCTACCGCTACTTCGATGACCCCCTCCTCTTCTCTGACGGTTCGGTGCCGCACATCAGGTACGTCGGCATGGACGTGCCTGCGGGTGTCATCGGCTACGCGAAGGACGCCTCCGGCGGGATCACCGCTTCTCCGGGTGCATCCGCGTCTGAGAAGGCCTTCATCAGGGACGCGGCAAACCCGAACGAGGTCGGCATCTATAACCCCGGGTACTTCGCCGCCGGGACGTACACCGTCGAGTACACCTTCCAGGTCAGGCCCCCTATCGAGTACGACAGCACCGCCACCCACGTGAACATCAAACTCGTGAGAGAGCACATTCCCTACCGCCACCTCACGATCACCCTCCCCGACTGGCAGGGGATTGAGGCCGTGTACGCCTATCCCCCCGGCCTTGCGGTCGAGAGGGACGGCGGCACCGTGACGATCACCGGGACGGCATCGGGGAACGACCCGGTCGCCGTGGAACTCCTCCTGCCTGCCGGCGCTGAGCAGAGGATAGACGGGTTCCCGCGGCAGGTGGACGATGTCAGGGGGCAGACAGAGTCGGGTGCTTTCTGGTACAACCTCCCGTACCAGGCGGCCTCAGGACTGTATGCACTTGCCATCCTGCTTGTCCTCGCGCTCCCCCTTATCCTCTTCTGGGTGTACCGCAGGTACGGGCAGGAGAACGGCTACACTGTCCCTGAATACCTCAGTGTCACGCCGAACACCTCCCTCAAGCCCTGGCAGGTGAACCTCCTCTTCAAGGGCGACGTGAACGAGTTCGACGAAGACGGGTTTTACGCGACAGTGCTCGACCTCCACAGGAAGGGCGCGGTGACGATCAAGGAGAAGCCCGAAGGGAAGGGCGTGCTGATCACCGTCAACAGCACGAGTTCGGACGACAGGTACGAGCAGCGGGTGCTCACCTATCTCTCCAACCTCACGAAAGGCGGGACCTTCGACAGCGCCACTCTCGAAACCCTTGCGGCCAGGGCGGCACACGACACCACGGCTGAGACGACGATCACTCAGTTCCAGAGCAGTCTGAAAGCCCTCCAGAGCAGCGTGGACACCTCGATCACGACGAAATATGCAGTGGACGGCCGGGGCTTTGTCGCCCCGCTCCTCTTCCCCGGCCTTCTCCTCCTCGGCCTCGGCATCCTTGTCATCGTCCTTGCCCCGGCGACTGAATACATCGCCGTGCCGGCGATCCTCCTTGCGGTGGCAGCCGTCATCGAGGTGGTCATCGCCCTCGCCTTCCCCTCCACCCTCTTCGGGCACTGGAAGGACGAGCACTACAGGGAGAAACTGGAGTGGGACGCCTTCGCTCATTTTCTCTCCGACCTCGCGCAGATCAGGAAGTACACCCCTGAGGACGTCTCGATGTGGGGCGAGTGGTTGGTCTACGGCACCGCCCTCGGTGTCGGCGACAAAGTCGAAGAAGCGATGAAGGACCTGAACATCAGCTTTGAAGAGGCGGGCATGCCCCTCTATTCCAACATGCACATCGCCTTCGTCCCGATCGTCGCCTTCTCCCCGCCGTCGAGCGGTGGCGGCGGTGGTTTCGGCGGAGGAGGAGGCTTTGGAGGAGGCGGTGGTTTCGGCGGAGGAGGCGTCGGCGGAAGATAATAATCCTGCGCCGACTGCTACACTCTCTTTTTTCGTTCTTGAGAATTTCTCATCCCCAAGGGGTGCCACTTCCGTGATCTCGCGAGAGCAACGAGCGATAGCACGTGGCATGCATCACACGGGCCATGAACACCAGATATTTAATAGTATGTAACCAGAGAAGGGCATATGCAGCGGACCTGTGTCATCTACGAGAGCAAGTATGGAACGACAGAGGAGATTGCAGGGGCGATCGCACTTGTCCTCGGACCGGCACGGACCTGCAGGCCCGAGGAGTTCACGGACGACCTCACCTCCTTCGACCTCTTCGTGATCGGCACGCCCATCTACAACGGCAACATCGCCCCGTCGGTCCGGCGTTTTGTCGAGACCAATGCCAGATGGCTGAAGAAAAAACCGGTCGCCCTCTTCTGCACCTGCCTGAACATCCCGAAAGGCCGGTCCTACCTCGCCGAGTTGCAGGACTATCTCGGGAAGGACGTGCCTGCCGTCGCCTTCGGTGGTCGTCTTGATACCGCAAAACTCGACAGGGACGACAGGACCGCTCTCACCCTCTATGCAAGGAAGACCGACTTCGTCCTCGAAGACCGGGATCTCACGAGCATGAGGGCGGTCGCCGCCTTCGCCCTCGCCCTGCGGGAGAAGAACGAGTGCCTGGAGGGCCGGGTGCCCGAGGACGAACTCCTCACCGGGATAGAGACCTTTCTCCGTTCCCACCGCACCGGCGTCCTCGCGACAGGGCACGGCGATAGGGTGCGGGCGACGCCCATCGACTATATCTACGCCAACGGCATGGTCTACATCTACAGCGAAGGGGGGGAGAAGTTCGCTCACCTCATCCAGAACCCGGCAACCGCCCTTGCCATCTACAATGACGACACCTCACCCGAGGAGATCAGGGGGCTCCAACTCTCGGGCCGGGCCGAGATCCTCAGGCCCGAGAGTCCCGGCCACAGGGAGGCCCTCCTCCTCAGGGGCATCGACATGGAGAGGCTTGCTGGCTTCACGATCGAGATGAACGTCATCAGGATCACGCCCATCAAGGCCGAGTACCTCAACGCCGCATTCAAAAAAGAGGGGTGCGCGATCAGGCAGGTCTACCGTTTTCCCCTGAAGGGCAGCCGCGTGCCGCTGCCACAAATGCCCTGATCAGGGCCGGGTCCTTCACACCCGGCACCCTCTCCACACCCGAACAGACGTCCACTGCATAGGGGTGGAACGCCTCCACCGCGGCCCTGACATTCCGGGGGTCAAGACCTCCTGCAAGGACCACCGGCACCCGACTCTCACGCATGACCGCCCGCACCGCCGCCGGGTCGAAGGGCCGACCTGTCCCGCAACTCCTGTCCACGATATAGGCGTCGGCGTGGGGCGGGAGGGGGACGCCTTCGACCACCCTGATCACCTGCACGCCGGCGGCACGGGGAACGTCATGGAGGTGCGAGACCTGCACGGCCGCCGGGTGGAGGGCGATGACGCGGTCGAGGTCGTCCGGAGAGGTCGTATGGGTCACCACCACCCGCGCCGTAAAGGGACCGAGGGCGGCGAAGATTTTTTCCGCCTCGTCAGGGCAGATAGAGCGGGGCGAGTCCGAGTACATCACCACGCCGACGGCGTCGGCACCTGCCTCCTCGGCCACGACAGCGTCCTCCACGCGCGTCACACCGCAGATCTTCACTCTCACGTAGGAGTGACTCCGCATCAGGTCATACATCGCTATCACAACCTCTTTGAATCGATGAGCCCATAATCCTTCGTCGATGGCAGGCGCACACGACAGGCGGAGAGGGACAGCAATCATCGAGAGTCAAAGAGGGATTCTTGTTGTTACTCATGGTAACGGAGGAGTCTATCTCCTCCCCGGCGGGGGCGCAAGAGAAAAAGAACTCCAGATCATAGCGGCGATCAGGGAGTTAAAGGAGGAAACAGGACTCTATCCCATCGAAGTCAGATATCTCTTCACCCATCTCAAAGCAAAAGTCTTCGTGATGACGGTGAAAGGAACGCCGAGGCCATGCAATGAGATCAAAAAGATTGCATGGTACCGGCCAGGCAGTCACATCAATATCTCCAGGAACACCCGGACAATCATCGACAGATACCTTCAGATGAAGGAATGAATTGCTGTGTATAATGTGGCATGAATTGAGAGCATGCCCCGGGAAGATCGAACAGGATATCCAGAGAAGGGAGATTGCCATCCTGTCCCTATCCTGAGCGGGGACGACCGGAGGGAGTCAAGAAGGTCGAAGTCTTCGAGGAACGAGCGTCAGAGAGTTCGAGAAGGTCGAAGACCTTCGAAGTAGTCCCCCGGCACAAAGGCACCCCAAAAAGAGAACTTCCATAACCGAACAAATATAATCCCTCCACACCTCCACCAGCACATGGCCTGGGATTTGTACTGGGACGAGAATGTCGAGACGATGGAGCGCGGTGACCTCGACGCCCTCGTCGACGAGCGGGTGAGGTACACCGTGCGCTACGCCGCCGAACACTCGCCCTTCTACAGGAGATGGTTTGCCGAACACAGGATAGACCCGGCGTCCGTCACCTGCCACGAAGACCTCCTCGAACTCCCGATCGTCGGGGGCAACACCATCAGGGAGAACCAGCCGCCGAACACCGACGACTTCGCCTTCCTCTCCGTCGCGAATAAGGACGTCTTCACCATCCACGAGACGACCGGCACAAGCGGCATCCCAAAGTCCTTCTTTCTCACCTGGGAGGACTGGGAACGCTACGCCGAGAAGTACGCCCGCGCCTTCATGATGGAGGGGCTTGTCCCCGGCGACCGCCTCGTCGTCTGCGCCTCCTATGGCATGAACGTCGGCGCGAACACCATGACCCTCGCCGCACACCTGATGGGCCTCTCCGTCATCCCGGAGGGGAAGTGCACCTTCCCGGTCAGGGTGATCAGGCACTACCACCCGACGGTCATCGTCGGGAGCGTCTTCAAACTCCTGAGGCTCGCCCGGAGACTGAAAGCAGAGGGGATCGACCCGGCAGAGTCAGGGGTGCGCCGCCTCATCGTCGGCGGGGAGGGCTTTGCAGAGGAGTCGCGCAACCATCTGGAGAGGGTCTGGGGCTGTGAGGCCTACAACACCTATGGCTCGACCGAGGGGACAATGTGCGGCGAGTGCAGTGTGAAGCAGGGCCTTCACTGTCCCGAAGACCTCGTCCACGTCGACCTCTACGACCCGTCACTGGGCCGGTTCGTGAAGGACGGGGAGGACGGGCGACTCGTCCTGACCACACTCCTCCCTCCCGGCGGGAAGGCCGGCACACTCCTCCTCAACTACGACACCGAAGACTGGAGCAGGGTGGTAACCAGGGGGAGGTGCGCCTGCGGCAGGACGCACCTGAAGGTCCTCCCCCCCTGGCGCGAGGCCGAGACTGTGGTCATCCAGGGCTGCGCGCTCAACAGGATCGAGATCGAGCGCGCCGTCTTCCAGCCAGAGAACCTGGACAGCATCACCGGGGAATATGAGGCCTTTGTGTACGGCGACGAGGACGAGACGGTCCTCCGGGTGAGCATGGAGTGCGACGACCCGGCCCACGCGGACAGGAAAGGAATAGAACGGGCTTTCATCGCTGCACTCTTCGCGGGGATGCCCGACCTGCGGGGGGCCCACGAGGAAGGAAAGTTCAGGGTCATCTTCAACTTCACGCCTCCCGGCGGCCTGGAACTTGCGGCGGTGAAAGGACGGCCGAAGAGACTCGTGGACAGGCGGTGAAACGAACACATTGACTTAATCGCAAAGTTAAACAGATAGATTTAATAATGCGGGCGACGAGGGGATACATGCCGGAGTGTGAGGCGCACCATCAGGGTAGCATCAACTTCAGGCTTCAGTTTCTGGCACTGAAACTCCCCCTTTTTTAGGGGGATCAAAAATTCCCAAAAAAGAATTTTGTTTTGATCACGCTTTTTCGAGGACGGGTTTACCCTCCGCAGTCCAGAGGTTGCTCCTCGACCAGATCACCGCACCGTTCCTGACGGCATAGGTGTTGAGATAGAAGAGGTCGACATCCGCTGTGTCCGCGGGGACGGCAACATTCTGCGGGACGACCAGAAGATTCCTGCTCACCGGCAGACCCTGCGCCGCACTGCGTGCCGCCATTGCCTTTACATACTCGAAATCAGCGGCCCCGACCGAGGCAGCCATCCTGACATTCACCAGGATGCGCTCCATTTTGCCGGGACGCCTCCTGACCAGGACGTATGCAGGGGAGTCGTCGCCGTTGCCCTGTTCAAGGCGCCAGCCTTCTTCAGCCCTGTACACTTTTTTGAGGTCGCGCTCAATGGTATTGTAAATAGCCTCTTTACATGCACCCATTATAAATCCACTCTCAGTACCTATTCCCCTGACAACATTAAAAGCGTTATTCAATGAACCTGAGTACCCCATGAACGGACAACACAGAAAAGATATACACCCGGGCATTCTCGTCGATATCGTCCTCAAAGCTGACCAGAGGACAGGAAAGAGAACCCGCGGCGTCGTTGCGGAGATCCTGACCAACTCGTCCTACCACCCGCACGGCATCAAGGTGAGACTGAAAGACGGGAAGGTGGGAAGGGTCCAGGAGATTATCGCCGGACCCTCAGGCAACCAGCACGGCGATGCAGGGAATGGTCAGCGTACAGAAGAGAGTCGAGATAAAGACCCCCTGTGACGCAAGACGCGTGTCCGCCTCGTACTCCTCGGCAAGGATGGCCGCGTTCGCGGCCGCCGGCATCGCCGCCATGATCACTGGCACCCCGAGCAGATAGGGGTCGGAGATGAAGGGCGAGAGCACCGCCCAGACGATGAGGGGGAGGAGGAGGAGGCGTGCCGCCGTGACCACATAGATCCGCCACCCGGCAAAGATCTCGGACGGCGCAATCCTCGCGAGCATCGCACCGATGACGATCATCGAGAGAGGAGTCGTCAACGACCCGACGGCCGCGATCGCTCCTTCAACCGGCACCGGCAGTCTCACCGAGAGGAGGAAGAAGATGAAGCCGACAAAGACGGCAATGATCCCGGGGTTCATGAGTATCAGCGGATTAAACCGGGCATCGACACCGCTCCTGTGCCGGGTGAGCATGAGTATCCCTACAGAGAAGACCAGCAGGTTGAATGGGAGGTTGAATATCGCCGTGTAAAAGAGCGCATCTTTCCCGAAGATGGCATCGATGACAGGGAAAC
This sequence comes from uncultured Methanofollis sp., assembly GCF_937919355.1. Lineage (GTDB taxonomy): Archaea > Halobacteriota > Methanomicrobia > Methanomicrobiales > Methanofollaceae > Methanofollis. Next base: position 1,107 of record NZ_CALFSA010000060.1, on the reverse strand, counting down.
CCATGAATGCCGTGTTCGAGAACATCAGGAGAAAACCATAGATCCCCCTCTCTTCATCAGAAGACCCGAGCAGTCTGGGGAGGTACCAGGCAACGACCAGGGAGATCGCATAAAAGACCACCGAGATCAGGAGCATCTCCTCGCAGGCCGAGAGGAGGTCGGCACTGAAGGGCACCATCATTGATGATACGATCAGGGCGGGGAGGGCGACCCTGACAAGGAAACTGCATGCTCCGGTCGTGGTCTGGTCATCGAAGACTCCCATCTTCCTGGCCGCATATCCGGTCAGGATAAGGAGGAATAGTATGACAATCTGGTTGAAGATGGTAATAAAGTCCATTATTGGCCTCTCCGCCGCCGGGTCACCAGCATCTGATGCGCCCGGCATAGACGGCTTATTCCAGGATACCTCCCCTCACGTCCCTCTCCTGCATTCTCGAAAAGGACGGAGGAGGGCGAGGCATACCATGTTGCAGTGTCCTTAATTATTTTTTATGATTAGATATAGGGATTGCGGTCGGGCCGAGTTCAATTTTAATGATTAACTACAGCAGAATATATATGCCGTGACGTTGACAGATCCCTGGTGATTATGATGCACCGTTATGACGACGAAACCGTCCTTTACCTCTATCTCTCCGTCAAGGACGGTAACGAACCTATGGTGAACGAGATCCAGCGCAGCGCCGTCGATCTCCTCACCGAGATGGCACGGAGCGGAAACACCGAAGCCTTCAGGGCCCTTGAAGACCTCGCCAGCGCACCCATGATCCACCCGATCCTGCGCGAGCAGATCCGTTCCGTGGTCGGCACCCCTGTCCCGGCCAGATAAGAAAAGTATCCCACACAGGCCATATACCCGGGAGAAACCCTCCCCCACTCAGGCCCACCTCCCGCCCGCGCCTATCATGGGCGACGGGCGGCATCCATTCCCCGGGACGCATTTTTCACAGCAGGACTCTGCTATCCTGACTCTGAAGCCTCAGATCGTATTCGAGAGATACCCCTCTGCTTCAAGGGAAGGATGCACGGAAAAATGCCCTGCATATTCCCTCTCAGGGGATCTTTGACGTCTTATATTCTCCAGTTCACTGGCGCTCGCCACCC
>NZ_CALFSA010000059.1 GCF_937919355.1 uncultured Methanofollis sp. | reverse complement strand
CTGGATGCGCTGAGAAGGTATGACGTGACCCCTGTCGTCTGGAGCATGCGGGACCGGGTTGTGGACGAACTGGTGGCGTGAACATTTTCGTTATTCTATTCGATCCTCATTTTAATCTCCGGGCACCCCGGACCCCAACAAAGCCCGGTATGTCCTCCTTTTCTCCTATATCCCCCACCGTCTGAGGCCACAGGGCGGGCACCAGATCAGGCCAAACACGTCTTTCCGATCCAGAAAAGAGACAATATCCTCCGAACATCCCCCCACCCTGCGCCCGCCGGTCCCGCGGAGGATAGAACACCCTGCCCCCTCCCCGCCCTCCGGCCAGGAGCCAGCGGGAGAGGCGGGATCTTCGGCGGATTGCGCGGTAAAAAGAGTACTGTTCAGCCAGAACACCCCTTCGACCCCAGCAGGTATGACAGAGAACCGCCCCCGGACATGGCCCGTGGCCCCCGGGCAGAAGATCCGCCCTTCAGGCGGTGTGAAGGCCAGTCCGATCTTTCGACTGGATACGGGTCGCCTAAACTCATTTTCACCCCAAATTGCAGCACAAAAACCCAAAATATATCCTGCCATGTCACGTATTCCTGAACTCATGCACGCCCATACCGTCACCGACCTGAACCCCCGCCAGCGGGAAGCCGTCGCCAGCCCCGGGACGCACCTCGTCCTTGCAGGCCCGGGGTCAGGGAAGACCCGCGTCATCACCGAGAAGATCCTCCACCTCATCAGGTCAGGCCAGGCCAGGCCCGACGAGATCCTCGCCCTCACCTTCTCGGATAAAGCGGCACGCGAGATGCAGGAAAGGGTCGACAGGGCCGGCGACCTCGCCGCGGGCTGCACGGTCCAGACCTTCCACTCCTTCTGCCACACCCTCCTGATGGACCACGCCCTCGAGAGCGGGATCAACCTCAGGAACGGCCTGATCAGCCGGACCAACCAGATCGTCTGGGGACAGCGGAACATCGACGCCTTCGGCTTCGCGTATATTGAGGTCGGGAACAACGCCGCCAGTGTCATCGAGTCGATCATGGACGGGATCAGCAGCCTCAGGGACGAACTGATCACCACCGACGACCTGGAGACCTACATCAGGTCGCGGCCAGCCGACGATATCGAGGCCTGCCGCCTCGCCGACCTCCTCTCCGTCTACCGTGCCTATGAACAGTACAAGCGTGACGAGAAACTCATCGACTTCGACGACATGATCCACGAGGCCGTCATCCTGCTGGAAAAACGCCCCTTCGTGCGGGACCGCCTGAGAGAGCAGTATCCCTGCATCCTGGTCGACGAGTTCCAGGACACCAACTATGCCCAGCTCGCCCTGGTCAAGTCCCTCTGCAACGGCAACCTCTGCGTCGTCGGCGACGACGACCAGACGATCTACCGGTTCAGGGGCGCCTACTCCGGCAACGTGAAGGACTTCACGGAGACCTACCCCGACTCCTCGCTCACGGTCCTGAACCAGAACTACCGGAACTCGGGCACCATCCTCAGGCTTGCGGAGCACCTCATCGACCACACCCCCAACAGGACTCCGAAGGACCTCCGGACCGACAACCCGGACGGCGAACCCGTCGTCGTCGCCGAGTGCGAGACCGAGGCGGCCGAGGCCGCATATATCGCCGGCGAGATCCAGGCGCTCCTCAGGACGTCCTTCACCCCCCGGCACGAGGAGACGCCGCGCCCCTTCAGGTACGGAGACATCGCCGTCCTCTGCCGGCAGCGTGCCCAGGGACAGAAGGTCTACAGGCACCTGATGAACGACGGCGTCCCCTGCGATTTCGTCGGGGAGATGGACTCTTTCAGGCTCCCTGCGGTCAGGGACCTGCTCGCCACATTGCAGGCGGTCGACGACCCCCTGAAGGCGGGCATCCCGATCAACCGCCTCCTCCGCAGGGCCGGCGTCCCTGAACTGACCGTCCAGAGGATAAACAGGGAGGCGAGAGCACATGCGGACACGGACAACGACACGGACGGCGTCTACGAGGTCCTCCTCGGACATGCCGACGACCTGGAAGTGAAGGAGGTCGCCGACCGCCTGAAGCGCTTCATCGGCCTCAAGGCCACACTTTCCGTCCCCGACCTCGTCTACACCCTGATGATGGAGAGCGGCGGCCTGTACCCGGCAGCGATCAGGGACGGCGACGCCAGGGAGAGGCGGGTGCTGGACCAGGTCTACCGCCTGGCCACCGAGTACGCCACCCTGGCAAAGGAACCGACAGTCGCCGACTTCCTGGTCTACCTGGACCAGGTGAAGGAGATCTCGAATGAGACGGACGAGGATACCGGCGGGGAGGACGCCGTCCACATCATGACGGTCCACCAGAGCAAGGGGAAGGAGTTCCCCGTCGTCTTCATCGTCGACCTCTCGGAGGGCAAGTTCCCGGGGACGTACCACGCAAAGATGTTCACGGTGCCAAAAGACCTGGCGCGGGGCGTTGTCCCCGAAGAAGACGAGCGTGCACTCTCTCTGCAGGAAGAGCGCCGTCTCTGCTATGTGGCGATGACACGGGCCGAGGAGAGGCTGTACCTGACGCGGGCGGTCATGTACGACGGGCGAAAGACTGCGGCAAAGCCGTCTCTCTTCCTGGATGAACTTGAGTATCAAGAGAACCCCCTCATCAGGGTCGTCACGGTCCCCGACCCCGCGGTCAGGGCAGACAGCGTCGTGGTCTCCGACCTGGAGCAGGCACGGCAACGTCTGCAGGAGGAGGCGGTCAGGGCGGTCACCGAGATGCGCCTTGGCACGGCGGTGCAGAGGCTGATGGACCTGGAGAGGTGCCGGATGATCGCGGCCGGCGAGGACCCGGCCGCCTTCGACCGCGACGCCTTTCTCTCTGTCCCGGAGACGCCCTTCGACCTCGAGGTCAGGGCCGGCGTGCGGCCGGAGCCCGGCCTGACCGACGGTGTCCGCCTCTCGGCCTCGGCCCTCTCCACCTACGATGACTGTCCCCTGCGTTTCAAGTTCGGGACGGTTCTGCGGGTTCCGACGAGGCCGAAGACCTTCTTCTCCCTCGGGACGGCGGTGCACGCGGTCTGCGAGCAGGTGGCCCGCCGGAAGAGGGAGGGAGAGAGGGTCACCCTTGATGCGGCCCTTGCAGTCCTCGACGGCGTCTGGTCGTCGGCTGGCTACCCCTCGAAGACAAAAGAGGAGGAGGACCGGGAAAAGGCCAGGGAGATGGTGGCGACCTATGTCGCCTGGGAGGAGGCGAACAGGAACGAGGTGGTGGACGCGGAGAGGTGGTTCGAGTTCTCCATCGACGGTGTCCGTTTCGTCGGTTCCATCGACCGTCTTGAGCGGACACCAGAGGGGCGGTACGTGGTGATCGACTACAAGTCCGGCGGGACGGGATCGATCACGAAGAAGCGCCTGCCGGAGAATATCCAGCTGAACCTGTACTGCCTCGCGGTCAGGGAGGTCTTCGGCGAACTTCCGGAGAGGGCGACCTTCTTCTTTGTGCGGGAGAAGAAGGAGTGGAGTTATTTCCCGACGGAGGAGACGGTCGATGCGTTCAGGGAGAGGGTGTCGGGGTATATCAGGCGTATCCGGGCCGGGGAGTTCCCGGCCGTAAGCGGGTATGGGTGCACGTACTGCGACTACCAGATGCTCTGCGAGGACAGGGAGAAGGAGGAGGAATGATGGAGTCCGCAGGCCGATACCGCGGTTGTCTCCTCGGTCTTGCCGTGGGGGACGCTCTCGGGACGACACTTGAGTTCATGCCGCCGGGCTCATTCGAGCCCATCACCGATATGGTCGGCGGCGGGCCGTTCGGCCTGAAGGCCGGGGAGTGGACGGACGACACTTCTCTCGCCCTCTGCCTTGCCGAGAGCCTGATCGCGTGTGGGGGTTTCGACCCGGTCGACCAGCTGGAGAGGTACTGCCGGTGGTACAGGGAGGGGCACCTGAGTTCCAATGGGCGGTGCTTCGACATCGGGATAACAACGGAAAATGCGCTCCGGCGCTTCATGCTCTCCCGCGAACCCTTCTCAGGCCCGACGGGGGGGAGGTCGGCGAGCAACGGTTCCCTGATGCGTCTCGCACCGGTGCCCCTGTTCTATGCCGCCGACCCGGCCCGGGGCATCGAGGCCTCGGGCGAGAGTTCCCGGACCACCCACGGCCACCCGCTCGCCGTCGATGCCTGCCGGTACTTCGGGGGGCTCATCATCGGCGCCCTCGCCGGTGTCCCGAAGGAGGTCCTCCTCTCGGAGAGGTACGCACCTGTCCCGGGATACTGGCAGGACCACCCTCTCTCCGATGAGGTCGACAGGGTCGCCGCCGGGTCCTACCTCCACAGGGACCCGCCGGAGATCAGGGGCGGCAGTTATGTCGTGGAGTCGCTGGAGGCGGCGCTCTGGG
>NZ_CALFSA010000058.1 GCF_937919355.1 uncultured Methanofollis sp. | reverse complement strand
GGAAGTGTTATTGCTGCGGAGGGATCGGTATTTAATGCCAATAATAGGAAATATCCAACTATGTAGTTGATCGTGTAGTAGAGAATTGTAATGCCTGTCGCGCTGATAATTGTTTTTGGATCTCTGGTCATCTGATTGATGCTTGCAAAATATTCCTGTGTACTCTCTTTATCGAGTCGGAGCAATCGTACAAAGAGACCAACGACTTTTGGATTGATAAATACGTAGAGAAGTAATGCCGTCATAGTGATGCATGCAATCAGGACATATATCAGGGACCACTGGTTTTTGAAGATCGATATTATCGTTATTATGCAGAGAGAAACCAACACGATAAGATCGAGAATTTTTTCCATAATTATCGTGGGTGCTGTCCGTGTTTTTTTTTCTTTCAGATGATACACGCGTCCCAGTTCCCCGATCTTTCCCGGTGTGATTACGCCGTAAAATGTCCCGATAATTAAGACTTTTAATACTTTTATGTACGGTACGAATACTCCTATTGAAAGAAGGAATTGGTCCCATCTATATGCCCTCAGCACATAGAGGATGACCACAAAAGCAAGCGCTACGGTGAAGTACACCATATTGGTTGTAGAGAATATGTGCACAACTTCCTGGGGATCGATTCTGGTAAATAAAAGGAATAGTAGCCCGAGTGTCAGTATTATTTTCACTGCCGTTGATTTTTTTTTGCCGGCCATATTCCCTTGTCCCCGGATCACGCTTCCATACTATGCTCTCTTCTGATAAAGGTCTTTTATTCCAGGATCTTTGAAAGATCCGGATTTGTCTTTTCACTCCTCTTTCATCTTTTTCAAATACCACTCATTCGCCCGCATCAGATCATGCGGGGTCCCGACGTCGATGTGGATGCCGTTGATCTGCCTGTACAGCACCCTCTTCCCCTCCTCGATCTCCCGTCCAATCGAGTCGGTGAGCTGGTACTCCCCCTTGTAGCCGGGTTCCGTCTTCCTGATGGCGTCGAAGATGTTCTTCTCGAAGACGTAGGCGCCGATGGCCCCGAGGCGGCTCGGCGCCTCCTCGGGGGAGGGCTTCTCGACCATACCGAGGATACGGTCGCCGTCGGGCCTGATGATCCCGTGGCGAGTGACATCGGCCACCTCGGCGACGCCGACGGTGGCGTCGGCATGCCGGGAGGTGTGGAAGGCGATGAGGTCGGCGAGGAAGGTCGTGGGGGCGAAGAAGTTGTCGCCGAGGACGACGGCGAAGGTGCCGTCGATGACGTGCTCCCCCGCCGCGACGGCGTTCGCAAGACCGAGGCGCTCGTCCTGGACGACATAGGTGCAGTTCACGCCGAAGCGCTTCCCCGAACCGAGGTAATCGGAGAGGCCGTGCTTGTGCGGCGAGACGACGATGGCGATCTCCTCGATGCCCGCCCCGGCCATCGCCTCGACCACGTGCTCGATCACGGCCTTCTCGCCGACAGGGAGGAGTTCTTTCGGGATCGCGTTGGTGAAAGGCCCGAGGCGCGTCCCCGACCCGGCCGCCGGGATCAGCCCCTGTCTTACCAGCATATGCCCTCCTTCCCGTCGCAGGAGAGGACTCTCCTCCCCTCGATGACGACGCGGCTCTTCATCAGGTCGAACTCCCCGTCGAGACAGGAGAACTCAGGCCACTCTGTCATCAGCAGGCAGGCGTCCGCACCGGCGAGGGCCTCCGCAGCCCCGGCGCAGTACTCGATCTGCGGGAAGACCCGGCGCATATTCGGGACGGCAAGGGGGTCGTAGGCGGCGACCGCCGCCCCTCCCTCCAGCAGGGCCTCGATGACCGGGATCGCCCGCGACTCCCTGACATCGTCGGTGCCGTCCTTGAAGGCGAGGCCGAGGACCGCGATCCTTTTCCCGTTCAGGTCGCCGACCCGTTCCTTCAGGATGCCGACCATCCTGAGCGGCTGCCGCCTGTTCACCTCCATCACGGACTGGAGGAGGACCGGGTCCTCGCCCTGCCTCTCCGCAAGGTGGATGAGGGCGGCGACGTCCTTCGGGAAGCAACTGCCGCCGAAACCGGCGCCCGCGTTGAGGAAGTGGGGGGATACCCTCTTGTCGAGCCCCACGCCCTGCATCACTTCATAGACGTCGATGCCGAGACGCTTGCAGAGGTTCCCGATCTCGTTCGTGTAGGATATCTTCGTTGCGAGGAGGGCGTTGGAGGCGTACTTGATCATCTCGGCGGCAGTGGTGCCTGTCCGCACGACCGGGGCGTCGATGCCCCGGTACACCGCGGCGACACTCTCCCTTGCCGCGGGGTCGGCACTTCCGATGACGATCCTGTCCGGGTGGAGGAAGTCGTCCACCGCCTTCCCTTCCCTGAGGAACTCGGGGTTCATGGCAAAGCCGAGGTCGTCCCGGCCCGACGCCTCCCTGACCGTGGGGACGACGAGGTTTTCGGTCGTCCCCGGCGGCACGGTGCTCTTCACGACGACGGTGTGCGTCTTCTTCCCGCTACGAAGGGCCTCGCCGATGGAGCGGCACGCCGCGGTGATGTACGAGAGGTCGGCACTCCCGTCCCCTGCCGGCGGCGTCCCGACGCAGATGAAGGAGAGGTCTGCGTCTGCAACAGGCCCGTACCCCGTCCCGGCCGCGAGGGTCTTTCCCGCATGCACCGTGAGGAGTTCTTCGAGCCCTTCCTCATAGATCGGGGGCTCTCCGGCATTGATTGCCCTGACCTTGCCGGCATCGACCTCGACGACCGAGACCTCGTGCCCCAGGTGCGCAAAGCACGCCGCCGTGACCAGGCCGACATACCCGCCACCGATTACCGCAATTTTCATCTATCCACCAGATCCGGCTAAATTATCTGAATACTTATTTTTGCTCGGTTAAATGGGTTTCTTATTTGTTGTTCGTACCCGACAGATCGCCGCATCTGCCTTTCCCGGTATATATCGCCTTTGCCCCGCGCCCCCTTCCACAACCTATAAATCCCATCTCCCCCCACTCCCGCCATCCCATGATCTTCCCGCCCTCCCCGAAGAACGCCCCCCTCCTCCTCGGCGCCACGACCGGCATCCCCCTCGGCGTCGCCGCAACAGCGTGCCTCGTCGCCGCCGGCTCCCTCCTCAACGCCGGCATGAACGCCCTCATCCTCCTCATGACCGGCATGATCCTTGTCGTCTGGAGGGATATGGGCGTTCTCCCCGACGGTGTCGCCTGGCTCGAGGTCGGCGGCATCATCGTCCTCGAACTTGCGATCTGCATCGGGTGCGTGCTCGGGGGTGCGTGAGAGGGGAGTCCTCCCCCTGCAAAAAAAAGTTCAGATGGATTTTTCCCAGCCCTGGCCCATATCGACGAGGGGGCGCACCTCGCCGACCTCGAAGGTCGCCGCGGCATGGATCATCGCCGCCACCTCATCGCCCGCGACCTCTGCGATCTCTTTCCTGTAGGCGTCCAGCGTCGCCCCCGACGTCGCACACTCCTTCATCCTCATGTACACCCTGACCCCTTTCCAGCCCTCCATCATGCCCATCTCCGCCGGTTTTACGATCATGTAGACGGCGTTCGGGTTCTCCTGGAGGTTTGCAAGGGTGCGGTTCTTTGTAAGGACTGCAACGACGGTCTTCTCATCGATCATCTGCGGCGATTCGAAGACTGCCACATCCACTTTCCCGTCTTTGCTCGCGGTACCGAGGACGCCGATCCGCGGGGTCCTGTTGAAGTAGTCCATCAGTCTGGTTGACATAGACACTCCCCTCGGCCGCCTCCTTAAAATAGTTCCGGTCACCCCTCCCTCCTGTACGTCCCCCTGACCCTCTCCGGCAGGACGACCGCCCGGAAACTCTCCGAGAAGTAGCGGTCAGTCATCCCGGCGATGAAGTCCCGCACCATCTCCTCCTCCCTCGCCGTCTCCCTGTACTCCCGCGAGACCCAGGGGGCGTCGAGGTAGTCGGCGTAGATGGGCGAGTCCCTCCTCTCCTCCTCCAGGTCGGTGGAGTAGTGCTCGAAGAGGGCGGTGAACATCCCCCTGATCTTCTCCTTCTCGGAGGTGAGTCTCGGGTGGTTGTAGACGTGGTCGATGCTGAACCTCTGCATCTGTTTCACCCCCTCGGCCGCGTTGTCGGAGAAGGCGACCTCCTCCTTCCCGAAACTCTCGGTGATGATATCTTTGATGAGGGTGTCGATGACCGTCCAGTTGATCGTCCGGTAGTCGTCGATCCCGAGGGTCTCCCGGCAGATCGCCGTCAGGTCTTCGTCGTCCCGCTCGATCAACCCGACCTCGATCGCGTCCTGGAGGTCGCGGCCGAGATAGGCGATGACGTCTGCAACCCTGACGACGCACCCCTCCATCGTCGACGGGAGGACGGACGCCCCGCCGCTGACCCTCTCGCACTTCGATCTGAGGGACGCCGCCGTGAGGGGACCTGCCGGGACGAGGCGGCCGACGAACCTCTCGCCGTCGTGGCAGAGGACGCCGTCCAGGGTCTGGAGGGTGAGGTCCAGGTCTTCGATGACGTCGAGGAACTGGACGCTCTGCACATTGTGCCTGAAGGCGCCGACCCCCTCCCGCCGGCAGATCCCGTCGAGGCACTCCTCTCCCGTGTGCCCGAAGGGGACGTGCCCGATGTCGTGGCCGAGGGCGACCGCCTCGATCAGGTCTTCGTTGAGGCCGAGGGCCCGGCCGATGGTGCGCCCGATCTTGGAGACGAGTTGCACGTGGAGGACGCGGTGGGTGATGTGGTCGTTCTCGATGAGGGAGAAGACCTGGGTCTTGTCGATGTAGCGGGTGTAGGCGCGGGAGTGGAGGATGCGGTCGGCGTCGCGGGAGAAGGGCGGGCGGATGACGGGTTCTTCGGGTTTCGCGCCCTTCTTCCTGATGGCGGAGGCGTTCTGTGCGGCATGGGGGGAGTATGTCCTCTCGACCGCGGCCTGGCGGTGGCGGATCTCTTCGAGGATGACGGGGGAGACGTCCATAGGAGGAGGGAGGGCGGAGTCGGTATTTGGGGCTTTCGC
>NZ_CALFSA010000057.1 GCF_937919355.1 uncultured Methanofollis sp. | reverse complement strand
TTTTTGCGGTATCGACCGCAATCAAGGGCTTCAGGAAATTTTCCGCTTTTTTTCCGTTCTCCAAGAATAATACTGACTTGAGTACGAACTGGTGAACCCCGATGAATCGATCGTGGTTATGAAGATTATGTTCCCTCATGATATCCATCAGATCAACAAGTTGAACCGTATCTCGGTAGTCCTCTCCGATGATCTCCTGAAAATGATGAGAAAAATCAGTTGAGAGTCTTAGCATGTCGTGATCAGCGATTTGAGAAGTGGTAAATACCTTGAGTTCGATAGTCTCTACATCGGTACCTTCGGTAGAGGTACCGTTTGCCGTGTTGATTGTTTCTTGAGTCATAGAAGTCATCTCGAAACATTGAGAGTCTGTATAGACTCTCTGTAATCACGGTATAGACAGTTATTTACAATTTTTGTAAGTCTTAGTGACTATACCGTATTTGTAGAGCACTACAATACAAAACAGAGCACACATGCCGTCTATGAGACAAAAAAGACATATGCCGTGCTCTGTATTAGAACACTGTAAGCGTGTTTCGCACAAAGATATCCACAAAGGGTATCATCGCACTGGTTGAGTATAGGTTTTCTTGGAGTATTTACAGGGAGCATGGCCCAAAAATCCATCGGATTTTAAGAACAGTTGCCGATTTATCTATCTACCCTTCGTTCACCAACAAAGTGATGTTTTGGGATAACCTCTATATCAAAGATATCCAAAGCAGGCAAAGTTCTGAGTTTCCATTGCTCGTAGGTTTTAACGAGCGTCAAAGACTTCAAGAAGGTTAGAAAAATCGCTGGTGGCCTTAGAAAGTCAAGAAGACAATGGGATTTTGGCTAAAAATCCCGAGGGGGGAGGAAAGCCTGCCCTCTCCGCCGGCGTGAAACTTTTTTTCGCCCGGCACACCCTGCCGGCGGTCATGTCTCGTTCCCCCTCCGGAAAAACTTGAACGCTTCCATCACGACGACGACGGCGGCGACGGCAAGGCAGGCAGACCACTGCTCCAGGGTCACCGGCGCAAGGCCGAGGAGGTCCTGCATCACGGGGACGTGGAGGGAGAGGATGTGCAGGCCCTGCATCAGGACCACGCCGAGGACCAGCACCGTGTTGTCCCGGAGCGGGACCCTGAAGAGAGAGCGGTACTCGGAACGGCAGTTGAAGGCATGGAAGTTCCCGAAGAGGACCATCAGGAGGAGGAGCAGGTTCCGGGCCATCGTCTCCTCGACGCCGCTGGCGGTCAACCACCAGAAGGCGGAGAACGCCGCGACACCGACGGTCATGCCGGAGAGGAGGGTCTCCCTCACCATCAGGCCGTTGAAAATGCCTTCTGCAGGGTCACGCGGCCTCCTCTGCATCGCACCTTCCTCGCCGGCCTCGAAGGCGAGGGCGACCCCCTGGATGCCGTTCGTGACAAGGTTCAGCCACAGCAGTTGCACGGCAAGGAGGGGGATGGGCAGGCCGGCAAGGAGGGCCAGGATGAAGAGGACCACCTCGGAGAGGCCGGCGGAGATGAGGAGGTAGGTCACTTTCCGTATGTTGTCGTAGGCGAACCGCCCCTCCTCGACCCCGGCGACGATGGAGGAGAAAGTGTCGTCGGTGACGATCAGGGCGGCGGTGTCCTTCGCAACGTCTGTCCCCGACCCCATGGCCACCCCGATGTTCGCCCGCCTGAGGGCCGGGGCGTCGTTGACGCCGTCGCCGGTGACGGCAACGAAGTGGCCGCGGCCGACGAGAGCGTCCACGATCTCCATCTTCTGGACAGGACTCACGCGGGCGAAGACGCGGGTGCGACCGATGGCGGCGGCGACCGACGGGGATCCGGGGCCTCCCATCTCGTCCATCTGCCGGCCTGTCATCACCTCGTCCTCAGACCGGGCGATATCGAGGTCGCGGGCGATGGCGAGCGCGGTCCGGGGATGGTCGCCGGTGATCATCACCACGTCGATGCCGGCACCGTGGGCCACACCGACTGCCTCCTTCACGTCGGGTCTGAGGGGGTCGATGAACCCGACAAGGCCGAGGAGGGAGAGGGACGGGGCCGCGGCCGGGAGGTCGGGCGCACCCTCCGGCGGCGACGGGACCCGGCCGTCGGCCACGGCCAGGACGCGATACCCGTTCTCCATCAACCACCCGAACGACTCGTCGACGGTGGCGGCGTCGAGGGGGACAGGCCCGTCGGCCGTGGTCATGGTGGCGCAGTACGGGAGGACCACCTCCAGCGCCCCTTTCACGGCGACGCCGGGACGGGTGTCGGCGGTGTCCCCGATGTCACGATAATAGACCGCGGCATACATGCGCTCGGATTCGAAAGGGACCTCGGCGACCACCCGGACGGAGTTCCTGACCCTGTCCGGGTCGAGTCCGGTCTTGTACGCCAGGGTGAGGAGTGCCACGTCCATCGCATCGCCATAGTGCACCCAGCGGCCGTCTTCCTGGTAGAGAGAGCCTCCGTTGCAGATCACCGCGGTCCGGGCGAGGTGCCGCACGGCGGCGGCGAGGGCCGGGGGGAGGGGGGGCACCGCACCGTCCGGGGTGTAACCGGCGCCGCTCGCCTCGACCCGCTCGCCCGGCGGGACGACGACGACCCGTGCGGTCTGCTCGTTGACGGTCAGGGTCCCGGTCTTGTCGGTGGCGATGGTGGTGCAACTCCCCAGACTCTCGACGGCGGCAAGTTTGCGCACAATGACGTTGCGCCGGGCCATCCGGGATGAGGCGATGGAGAGAGCGACGGTGATGGCCACGGGGAGGCCCTCGGGGATGGCCGCGACCACCAGGGCGACGGCCAGGAAGAAGACCTCCACCGGCGGGACGCCCCTCGAAAGGGCGGCGAGGGCCATCACGAGGCTTGCGGCGACGATCAGGAGGCCAACCTTCCGGGAGAAATCTTCCATCCTGATCAGGAGCGGCGGCTTTGCCGATTCGGTCCCGGAGACGGCACGGGCGATCGACCCCACCTCGGTCACGGTGCCGGTCCCGGTCACCGCTCCGCAGCCGCGGCCTGTCACGACAGTGCTCCCCGCATAGGCCATGTTGGTCCGGTCGCTCACCGGGGTGTCTTCGTCCAGGACACCGACGGCTTTCTGAACCGCCGCCGACTCGCCGGTGAGGAGAGACTCGTCGACGGTCAGGTTGGCCGCGTGCAGGAGCCTGATGTCGGCGGGGACGCGGTTGCCCGTGTCCATGAGTACGAGGTCGCCGACGACGAGTTCCTCGGCAGGGACGGTCTGCCAGCGGTCGTCCCGCCGGACGCGGGCGGTCACCCGGAGGAGACCCTGGAGTTCCAGGGCGCTCTGTTCGGCCTTCCACTCCTGGACCGCCCCGATGACGGCATTGATGACGACGACGAGGATGATGAACGCGGCGTCCTTGATGTCGCCGATCAGCACGGAGATGACCCCGGCGATGAGGAGGATATAGATGAGAGGGCTTTTCACCTGGTGGAGGACTATCCCGGAGATTCCGGGGGGCCTCGCCGCGGGCAGGGCGTTCGGGCCGTCGCGTTCCTGCCGTCGGGCGACTTCCTCCCGCGAGAGGCCGCGGCCGCTGGTGCCGAGTCGCGTGTGGACGTCCTCGATGGACAGGGAGTGCCAGGGCACGCCCGCAGGGGGTTCTGACGTGTCTCTCACGGCCTTTCGTCCCTCCGCACCGTGTGCGGATCACACTCCCTGGACGCTTGCCGCGGTATAAAGTCTATCCCCGGGCGGCGACGGCGCACGGGCGATATCCCGGAATCTCCCCGCGGTCACGGGGCGATCCAGATCATGACCACGAGGCCGATGAGGTAGGCGAAGGGGTAGAACCAGACCATCACCCTGTCGATCTTCTCGGCGGTCTCCTTCTGCTCGAGGGTGGCGAGCCATTTCAGGTAGAGGTTGTAGATCACGACGAGGCCGCTGACAATGAAGGTGGTGATCATGACCGAGTCCAGGAAGGTGCGGTAGCCGAGGCGCGGCAGGTCGCCTGCGATCGTGAAGTTGAAGGCGATGAAGAGGAGGAGGTTGGCGCTCGCCACGTCGGCCCTCTTCCCGTAGTCCCTGAGCAGGAAGGTCACCCAGGCGAGGAGGATCAGGATGAGGACCGGGGCGAAGATCCGGAAGATGTAGTAGGTGAGGTGGCGCTGTGCCTCGAAGTCGAAGGAGAACCGGGAGAAGGTGTTCTCGATCCGCGTGGAGGTGACGTTGGTCCAGTACCGCGTGATGTACCACTCCTCCTCGCCGAGTTGCGTGCCGACGACGGTCCGCCCTTCCCAGTCGGCGTAGACGAAGTATTCCTCGGGGTACAGGGCGTCGACCCTGAGGAAGAAGTGCTGGGTGTCGAAGGGGAAGGCCCGGAAATCGAACTCAGGGGCCTGGAGGGTCACCCAGAAGCGCTCGAAGTAGGTGGCCGTACCGTCGGGGAAGACCTGGACGAGCCTGTTCTGGGTCCAGCGGTTCCCCTGCTGGTTGTTGATGGAAAATTCGGGCCACCGCGTCCCTTCGGCCTTGACGAAGTCTTCGACGCTCCGGTAGATCTTGTAGGGACAGTGGCAGGTGTCGGGGCTGAAGGCGAGGGCGGGGTCTTTCCAGGTGAACATGAGGTTTGCGACGACGCCGTAGTTCTCGCTCTTCTGGTCGACGTCGGTGATCTGGTCCAGTTCGACGGCGGCTTTTACGACGATGGGCGGGAGTATGACGGTCCTGCCGCCGGGTCCGGCGGTGCCGGCGAGGACGGCGGGTTCGTTGAGGCCGACGAGGAGGCGGTAACTGCTCTCCGCCGCGGGGTCGGCGGCGGGGTTGCGGGAGACGGTCAGTCTGCTCCCCCGCGTCTCCGAGTCTGCGGTGTACTGGAGGGAGGCGTTCTTTGCGGGCGCAAGGAGGTTGGCGCTCCTGACGGGTTTGTCGCCGTAGTCGGCGAGGACGAGGGCGGGGGCGGGGGCGAGGTCGCCGCCGGTCGTCTCGATATACGCGTAGACGGTGTCGCCGGGGAAGAGGTCGGCGAGGGTGAAGAAGGTCGAGGTCCTGTTCGCCGTGAGTGTGCCGGTCACTTCGGCGACGCCGACGCGGCCGGTCAGCCTGTCAGGGACGGCGACCCCGCCCTCCCGCCGCGGGGGGGTGACGTCGAGGGTGACCTCATAGTCGCCCGAGGTGTCTTCCATGGGGGTCCCGGCGGCGAGGAGGACGTAGTCGCCGCTCTCCGGGACAGTCCAGGTGAGGGCGGCGGCATAGCCTGTGCCGCTGTCGTCGTCCCACGCATAGAAGAGGTCGTCGGCGATCGCGGGGATGGCGACGAGGGGGTCGGTGGCATGGGCGAGGGCGGTCTCGACTGTCCGGTCGTATCTCTCCCTGAACTCTTCCTCCAGCACTTCGGGGCCGCCGATGGCGAGGAAGGGGTCGAGGTTTCCCGAGGTCCGGTTCATGGCGACGGTGAGGGTCTCGCCGGCCTCAAGGCCGGGGAGACTGTAGACGGCGACGGCATCGTTCTCGATCGTGCCGGCGAGGACCTGGGGCCCGGCGGAAGCGGGGACGGTCAGGAGCGCGAGGGCCATGAAGAGATATGCCAGCGCTCTCCCCGGGTCGGCCATGGGGAAGTGGATACAGGGGCCGGGATTAAAATGTATCTCCGTGTGCCTGTCGGTCCGCCTCACCCTGTCTCGACGAGCACCGCCCACCGTGTCGTGAGGTACCCGGCGACGGTGGCGACGGCGACGGCCGGGACGACTGTCCACTGGAGGACGACCATCGCCACGAGGAGGACGACCACCCAGGGCGCCTTCAGCACGGCGACGGTCATGCCGGCCATGGCGGCGGGGACGGCGATGGCGAGGGGGACGGCGGGGACGAGGAGGTTTACGGCCATGCCGAGGGTGCCGCCGGCGAAGAAGAGGGGGAAGACGGGGCCGCCCTTGAAGACGGTGGCCATGCACCAGGTGCTGGCGAGGATCTTGACGCCGACGAGGGCGAGGAGCATGAGTCCGCCCATCGCCGCACCGCCGGCGAGGACTTCCCTGAACTCGGTCTGGCCGGAGAAGAGGACGACGGGGGCGATGGTCCCGAGGATCCCGAGGCCGACACCGCCGATCACGCCCCTGAGGAGGTGGCGGCCGGCGAGGGGGGAGAAGAGACGGTGGAGGACGTGGTAGGCGGCGATGAAGGCAACGCCGGCGGCGCCGCCGAGGAGGCCGAGGGCGGCGGCGGAGACGAGGTCGAGGAGGGCGAAGGCGTACGGGGGGACGGGGTAGAGGGCGCCGGCAGGGCCGGTGAGGAGGACGTAGACGCCGAACCCCACGAGGCTCCCGAGGATGCCGGCCGTCGCGAGGTCGCGGACCCGTTTCGCCATGCCCCGCAGGCGGTCGCCGGCGGCGGTGCCCATGCCGCCGCCGAGGTCGATGGCGGCCACTTCAGGCCCGAGGCTTGCGCCGGCGATGAGGGAGAGGTAGACGGTGAGGAGGGCGACGGGGAGGTGGTCGGGCTCGAACCTGCCGGTCTCCCGGAACTCCGCGATCGCTTCCTGGAGGAGGGCGACGTGGTCGCCGAAGAGGTGGAGGCAGAGGC
>NZ_CALFSA010000056.1 GCF_937919355.1 uncultured Methanofollis sp. | reverse complement strand
GACGCTCTTCCGATCTGGATTGGACTTTAAATGAGTAATCCCTGCATTTTGAAGAGGGGGCTGCCCTCCACCCCCTATCCTAATGGCAGGGTGCGAGCGATAGCGAGCATGAGAAATACAGGAAAATCGAAGATTTGCCGTTGACCGTGAAGTTTTCGAGTGACGACCAGAGGGAGTCGAGAAGACGGAGTCTTCAAGGCAGCCCCCCGGCAGATGCACTCCAAAACAGGATTTTTACAGAGCCGAAAATCGAAGATTTTCCTGTTCAGGCACATCTTCGATGTGCCATGAATCGGATGCTTTCGAGGACGAGGGCGTAGTCCCCCAGCGGAGAGTGAGGAGAAGGCAGTGGATCGGCGCTCCCCGGTCTGGTGTAACAACGGACCCCCTCACTCCACGATCAGAATGACACATCTGTCGGAGAGTGCGAGGACCTCACCCACGCCACCTCACCAGAACCGGCGGGTCAGGACATAGTTCCTCTCCGCCTTCAGGATCTCCCTGTACATCCCGTCCTCGTCCCTGCTCTTTCCAAGGACCCGTGCAGCGGTCTCCGGGCCAACGCCCCGCGCGGCAAGGGCGATCACCGCTGGTTTCCCGTAACTGAGCACAAGATTGGCGTTCCGCAGGGCCCGCGCCTCGACCGACCGGTCTTCGGCACTCTTTTTCTTCTTCTTGATCTGCCCGATCTGCTCCTCCTCCCAGGGCTTGAGGGCGGCGATGAGGCGTGCAGAACAGAGGGGGCACTGCGGGCGGTCGGGCACCCGTTCAACGTGGGTCCGGCTCGTCCACTTCCTGCAGTGCATGCAGAAGAGGACCACCCGGTCACCGGCAAGGCGGCGTTTCAGGGTTGAGATCACCGCCTGGTCCGCGGTCGGCGGCGGGACCATGTCGCGAGACGATGAGAGGCCGTCGGCGCCGAGGACGGAGAGGGGGCCGATGTGGAGGTCAACCTCGCCGGCCTGCACCGCGGCGAAGACCTTCTGCGCCCCTTCCACGTCCATGATAGACCGGAAGAGTTCGTTGTACGCTTCGTCGGCAACGACCGTCCCCTCGAAGGACTCAAGGAGGCGATGGAGACTGATCTTCTCGTAGTCGGCGTCGGCGTCGATCGCCCCGAACTTCTTTGCGACCTGCACGAGTTTCCACTTGAAGAGTGCGGTCCGACGGAGGGCGAGGCGGAGGATGCCGCCAATATGCGCCGGGTCGGTGGTGACGAGGAACTCCCGCACCTCGGCCGCCCGGACGGCCTTCGGGAGCCTGAGCATCGCCCTGTAAGCCCCGCTCTCGATGCCGACCGTCGTGCCGTAGCGTGCCGAGATCAGGACGGAGAGCACCCGCGCAATCGCCTCGTTCGCACGGTGGCCGGCGCAGATGTTGCAGACGACGCCCTCGTCCGAGTTCTCCAGGGTGATCAGGCGGTCGGTCGGCACCGGCGTCCTGTTCCGGTCCATCTCCCGGAAATAGGCGGCGGCGAAGGCGAGCGCCTCCCCGTCGTCGGTGTAGGCGGCGAGGTCGCGCGTCCGGCGCAGGCGACCGACCTCGTCTGCCACGGCATAGGGGACAGGGATCTGCTCACCCTCCCATGAGGGAAGTTCGCCTTTCGCTTCCCGCGCCGGTTCGACGGTAAGGCGGCCGTCCTCGAAGTCGAGCACCCGCCACAACTGCCCCTGCGTAATGAAGACCGCACCCGTGTGGACGAAACCGACGACAAAGGACTCGTCCAGTGTCCCGACCGTCCGCCTGGCGACCATGTCGTAGACCGGCACCTTCCTCTCGTCATGGATCATCGAGAGGTTCGCGGAGAGGTACCGCCGGGCACGGGAAGTGGTGATGATCCGGCGGGCCTTCCCCTCCCCGTCCAGCCTGATCAGCCGGTATCCTTCAAGTTGTGTGCAGACGGCGTCGAGGAGCGTGCCGACGTCTTCGAAACACCCGGAGCGTTCAAAGATGGTGCGGACTTTCTCCACCGCGACCTCGCCGTACTCCACTGCAAGGGCGGCAACGGCATTGGCGCAGACGTCGGCGGCATTGAGGTAGGGTGCGACCTCCTCGACCTCCCCCTCCCGCGCCCGACGCATGATCACGAGAGACTCGAGGAGGTCGTCGAAACCGGTCGCAAGCACCGTCCCCCGCGAGACGGCGTACAACTGGTGACCGGCCCTCCCGACCCTCTGGACGAGACGGGCCACCTCGCGGGGGCTGCCGAACTGGACCACATGGGCGATGTGCCCGATATCGATGCCGAGTTCCATCGAAGAGGTGCAGATGAGGCTCCGCACCGCGCCTGCCCTGAACCTGTCCTCGGCGTCGACCCGCACCTCCTTCGAGAGGGAACCATGGTGGACCTCGACATCGCCCCTCTCCAACAGGGCGTGGCCGAGCGCCTCGGCGGTGACGCGGGTGTTCACGAAGACGAGAGAAGAAGTTTCGGCGTCGATCATCTCGCTCACACAGGCCGCCTGTTTCGGAAAATCGCCGCCGCAGAAGCGGACCGAGAGGTCGAGTTGCTTTGCGACCGGCACCTCGACGAGGGTGAAGGGGCGGGCGCCGCAGAGGTAGCGGCCGATATCCTCCGGGTTGCCGACCGTCGCCGAGAGACCGATCCTCTGGAACTCCCCGGCGTACTCCTGTATCCTTTCGAGGGCGACGGCGAGTTGAGCGCCGCGCTTGCTCCCGGCAAGTTCGTGGATCTCGTCGACGATAACGTGGCCGACATGTGTGAGGTGCTGCCGCAGCCTCCTGCCCATGAAGAGGGCCTGCACCGTCTCCGGGGTCGTGATCAGGAGGTCGGGCGGCGAGAGGGCCTGCTGGCGGCGGACATTCTGGGGCGTGTCGCCGTGCCGCACCCCGACGGTGAGGCCGAGCCTCTTGCACCACCACTGGAGGCGCTCCAGGATGTCGCGGTTGAGGGCGCGCAGGGGCGTGATGTACAGCGCCCTGATGCCGGGTCCGCCCTCTTTGAGCAGGGCGTTGAAGACCGGGAACATAGCACTCTCCGTCTTGCCGGTGCCGGTGGGGGCGATGAGGACCAGATGGTCGCCGGCGAGGAGGTGCGGGATCGCCAGTTCCTGCGCCTCGGAAAGTTCCTCGAAACCCCGCTCGTCGATGAGCGCCCGCACCCGCGGGTCGAGGAGGTCACGCGCCGCGCTGTTCCCTGATCTCTGCAAGGGTCCCGATGTAGGTCCCGTCACGCAGCCACACCTCGGCATCGTCTTCGTCGATACACCGCACGAGCGGACCAAGCCCGCTCTCTCTCAGTTCGAGCACGTCCACACCCCCGGAAAACTCGCAGGCAGCCGGGACGGCGAGGAGGCGGGTCCCGTCTCCCCGGCCCTCGCCAGTGAGAGGCGAGTACAGGTAGGCGGGTTCTGCCCGCAGGGAACACCCCACCTCGTCAGAGAGAGAGACGACCGGGTGGAGGTGGCCGATGACGAGGAGGCCCCCGGCAAGGTCGGGGTCGGGATTCGTATGGCCGTGGAGGTAGCCGACCCCGTCGATACGGATTCCTGTTGCAGGGAGGAGTTCACCGTCCTTGAGGAAACGTGCGATCCCGCCGTCATGATTGCCGGGCATCACCTTCACCTCCGTCAGAGCCCTGAAGGAGTCGAGGAGGGCCGGGAGTTCGTCGTACTCCTGCCTGCTTGTTATGGGCACCATGTGCTTCACGTCGCCGAGGAGGAGGAGGAGGTCGGGGTCTGTCTCCCTGATGGCGTCGGCGACCCGCGCCGCCCTCTCCCTGCTCCTGCTCTGCACGTGCACCCCTGCACGGGCAAGGCCGGACTCGATCCCGAAGTGGAGGTCGGCGACGACGAGCACACGCATCGTATTCTCCATCAGGAGGGCCGGGACCCCGGGGAGGAACTCCGGGTGCATCAGATCAGCCTCACCTGCCCGGCCGAGGGAGTATAGCACTCTCCCTCTTCGAGCAGTGCGCCGAGGGCCGCTTCGGCCGCCGCCCTCCCGACGCCCCTCTCCCCGGCGCGGGCAAAGAGGTCCTCCTCGGCAGTCCGGCGACCTGGACACTCTTCAAGGAGGGATATGAGAAGAGAGCGGGCGTCAAGGGCCGCCGCACCGCCGGCCGGTCCCTCGGGCACGCTTGAAAGTGCCGTCCTGACCATCCCGGCCATACCGGCGATCTCCCCGGCGTCGCCGTCGGCAGCGGCGAGCGCCTCGATCCGCCCGAGGGTGAGGTCGGCCGTCCGCAGCACCCAGAGGTCCCGCACCGGTTTTTCCACCCGCACCACCGCCTCGGGCACCACGACGGCCTCGCCACCGGAGACAGCGAGGGTCCCGCTCACCGCGACAAATGCCGGGGGCTCGATAGAACGTAAGGAATCGGCCGCCTCGCCGCGCCACCCGGTGGAGACCGTGACCGTGCCTGTCGGGTCGGCGACGCGGGCGGTGACCCGGCCTCCGGCGGCCCTGACCGCTGTCAGGGCGCCCGTGAAGAAGACACGCCGCCCGCGCGCACCGGTCGGTGAAAGGAAGGTCTCGCCGTCAAAGACCGTCGTCCGCACCATCTCCCCGGCAAACAGTCTGACTGCCGCCGCAAGACTGGCAACCCGACCATTCGGCGCATTCATACCGTAAAGTTGTACCCCCCGGTCACATAAAGATCAGGATGACAGCATATTCATGTCTGGAGAAACAATCACTCTGTGATGGAGGGCAACAACACCATCTGGATCGAGAAATACCGGCCGCAAAAACTTGCGGACATGGTAGGACACCCGGAGATCGTCGAGCGTCTCCGGTCATACGTGAAGAGCGGCACTCTCCCCCATCTCCTCTTCACAGGTCCTGCCGGCGTCGGCAAGACCACCGCCGCCGTAGCCCTTGCCAAAGAATTCTTCGGCGAGACCTGGCAGATGAACTTCAGGGAGATGAACGCCTCGGACGAGCGCGGGATCGACGTGGTCAGGAACCAGATCAAGGGTTTCGCCCGGACCTCCCCGCTCGGCGGCGCAACCTTCAAGATCCTCTTCCTGGACGAGGCCGACGCCCTCACGACCGACGCCCAGGCCGCACTCAGGCGGACCATGGAAAACTACGCCCAGACCTGCCGGTTCATACTCTCCTGCAACTACTCATCGAAGATCATCGACCCCATCCAGAGCCGGTGCGCCATCTACCGTTTCAGGCCCCTCGACGAGGCGGCAGTCGCTGAGCAGGTGCGGAGAGTCGCCGTGACCGAGGGCCTGACCCTCAGCGACGACGCAGTACAGGCGATCGTCTATATCGCCGAAGGCGACATGAGAAAGGCTCTCAACGCCCTGCAGGGTGCGGCGATCATCTCGCACGATATCGGCGCCGGCATGATCTATGAGACGACTTCGACGGCACGGCCCGACGAGATCAGGGGACTCCTCGACCTCTCGATACAGGGCGACTTCCCCGCCGCCGAAGGGGCGCTCCACCGCCTCATGCGCGACCGGGGAATAGCCCCGAACGAACTGATCAACCAGTGCTTCAGGGAAGTCGTCCGTTCTGACATGGCAACCCCCCTCAAGGTCGCCTTCATCGACCACCTCGGCGAGGCCGACTTCAGGATCTCCGAAGGAGCAGACGCCTCCATCCAGATGGAGGCACTGATCGCCCTCTTTGTTCTTGCCGTACAGAAGAACGGATAAAACGTCATTCAAACCCGGACAGCCACCTTGATGGAGGAGGCCCCCCATATATGATACCGATGTCACCCCGCCAGAAAACTGAAGTGACCGACGTCGTCAGCGACTGGGAGACATTCCTCAAGCGGCAGTATAACCGGAAAGAGCGGGTCGAACTCTCGAAGGAGTTCCCCCACAAACGCTCCTTTTACATCGATTACAGGAACCTCGAAGCATTCGGCAGGCGCGGCCTCGCCCTCGCCGACGAACTCATCGAGCGCCCTGAAAAGGTGATGAACGACGTCAAGGACGCCCTCGTCCGCCTCGGCATCATCGAGGAGAAGGACAGACGCATCGTTCATGTCAGGTTCACGAACCTCACCAGAAAGACGAAGATCAGGGACATCAGGGCAAACCAGATCAACACCTTCGTCGCCGTGGAGGGGATACTCAGGAAGACGACCGAGGTCAGGCCGAGGATCGTCTCCGCGGTCTTCAAATGCCTGGAGTGCGGCCAGTTCACCCCGCCGTACTCCCAGACCTACGGCAGGTTCCAGGACCCCTTCAGGGTCTGCGCCAATTGCCAGAAGAAGACGCCCCTCGAACTCGTGCCCGAGAAATCCGAGTTCGTGGACGCCCAGAAATTGCGTATCCAGGAGTCCCCGGAGGGCCTCCGCGGTGGCGAACAGCCGCAGACCATAGACGTGGACGTGACCGACGACCTGACAGGTGGTTCCGCACCCGGCGACAGGGTGGTGATCACCGGCATCCTCAGGTCTTTCCAGCGGATCAACGCAGGCACGAAGTCCACCCTCTTCGACATCTACCTGGAGTGCAACGCGATCGAGGTGGCCGAGAAGGAGTTCGAGGAGGTGAATATCACCGAGGAAGACGAGGAGGCGATCCATGAACTTTCGAAGGACCCGAAGATCTACTCGAAGATCGCACGCTCCATCGCCCCGACGATCTACGGGAACACGGACGTGAAGGAGGCTGTCGCCCTCCAGCTCTTCGGCGGTATCCCGAAGGAGATGCCCGACGGTTCCCGCCTCCGCGGCGACATCCATGTCCTCCTGGTCGGCGACCCGGGTATCGCAAAGTCCCAGCTCCTCAGGTATATCGTGCAACTCTCCCCCCGCGGCATCTACACCTCGGGCAAGTCCTCGACCTCTGCGGGCCTCACGGCGACGGCGGTGAAGGACGAGTTCGGCGACGGCCGCTGGACGCTGGAAGCCGGCGCCCTCGTCCTTGCAGATATGGGCATGGCGGCTGTCGATGAACTGGACAAGATGGACAAGGAGGACAGGTCGGCCCTCCACGAAGCGATGGAGCAGCAAACCGTGTCGATTGCGAAAGCGGGCATCACCGCTACGCTCCGTTCCCGCTGCGCACTCCTCGGCGCCGCAAACCCAAAGATGGGTCGTTTCGACGAGTATTCACCCATCGGCGAGCAGATCAACATGCCGCCCTCCCTCCTCTCCCGTTTCGACCTCATCTTCATCATGACGGACAAGCCCGACTCGGCCCGCGACATGGCGATCGCGGAGCACATCCTCAAGTCCCACGCCGTCGGCGAACTGATCGAGAAGAAGAGGCGGATGCCGGTTGAAGGCGTGGACGACGCCTATATCCAGCAACAACTCAAGCCGGTGACACCGGACATCGAGCCCCTCCTCTTCCGCAAGTACATCGCGTACGCCAAGCGGACCTGCTTCCCGACGATCGTCCCCGAGGCGCGGGACGCCCTGCGGGACTACTACCTCCAGCTGCGGAACCTGGCGGACAACAACAAACCGGTGCCGGTGACCGCACGGCAACTTGAAGCCCTCGTCCGCCTCGGCGAGGCGAGTGCACGGATCCGTCTCTCGCCGACGGTGGACATGGAAGATGCACAGCGGGTGATCAAGATCGTGGACACCTGTCTCCGTCAGGTCGCCTATGACGCCGAGTCGGGCACTTTCGATATCGACAAGTGGACGACCGGGATCTCGAAGAAGCAGCGGGACATCATCAGGACAGTGAAGGAGGTCATCAGGGACATCGGCGGCGACGACGGTTCCGCAAATGTCGAGCAGGTGGTCGAGGAGATGATCAGGCAGGGCTTTGCAAAGGAGAAGGTCGATGCGACGATCAAGATGCTCAAGAACGAGGGCGAGATCGTCGAACTCCGGGCCGGGATCATCAAACTCTTCGTACGGGAGTATTAGAGATGGGAGACGAGGTCACCGATGTGGTGGGGGAGTGGGTAAACTTCCTCTCCCGGTACTGCCGGCGAGAACTCGCCGAGATCGAGAGGGAGTTCCCCTTCAAGCGCTCCCTGTACATCGACTACCGGACACTGCAGGCTTCAGGTAAATCCGGCCTGCGCCTTGCGGACGAGGTGATCGAGCGTCCGGGCAAGGCGATCGGCGACATAAGGGACGCACTCCGCCAGATCACCGCCATCGGCGAGGAGAAGGCAGGGCGGGTCAATGTCCGCTTCCACCACATTGAGCGTGTCACCGGCATCAGGGACATCAGGGCCTCTCACATCAACCGTTTCGTCTCGGTGAAGGGGATCATCAGGAAGACGACGGAGGTGCGGCCGCGGATCGTCGAGGCGGTCTTCCAGTGTCCGGGGTGCAGTTCCACGACGACAGTGCGGCAGGGCTACGGGAACTTCGAGGAACCGGAGGAGTGCCCGAACCCCGAGTGCAACAGGCGCAAACTGAAACTCCTCCAGGCAAAGTCGCGGTACGTGGACTCGCAGAAGGTGCGTATCCAGGAGTCGCCCGAAGGTCTGCGGGGCGGCGAGCGTCCCCAGACCCTCGACGTCGAGGTGGCCGACGACCTCACGGGCGCGATCGCACCCGGCGACAGGGTGGTCCTCAACGGCATCCTCCGCTCGAAACAGCGTGTGAACTACGGGACGAAGTCCACTCTCTTCGATATCTACCTGGAGTGCTCCTCGATCGAGGCGCCGGAGAGGGAGTTCGAGGAGGTGAACATCTCCGACGAGGACGAGGACGAGATCCTTGAACTCTCGCACGACCCTGACCTGTACGGGAAGATCACCGGTTCGATCGCCCCCTCGATCTACGGGAACACCGAGGTGAAGGAGGCGATCGCCTTCCAACTCTTCGGGGGAGTTGCGAAGGACCTGCCTGACGGTTCCCGTCTCCGGGGCGACATCCACGTCCTCCTGGTCGGCGACCCCGGTATTGCGAAGTCTCAGATGCTCAGGTACGTCGTGCAGATCTCGCCGCGGGGCGTGTACACGTCGGGCAAGTCCTCGACTTCCGCAGGCCTGACGGCGACGGCGGTGAAGGACGACTTCGGCGACGGGAGCTGGACCCTGGAGGCGGGCGCTCTCGTCCTCGCGGACATGGGGATCGCCGCGGTGGACGAGATGGACAAGATGCAGAAGGAGGACAGGTCGGCCCTCCACGAGGCGATGGAGCAGCAGAGTATTTCGGTCGCAAAGGCCGGGATCACGGCGACGCTCCGCTCCCGCTGCGCACTCCTCGGCGCCGCAAACCCGAAACTCGGACGGTTCGACGCCTTCGTCCCTATCGCCGAGCAGATCAACATGCCGCCTTCGCTCCTCTCCCGTTTCGATCTCATCTTCATCATGACGGACAAACCCGACCACACGCGGGACACGGCGATCGCAAAGCACATTATCTCGGCACACAGGGTCGGGGAACTGATCATGCAGAAACAGGAGGGGCCCCTCCCGGAGGAGCACGCCGACCTGCTGGAGAGCGAGAGCACGGTGGTGGAACCGCCGATCGTACCCGAACTCCTCCGGAAATATATCGCCTACGCAAAGAGGCACGTGACGCCCCTCATCACCGACGGCGCGAAGGAGATGCTCATCAAATACTACCTCAGGCTCCGCGACCTCGCCGACGATAACAAGCCGGTGCCGGTGACGGCCCGGCAACTCGAGGCGTTGATCCGCCTCGGCGAGGCGAGCGCACGGATGCGCCTCTCAAAGACAGTCGAGCCCGATGACGCGGAGAGGGTGATCACGATCGTGGACGCCTGTCTCCGGCAGGTCGCCTACGACGCCGAGACCGGCACCCTGGACATCGACAAATGGACGACCGGGATCACGAAGAAGAAGAGGGACATCATCCGCACCATCAGGGAGACGATCAAGACGCTCGGCGGCGACGACGGCACCGCAAAGATGGAGGAGGTCGTCGAGACACTGGTCCAGCAGGGCTATGACCGCGACGAGGTGCAGGAGAACCTGGACAAGATGGTCCGCTTCGGCGAGGCGATGCAGCCGCGGCGCGGGATCGTCCGGTTGATCTGAGGGGAGAGGGGATTTTCTTTTTTCGGGTCTAGTTGCGGGAACCTTTGCGTCCCGGGTATAGGATTGGAGAGATGGCAATCTGCCCTCCTTCAGAAGGTCTGCTTCGTCTTCCCCGGTCCAATCCTGAGCAGGGGTCCGGGGGCGTCAGTCCCCCGGCGATCTCTATGGGGAAGGCAGTTGATCAGCGCTCTCTTCTCCAGGGGACTGCCACTCGAAGAAGTATGTTTTTCTTAAGGGCGCTGTTGCTCCTTCCCCACCATCCCCCTGCCATTACGATTGCATGAAAATACTTCCCTGAGTGAGAACCAAAGAAATCCTGTTTTGGTCTGCCTGTGCCACCCCCTGATCCCATGAAGAGCGGTGCGGATCCCCCTGTCTTCCCCACACTCGACACCGGGGGACTGCCTCGAAAGCCTTCGGCTTTCTCGTTGCCCCCGGACCCCTGAAACAGGATAGGGGCAGGGAAGACAGGACCGAAGTCCAGAAGGAGTATGCCAATCCCGCCCCATGAGTTACCATGATAATGATCCCAGAGAACGACTCTCCAGGTGTGCACGAGGATGCGACTCTCATCAAGCCAATCTAGACCGAGATGGAGAGGACAGAACCACTGTCTGAACGGTCCCCCGGCGCGAGCGTGCGGGAGGCACACCGATCAGCAGTCCTCCCCGGCGTCCTCCCTAATACCCGCTCGCATAATACCACCCTCCCTCTTCCCTGATATGCACCGGGACGTCGAAGAGGCCGCCGATCACCTCATCGGTCAGGACCTCTTCCTTCGGGCCGTCGCCATAGATACGCCCGTCTTTCATCAGTACCACCCGCGAGATCTCGGGGATGATGTCGTGGAGGTTGTGGGTGACCATGACCACGCCGGTGCCTGAGCGTGCGACCTTCCGCAGCACCGAGCGGAGGTGGTGGAGGGCGTGGAGGTCGAGTCCGGCGGTGGGTTCGTCCAGGATGAGGGCGGCGGGGTCGTGGACGAGAGCGCGGCCGATGAGAAAGCGCCTCGCCTCGCCGGTGGACATCCGCGTCATGGGGCGGTCGGCGAGGTGCTCGACCTCCAGAAAGCCGATGACCTCGTCGGCCCTCTCGTCCATCGCCGGGGTGACCTCGTGCCTGAAGAGGCCGACACTGGAGAAGAAACCGGAGAGGACGACGTCACGCCCGGTGATCTCGCGGGTGAAGGTGAACTGCAGGTCCGCGGAGACGATGCCGAGGAGGGAGCGGAGGGCGCCCACCTGCCACACCTCCTCACCGAGGACCGAAAACCTGCGGTCCGGGTGCGTCAGCGGGTAGTACTCCCGCGTTATCGTCTTGATCAGGGACGACTTCCCCGACCCGTTCGGTCCGAGGATGGCGAGGTGCTCGCTGGCACCGACGGTGAGGGAGAGGGAGTCGAGGACTTTTCTGTCCTCTTTCATGACGGTGATATGCGCGAAGTCCAGCAACGGCGGGGGCGGGGCAGGGGTCTCGAACGTCTCTCTGTGCGTCATCCTGATCAGAGCCCCAGGTATTCAAGAGCGTAGAGGACGGCCGCGATCAGGAGGACGAGCGGCACCACCACCACCCGGGGGTTGACATGCAGGACCTCGGGGATGGTGGCGGTCGGGAACTTCCCCAGCCCGAGCACCGACGCCTCAAGGCGGGGGTAGAGGACCGAGAAGATGCCGGCCCCGATGAGGATGCCGGTCACCCCGCCGACGAGGGCGTCGAGGGCGCCCGACCCGACGGCGCCGGCCACCGTCCCCGGACAGTAGCCGAGGACCGCAAACCCCGCACCGAAGATCGCCCCGCCGACGACTGTTGCGCCGACCGAACCCGGCTTGATGTGAAGGTCGGCAAGGCCCGCCGCCCGCATCAGGTGGACGCCGAGCGTGCCGACGGCCACCGCAGTGAGCATCACCTTCACCACCGTGAAATCGGTGAGCAGGAGCTGGCCGATGATCACATCATAGCGCGTGACGCCGGCGACCTGGAGGCAGGCGCCGAAGGCAACCCCCATCGCCAGTCCGAGGGAGAGTTGCACCGGCGCATTCCGGCGCAGGCGCTTCAGGGCGTCCTTCATGGCCACACCCCGTAGAGGAGGAAGGCGGAGAGGATGCCGCTTGTAAAGAAGACGACGACCGCCACCCAGCTCGAGAGGGCCATCTGGAGAGTGCCGGAGATCCCGTGCCCGCTCGTACACCCGCCGGCCCAGCGCGCACCTATCCCCATCAGGACGCCGCCGGCGAGGGCGACGGCGATCCTCAGGGGGACAGACGGCCCGAATGCCGCTTCAAAAGTCGGAGGGACCCAGACCAGGGCAAATTCCCCGGTCAGGAAGGCCGTCGCGAAGGCGCCGAGCACGATGCCGAGCACCAGCATCACCTCCCAGTCGACCTGCGGGGCGAACTGTTTGTAGTAGGCCCTGTCCAGCACCGCCTTCCCCCGGACGGCACGCTCGATCATGCCGCTCGCCCGGGCATAGGCCGTCGAGCACCCGAGGGGGCGGTCGGAGAGGAGGAATGCAAGCCAGCTGAGCACGCCGATCCCGGCGCCTGCGATATAAGGTGTCCAGTCCATTGCCGCCACCTCAGGCATATCCTGCCGCACGGTAGCCGGTGGTCCCGCCGGCGGCGTTGTAGACCTCAACAAAACCTTTCTGCCTGAGGATGCTGCACCCGAGGCTCGAACGGTGGCCCGTCCTGCACATGACGACGAGGGGCCGGGCAGGGTCGAGGCCCGCTGAGCGCTCCCGCAGGTCGGTCACCATGATATTGACCGCACCCTCGACATGGTCCTCCTCGTACTCCTCCGGCGCCCGCACGTCCACCAGCACTGCCCTTCCTCCCGTGATCATCGCATGCGTCTCCGCAGGCGAGAGTTGAGGGACATGAGCGGCTGGATACCCGGCCGTCACCCAGGCATGGACGCCGCCGTCGAGGTAGCCGACGGCACGGTCCAGTCCCACGCGGCGGAGCATGACCACCGCCGCCTCCGCCTCTGCCCAACTCCCGGCGACGATCAGGACCTCCCTCTCCGGCGGGAGCACCCATCCGGCAAAGGTGGAGAAGTTCCCGGCAAGGTCGATGTGATAACTGCCGGGTACATGCTGACCCCCGAACGCGGCGTAGTCGTTGACGGAGAGGACGACCGCATCGCCTTTCCCGGCCCGATCCCTGAACTCGGCCGGTTTCATCGGCCTGATCGCCGGGAGGGTGCGGACGAGGGGCGGGCCGCGGCGGTTGATCTCGCTGCACCGGCTGAAGTGGTCGGGGGCCGGGGGCATGCCCGTGGTAAGCGAGCGGACGAACTCCTCCCTGTCGGCGATCGTCAATGCCGCGTTATACCGGCGCTCGTAGCCGATGGTGGTCGACCGCATCGAACCCATCGCCCGGCCGCAGAGCGACCCGGCGCCGTGCGCGGGAAAGACCATGCAGTGGTCGGGGAGGGCGAGGATCTTATCGTGCAGGCTTTCATAGAGGTGCGCCGCAAGGTCCCGCGCCTGTCCGGGGAAGAGGTCGGGTCTTCCCACGTCCCCGACAAAGAGCGTGTCGCCGGGGAAGACAGCGACGGGTTCGTCGCCGCGGGAGAGGTCGGTGGCCACGTAGGTGACGCCGTCCGGGGTGTGCCCCGGCGTATCGAGGACGTCGAACCTGATATCCCCGACCGAGAACCGCGTCCCGTCGGCGACCGGTTCGTGCGGGAAGGCGCATGAACCCGATTCCGGCGCATAGATCCGGGCGCCGGTCTTCTCCGCCAGGTCCATGTGGCCGGAGACGAAATCGGCGTGCAGGTGCGTCTCAAGGACATGCGTGATCGTGAATCCGAGGTCTGCGGCGGCGTCGAGGTAACGGTCGATGTCACGCGCCGGGTCGATGACGGCGCAGGTGCCGGCCGTACCGACAAGATAGGAACTGTGCGCAATGCCCGGTATGAAGAACTGCTGAATCACCATTCTCCGTCCACTCCATCCATCTCTGGCGCGGATGATTATCCAAACACAATATAAATCCATCCCGAGACGATGAGGAGGAAGAGGACAGTCAATACCCCGCCTGCCCGGAGATAATCAACCGTGTGGTAGTCGCCCGAGGACATGAGAAAGGCGTTCACCTGGTGCGTCGGCAGGAGGAACGAGTTGGAGGCGCAGAGTCCCACAAGGAGGGCGAGGCCGCGGGGGTCGGTCCCGGTCTCGGCGCCGACGAGGAAGGCGATCGGGACCAGGATGACGACGGCGCCGAGATTGGACATCAGCAGGGAGAAGAGGGTCGCGAGTGCGCCGACGCCGATGAAGAGCAGGAGGGGGTGGGCGTCCCCGACGAGCGGGACCACGGTGCCGGCGATCAGTGCCGCCGTCCCGGTGGTGATCATCGCGGTCCCGAGGGGGATGAGGCCCGCGAGCAGGAAGACCGTCTTCCAGTCGATGGTGCGGTAGGCCTCGTCGATGGTGAGCACGCCGGCAAGGACCATGACGAGCGCCCCGGTGAGGAGGCCCATGGAGATCGGGATGCCGGTGAGGGTGAGGGCTATCCCCCCGGCAAAACAGAGGAGGGCGATGGGCGCCTTCTCCCGGCGCATCGCGGGTTCCTCGACTCGTGTAGAGAGCACGAAGTTCGGGTCGGCGGCAAGGGCGTGGATGTTGTTCCATGGCCCGAAGACCACGACGGTGTCGCCGGCGGTGAGAGGGGTGTCGGAGAAGTCCATGCGCATCTCGACGCCCCGTGAGGAGAGCATGAGGGGTTCGACGCCGTAGGTCTTTCTGAACGCGATCGCCCTGAAGGTCCGGCCGACGACCGGGGCGTGCGGCCTGACCATGAATTCCGCGAACCCGGCATACGCCCCTCCCACCCTCGCGGAGAGGCGCTCCCGGTCGGGGACGGGCAGGAGCGAGCAGTCGGCCGCGAAGCGCTCTGCGTCTTCCTCTCTCCCGAGGAGGGTGACGTACTGCCCGGCACGCAGGGTGGCGTGCCGCCACGGCGCGTAGGAGACCTCATCCTCTTCGGTGACGGCGAGGAGGTGGAGGGAGTAGTCGGTTTTCAGGCGCACCTCTTCCCGCTCCCTGCCGGCGAGAGGACTGGAGGCCGGGATGAGGTAGTGGTGCATCTCCGCGGGCAGGTGCCAGGTGTCCACGAGGTCTTGTCGGTTGGCCCCGGCGCAGCCGGGAGGGAGGACATATGCCCCCAGCAGGAGGAAGTAGATGACTTCCATGGAGAGGAGGATGAGGCCCGCCGGCGTCGCCGTGAAGAACCCGAACGCCTCCGCACCGCTGGCGACCATGAGGTCGTTCAGGAGGATCAGGGCCCCTGACCCGATCATGGTGAGGGTGCCGCCGCAGAGCGCCGCAAAACCCATCGGCATGACAAGGCGGGAGGGAGGGACCGCGGTCATTTTTGCGGCCCGCATCAGGGCGGGCTGGAAGAGGGCGACCGACCCGATGGCCGGTATGAATGCGGAGACGAGGCCGACGGAAACGGAGAAGAGTGTGCGAAGCCGTCTCTCTCCATTCCCGGCAATGCCGACGATGGACCGACTGAGGTGGCTCATGATGCCTGTGCGTTCGATCCCGCCCCCCAGGATCATCACCGAGATGATGGCGATCACGGCGTTGCTGGCAAACCCCGCGATCGCCTCCTGAGGGGTGACAAGGCCGAACCAGAAGAGCAGGAGGAGGACGAGGAGGGCGACAAGGTCGACCCGGATGAGTTCGGTGACGAAGAGCACGAACGCGATCCCGAGAACAAGGAACATCAGGATGATCTCTGTCTCCATGCCACGTCCCTCCGTCCAGGCGCCTCCTCTTCCCGGTGGTGGCGCGGCACGCCATTAAGACATTCGGTTCGGGAGGGGGAGAGGGCCAGCCGCGATCTCTGCGGCACTCAGGCAGTGCTGTGGTCGTCCTCTGACCCGTGGTCAAACGCAGGAAGACCACCTGAAGAGGCGGCATGCTCCTCCCTGAGCACGGCAGCAGCCCCGGGTTCGAGGGCATAGCACATCGACCGCCCGTCCTGCCATGACGAGACGACGGAAACCATCCTTTTCATATGCCAGGCAACGGCTGACCGCGAGAGGCCGAGTATTTCTGCAATCCGACTCTGGTTGATACCCGGGCGCTGGATGAGGAGACAGAGGATCTTCCGCCCGGTCCTGTTCCGGAGACAGATCATCACCTGCTGCTCTATCATACTATACCCCTGGCCGGGGAGGAAGTACCCGCTCTGCCCGTCCACCCGCGAGGCGATAAGATAGCCTTCTTTCCTCAACACCCAGAGGTGATACTGGACTGTCCCGGTGTTGCTCCCGATCTCCCTCACGATCTCGGAGAAGGGGATGCCCGGGTTCGCACGGATGCACGCGATGATCTCGGACCTGACCGGGTTGCTGAGCACGCTCTTGCTCTGCCGGGACCTGGTGCCGAGGACTGCAAAAGAGATAAGTACAGATAGGAGGGTGGAGGGCGCCACCAGAAGAGGGACAAAACAGATAAGGAGAAGGAAATGGGAGAGGGCATGGGCCACCGGGAGTCTGGTGACAGATTTCATGTCGGTATCATCCCACTCCGGACCTTCACCGGGGTCATATGCCGGATCGAAAAGATAGCGGTCTGCTGATACCGGGCAAACGAGAACAAGCAGTAGAAAAAAGGAGATGAGAGTTGCCCTCAAACAGGGCACACGCTCTAGGCACCTACTGCTCATGAAAGTTTGTGCTGCATCGTGTAGTCCTCGGTCCCTTCGACATCCTCCCCGACGACCCGCAGGTGCCATTCACCGGGCAGAATTCCAAAGGACTGGGAGAGGGAAAAACAGGTGCACCCATCTGTTATGCCGTCGTCGCTGTCATAGTATGTCCCGACAGCAGAAATCGGGTCATAGACTGTCAGAGCAAGGACATCGGACGTGTCTCCCCAGTCCAGTTTTACCGAGAGCTTTGTCGTACCCTCGGGTACATTCACGGAGAACCATTCGATTCCGTTCTGGCCGATGGTGTGGATCTGGGCCTGCGGGGAGACGGACTCAAGTGCATTGACAAATTCGTCATATCCCGCAGTCACACGATAGTCCCTGTCATCAGCAAGGTCTGCCGCAGCACCTCCCGGTACCAGCAGGAAGGCGCAGAGCAGCGCCGTCACAATCAGCATCTTCGACCTCATACAATGGAGGGGTGACTGAGACGCCTATTAAAGATATTGATACAACCATTTAACATTCAGATGCGCAACAGAGTTTCATCGCGCCATTGGGGGATGAAAAATATATGATCTTGAAAATAATCTCGTTTAGAATAGAAACAGCGCTGCAGAGCGCCGGCGCGCCATCTGCATGATGAAAATACCCGGATTAGGAGAAATATTTGCCGGGCAATGATACAGAAGAGGTCCTTCCTCCACAGGGATAAGGTGGAGAAGGCCCAACCAGATAGGCAGGAATGGAGTACCAGCACGACCAGGTCTACGAACCCGCGGAGGACACCTTCCTCCTCCGCGACGCCGCCCTTGCGGAGGTGCGGCCAGACGACCGCGTCCTCGAAGTCGGGTGCGGGAGCGGGGCGGTCTCGGCGGCCCTCCTCGGCCGGGCGGCGAGTGTCGCCGCCACAGACATCAACCCCCACGCCGTTGGTGCGGGGCGGGGGAGGGGCGTCGAGACGGTGCGGACCGACCTGATGGCAGGAGTCCGCGGCCCCTTCGACCTCGTCCTCTTCAACCCGCCGTACCTCCCGACACAACCGGAGGAGAGGATCGACGACTGGCTGGAATACGCACTTGACGGCGGGCCGACGGGCAGAGCGACGATCGAACGCTTTGCCGCCGACGTCGGGCGGGTGCTTGCGCCCTTTGGCCGCGTCCTCCTCCTCGTCTCCTCCCTGACAGGCCCCGACGAGGTGCGGAAACTCTTCACCGACCTCGGCTATATCGTGCTCCTCGCCGCGGAGGAGAGGGTGGAGGACGAAGACCTCCTCGTGCTCCGGATCAGCCGCGACCTCTGCCGCTGCGGCCGTTGCGCCGGGCGCGATGACTAACACCTGCTGAGCCTGAAACGTCCCGGCGGGACAGAGATCTCGAACCTGGCCCCGGCACCGGGTGTCCCTATCTCCCGGATCGTCATGCCAGTGATCCCCAGGATCTCCCGGACGAGAAAGAGGCCAAGGCCGGTGTGTCTCCCGACACCCTTGAGGAATATCGTCTCCTTCTTCTCATCGGGGACACCGACGCCGTTGTCCTCCACGACAATGGTGAAGCCATCGCCCTCCCACTTGCACTCGGGACGGCAGGATATCTTCATGACCGTCACCCCCCCGCCATGCTCCAGGGCATTGTCGACAAGGTTGTAAAGGGCCCGTTCAAGGAGGGGGTCGGCATAGACCTCCACACCGCCGACGGCGACCTCGGTGCGCACCCTGCCCCGCACTGCCGCCCCCAGTGCTCTCTCTGCCACGCCCCTCAGGTCGAACCACTGCGGGGTGTTCAGCCCTACCGCCTGATACTCGCGGGTAAACTCCATCTGCTGGCGGATCGTGCCGGCGGCATCGAGGCTCTTTCTGATATATCCCCTGACCTCCCGGGGGTCGTCCGACTCCAGGGCGATGTCGAGGTAACCGATGACGCCTGCAAGGAGGTTGAGGGTGTCGTGGCGGGTGATCCCTTCAAGCAGGTTCAATCTCTCGTTCGCCTTCCTGAGTGCGGCCTGTTCACTCCGCAGTTCGGTGACGTCGTGGAGGACGAAGAGGCACCCGTGCAGGCCAGAGGAGGAGGCACCGGCGTGCTGGCACCGCACAGCAAAGGTCCTGGGCAATCCTGCGACCGTCATCTCCACCTCGGTCTCCTCGACCCCTTTCTCATCCCGACATCCTGCAATGACAGGTGCAAGCACCGGCAGGACCTGATCGAGGGGGCGGCCTATCGCGTCATCCTCGGTCACCCCGGCAATACCTGCCGCTGCCGGGTTGATGTCGACGATGACGCCGCCCTCGTTGACCACGACCACACCGTCTGTCATGACCCCGGGGAGGAGGGACCGCGCCGCAGGCATGACAGAGAAGAGACCGTACCTGACCGTCGCCATCTCCAGGGTCAGGCCGGTGACAAGGAAACTCAGCGGCGTCAGGTCCAGCAACCGTACAGGCCCCATGCTGAAGACATAGAGGATGTTGGCCACCAGGGGAATGGTCGACGCGATCAGGAGGAGCCCGATCTGTGGGCGGTACACGCGGGGAGACGAGATGAAATGGTTGACCAGCAGGGCAATCCCGAAAAGGTTCATCGCAGTGAAACCGGCCCATGCCACCCAGAAGAGCGGACCGTGGGAGAAGGCCCATATGATGGCACCGGCAGCGACCACCGGTGTAAAGCCGGTATAGTACAGGTGGTGGAAGTCGTTGGTGAGGAGGGCGGCGGAGACAAAAGCCGGGAAGAGCAGGAGGGCGCACCGCCATGTACGGGTGAGGAGACTCTCCCGGCCGGTATAGGAGAGGACGAAGAAGACAAAACCGAGAGAGGCCGCCATGATGCCCGCATACTCGACATAGGTACAGAGGAGGCTTGAGGGGAGGTCGGCGACGGCGAGGGACAGCGCATAGGCGGCGCTCCAGGTCGTCGCACCCAGGAGGAAGAGCGTGAGTGCCGGTCCTCCGGCAACCCTCCGGTTGTACCATGCAATCGCTGCAAGGACACCTGTCATGATGGCCGGGATGAGAAGAGGGAGAACAAGAGGTGAGTACTGCCAGAGCATCGGGGATCACAGTGTGAATTCATAGAATAGGTTGTGCGAGCGTAAAATCCCTCCTCATACCGCCGGATACGGGAGGGAGAGGAGGATCTCCG
>NZ_CALFSA010000055.1 GCF_937919355.1 uncultured Methanofollis sp. | reverse complement strand
CGTACACCCCCCGGGCGGGTCAGAGAAGTCTTCGCACCCAACGGCAGCAGGCCGCGCCTGTGGGCGTTCGGTTTTGACATGGACAACAAAAAACCCCGCTGTTACTACCAGGGGACAATGCCAATCATCTCGGCAGAAGATGAATCCCAGCCAGAACTGGAAGACCTCGCTGCCAGCATGGTAAAGTCTGCGGCAGAGATGGCAAACAACGTCAGGTGGTGCGTCAAAGTCGCCCTCTTCGACAATCCCGCCGACGTGAAAGGAGACCTCTCTGTGACCACGGCACGCTTCTACCAGGCAACAGAGAGGGACTTCTACCGCTCGCTTGAAGAGGCTGTTACCGTCCTGGGAAAAGGAGGAGATACCATGGCCCTCAGGAAGGAATGGTATAGGATCCTGAAAAGAGAGGGGGAACATCTCTTCGACGAATACTCCCAGATCGACCTCATCGATGAGATCAACGCACGGAGGGCAGTCAACGCGAGGAAGTTGTTGAGAAACCCGTTTTCGAAGGCAAACAAAGCGGCGAGAGGGCACCTGGGGATCCCGGACCCGAAGAAACAGAGAGAGAAGGCGAAAACATGACAGAAGACCAGATACAAAAAACAAGCAGGCGGCAGGACCTGATCAAGAATGCAATGAAGTGGTGGGCAGAAATACAGGATCCAAAACACCGCGGTGACCGGGCAGAACTCCGCAGGTGCCGCGGGCCGGCAGATGTCGCCTTTGTCCCGGCATATTACCGCCTGAAAGCGATGATGCCCGACGACTTAGATGCAGAAAACCTTGCAGTCGTTGCCGGGATACTGTCCCATGTGGATGACCATATTGAGTCCCCGACAACAGCCGAGATCTTCGCCCGCCCGAAAGACGGGGGAACATCACCACGTGTCAGTGACCCCCGGTTCCGTCGTCTCCTGCGGGTGGGCGACTATGACTATCAGGAACTCTACCCGATGCTGACCCGCCTTATTCGCCAGACCGAAAGGAAGGCGCACCTGCCAAGTCTGATCGCAGGGGCATACTGGTGGAACCAGACGACGAAAAGAGCGTGGGCTGAAGAATATTACGAACATATTCCAAAAACTGAAGAATGAGGTGAAAAAAATGTCCGAATTTATCCAGTTGCATATCCTTGCATCGTATCCCCCGTCGAACCTGAACCGCGACGACCTTGGCACACCGAAGACCGCCATGATGGGCGGGGCCAGACGGCTCCGTGTCTCCTCACAGAGCCTGAAAAGAGCGTGGCGTACATCGGAAATATTCCAGGAAGCATTCGCCGGCCACATCGGCATCAGGACAAAAGAGATGGGATGGCAGGTCTACTGTGCCCTTTCGAGCGGAAAGAAACTCGATGCACTCCTGAATGGGGAGAAGGGGGATGTTGTCAGACCGGTCGTAAAAGAGAAAGACGCTATCGCATGGGCACAGAAGATTGCGGGCGTCTTCGGGAAACTGAAGAACCCGAAAAAAGAGAAAGACGAAGAGGGCGATCCCCTGAAGAAAAAGAAAGACTCACTCTGTGTTGAACAGATGGTCCATTTCAGTCCAGAGGAGGTTGCCGCAATAGACGATCTCATCGCCAGACTCGCACAGCAGGGCAGGGAGCCGTCTGAAGAGGACCTTGCACTCCTCAGGAAACAGAGCTCAGCCGTCGACATCGCAATGTTCGGTCGTATGCTCGCATCCAATCCCGCATTCAACAAGGAAGCTGCCGTGCAGGTCGCCCATGCAATCACCGTCCACAAAGTTGCAGTCGAAGATGACTACTTCACAGCCGTCGACGACCTCAACCGCGGTGAGGAGAGCGTCGGTGCCGGACACGTCGGGCAGGCCGAATTTGCGGCAGGTCTCTTTTACGCGTATGTCTGCATCAACCGCGACCTCCTCGTCGAAAACCTCGGCGGCGACGAGAGCCTCGCAGACAGGTCGATCCGGGCCCTCGTGGAGGCCGCGGCGAAAGTCGGGCCAAAAGGCAAACAGAACAGTTTCGCCTCGCGGGCCTACGCTTCCTATCTCCTTGCCGAGCGGGGGAAAGAACAACCGCGGTCCCTTGCCGTAGCCTTCCTGAAACCTGTTGAAGGTGAAGATTACCTGAAATGCGCAATTCTCGCCATGAAAAAGACAAAAGAGAATATGGAAAAGGTCTATGGTTCATGCGCCGATGCCTGTAAAGAAATGAACGCCGTCACCGGGGAGGGAACTCTCGGGGACATCCTTACTTTCGTCGCTGATGACCATGCCTGAGTACCTTGTCTTTCGTCTCTACGGACCGATGGTTTCATGGGGCGGGATCGCGGTCGGGGAGTACAGGCCTGCGGAACGGAGTCCCTCGAAATCAGCAGTCCTGGGCATCGTCGCAGCGGCCCTCGGCATCCGCCGGGACGATACCGCGGGGCAGGCATGTCTGAGAGATGGCTACTTGATGGCGTCAATCACCCATACGAGGGGTACACTCCTTCGCGACTATCACACCACACAGGTCGCCCCCGAGATCGCAAAGAAGCGCCACTGGAGGTTTTTCACGAGAAGAGAAGAGATGAGCATCCCGCGGGACGACCTGAGTACGATCCTTTCGACACGAGAATATCTCTGCGACGTCATCTATACAATATGTCTCCGGGAGGCCGGGGCCAATCCCCCCTACACGCTGGCTGAGATCGCAGAGGGATTGCGGCATCCGGTCTTCGCCCTTTATCTCGGGCGGAAGTCCTGCCCGCTCGCCCTGCCCCTTCAACCACAGGTGGTCAAGGGGGCAAACCTCCGCGAGGCTCTTGAGAAGGTCACCTTCCATGATGATATCTATCTCAGACAGGTTCCCGGAAGAACAGAGACGGGCATTCTCTGCTGGGAGGGGAGTGAAGAGAACGGTTTTGCTACTGGCGCAGAGTACACGGTACCGAGGCGGGATGTACCTCTCGACACGATGAAGAGACTCTTTGCGGAGAGAGATGAGCATGAAGCACGGATAGAGATCCCGGCAGGGGTGAGATGATGCCATTCATCTACAGGATCCGGCTGAAGGGTGACGTGACCCGCTCGCCCGCATTCTGGCGAGCGGTCAGGAACCCCTACGAGGTCCACGCCATGGTCTGGCGTATCTTCTCTGACGGTTCCAGGAAGGACCGGGACTTCATCTACCGCATGGACATGCAGGAGCGTTCCCCCCAGATATATGCCGTATCCACCGCAGAACCCGTGGACCTTGATGGGATCTGGGAGATCGAACAGAAGGAGTACAGGCCCTCTCTCTGGAAAGGGCAGCGGCTAGGTTTCACCCTCCGGGCCAACCCGATCCGGACAAAGAGGGATGAAAAAGGCAACCAGCACAGGCATGACGTGGTGATGGACGCAAAGGCCCTGCTTGAACAGTCTGGATGTCCGCCAGAGGCCAGACCGACAGAGGCTATGCTCATCCAGAGAGAGGGAAATGCCTGGCTTGCTTCCCGGGCTGATAGGCTCGGATTTTCCATCGATGAAGGATTGATCAGAGCTGATGGCTACCGGCAGCACCGTTTCAGGAAGTGGAATAATGGTGCAAAGGTGACGATCAGCACCATCGACTTCACCGGTGTCCTGACTGTCACAGACCCGGAAAGATTTGAAGAGACGCTTTACTCGGGTGTCGGGCCGGCGAAGAGTTTCGGATGCGGACTCATCCTTGTCCGCCCCCTCTGAGGTATGGGAATGATCCTCCCACCTGTCCGCCCTATTCCCCTGAAAGAACGACTTACCCTCATTTTTCTCGAAAAGGGCGAACTTGATGTCATAGACGGGGCCTTTGTCCTGGTCGATGTGAATGGCATCAGGACTCAGATCCCGGTCGGCGGTGTGGCCTGCCTGATGCTTGAACCCGGGACGCGGGTTTCCCATGCAGCGGTTGTACTGGCGGCGCGGGTCGGTTGCCTGCTCGTGTGGGTCGGAGAGGCGGGGGTTCGCCTCTACTCCTCGGGGAGGCCGGGTGGCGCACGTTCAGACCGCCTCCTGTATCAGGCACAACTCGCTCTCGACGAGGATGCGCGGCTGCGGGTGGTGCGGAAGATGTACGAGGTCAGGTTCGGGGAGGAGGTGCCCGCCAGTTACTCGGTGAACCAACTTCGCGGGATGGAGGGGGCACGGGTGAGACGGATGTACGAGAACCTGGCCAAGCGGTACAGGGTGCGGTGGAACAGGCGGGAGTACGACGCAACCGACTGGGGGAGTGGAGATGTCCCGAACCGGTGTCTCAGTTCAGCGACAGCATGCCTGTACGGGATCTGCGAGGCAGCGGTGCTGGCATCGGGGTATTCGGCGGCGATCGGGTTTATCCACACAGGAAAGCCCCTCTCATTTGTCTACGACATTGCGGACCTGGTCAAATTCGAGACTGTAGTGCCGGCGGCATTTGCAACAGCCGCACGTCACCCGGTCGACCCGGAAAGGGAGACGAGGCTTGCCTGCCGGGATGCATTCCGTTCAAGCAGGTTGCTGGAGCGGGTCATACCCCTCATCGACGAGGTTCTCGCCGCAGGGGGTCTTTCGATCCCGGAAGCCCCGTCCGATGCTCTGCCCCCGGCGATCCCGGAGGAGGACCCGTGGGAACCCTGATAGTCGTCGCCGTCGAGAACGCCCCACCGCGACTGCGGGGCCGTCTCGCCCTCTGGCTCGTCGAGGTGCGGAGTGGGGTCTATGTCGGGACCTATTCGGTGCGGGTGCGGGAGATGATCTGGGATCAGGTCCTGGCCGGCATCGAGGAGGGGAGTGCCGTGATGATCTGGCAGGAGCGTAACGACGCCGGATATGACTTTGTTATGACGGGCGACAACCGTCGCGTGCCAAAAGATATGGATGGCGTAAAGTTCATCTCATTTCTCCCCGAAGAGGGAGGAGAGGATGCAGGACGCTGAATCTCTTCTCCCCGGTTGCCTGAACAGCAGGGATCCTGGACGCAGGGACGTCCGGAAAATGTACATGGAATGAAGTTTCCTTCTCGGGATGATAAGGAGAAGAGTGTTCCCCACGCGTGTGGGGATGAACCG
>NZ_CALFSA010000054.1 GCF_937919355.1 uncultured Methanofollis sp. | reverse complement strand
CCCTCTCTCCGGCAGAACGCAACCAGTTTCAGCATGTAGTCCAGCCCTTCGGCCGTCTCCGGATCCTGGAAGAGTTCGAAGGACGGTTCCAGGAGAGGGCGCGGCAGGAAGACGATGCACTTCGCCTCTGCCCGCGTGACCGAGACGTTGAGGCGGTTCCTGCTGTAGATGAACGCCGCCTCGGCGAGGGCGGTCTCGGGGTCGCTCACCCCGTACGAGACGATCACCGCCTCGCACTGCTGCCCCTGCATCTTGTCCACGGTGTCCACGAAGGGTTCTGCCCTCCAGGCCCGTCTCTCTGCAAGCGCTTTTTTGATCGCCGCGATCTGGGCGTGGTGCGGACTGACGACGAAGACTCCCCTGCTCCAGAAGGCGGCGTCGCCGGCCTTCGTGTCCGGGTAGGTCTCGCCTGACCCTGCCGGGAGGAGGGACGACCGCAGGGCGGTCGCAAGGTCGGCCACGAGCGCCGCCTCGGCGGTGTTCTCGACAGTCGCCCGCACCTCTTCGAGGACGACGACGGCGAGGGGGTGGGCCGGGTCGAGCACCCAGGCGACGAAGGGGTCGTCGGCGGAGGGTGCACGCCAGATCTGCCGGGCGGCGACCTCGGCCGTCGCGGGGCGATAGCCCTCTCCATAGAGTGTCTCGGCAGGGAAGCGGGAGAGGGTGCTGTTCATGCGCCAGTTTTCGAGGAGTTGCGCGGTGTATCTCCTCCCGGTGTCCCGCCGCCGCAGCCACGCAAAGACCGAGTCCTGATACTCAGACTTCTCGTGGTCGGCGCCCGCCGCCTTCACGATGGGCGGCAACTGGCAGTCGTCGCCCGCGAGCACGAGTCTCCCGCCCTTCCTGATGAGGGGGAGGAGGAGGGCGAGTTCGCCGAATGTCATCTGCGAGGCCTCGTCGATGATCAGGAGGTCGAAGGCCGGGAGGAGGTCGCGGTGTTTCTGGAAACTCTTCGCCGTGCCGCCGAGGACGAAACCGTCAGGGACGCGGGTCATGGCGGTGAGGAGGTCGCGGGTGATCACGAGAAGGCCGCGCCCCTTCGGGCTTGTCGTCTTTTCGAGTTTGTTCACCGAGAGCCTCAGGGTGATGTCCCCGGCGACGGCGTTCTGGACCGCGAAGAGGAGGTTCTCTATCGCCGCGTGGGTGAGGGCGCTCACCGCGATGCGGAGGGGACGGGTGCGTGCCC
>NZ_CALFSA010000053.1 GCF_937919355.1 uncultured Methanofollis sp. | reverse complement strand
GAGAGGACCGCGTTGAGAGAGGTGATCGAGAGGATGGCGGAGGGGCTTGTCGGGAGAGTAGACAGGGAAGATAGGGGACGCCGATTAAAAAGAAAATAGTGCGCCTCCAGATCAATTGCAACCCCAATCTCAACCTCCTGATCATCAGCACGGATATGGCGACAGAAAGGTACGGCAGTATCGATTATCTGTAATTTAGGATTAAAATTAGAATCAATAGGTATATACTAGAATATTTTAAAATAAACCGACCGGGTGACCTGATATTGGCTACAGGACTCCAGGAAATACTTCAACCTTACATTCTCAGGTTTAAACAGGACTTCCCCGAACTTGAGGAAGAAACATCGACTGAGGGGAAGACCGGGCTTGAAAGACGTGAATACGTAAAAAACGGTGTCCAGAGATTATTCTCAGAAGAGACCGTCGACCACGTCACAGAGGACGAACTCGTCGACCTCCTTGACTCTACCACGGCGATGTTTGGTTACATCTATGACAGCACCACCCTTCTGGAGAGTATCGGGTTGGATACCTTCCTGACACAGATAAAAGAACTCCTCTATGGCAGGGGCGACCTTGCCGATCGGTATGCCGAATTCATCAACGGCACAAAAAATGTCGGCCCTGCATTGAC
The DNA here is from genome assembly GCF_937919355.1 of uncultured Methanofollis sp. Taxonomy (GTDB): domain Archaea; phylum Halobacteriota; class Methanomicrobia; order Methanomicrobiales; family Methanofollaceae; genus Methanofollis. The sequence continues at coordinate 5,594 of NZ_CALFSA010000053.1, read as the reverse complement.
ATCTGAACTTCTCTGCTCGTTCTCCCCGAATGAATATGCATGTCTGAATGGGACCGCAGAGAAGGCCCTGAAGATCCTCGGACTCGACACCATGACCGCTCCAAAGACCGGGAAAAAGTGCGGTGAATACTACCGAGAGTTCAATGAGATCGCCGGCAAGATCCTCGCTGAGATTAGAGAAGACGCTGATCCGCTCTTGCAGAATGCTGACTACTCGACCCTTGACTACTTCCTCTACTCGGTCGCCACGGTCAATTTCTGGAAGATCGCCCCAGGGCAAAATTCGGAAAACTGGGATCTCTGCAAATCTGAGAATATCATTGCCGTCGGCGGGGAAGAACTGGTCATACCCTACGGCGAGGCGGTCTTCGACCTCACTCTGGAAGAACTGAAAGAAAAATATGCCGAGAAAGTGCCGGAGAGTTCAGAGAGGAGCATCAGCAACCAGATGAGCCAATACTACTGTTTTCTCCATGATATCAAGGTCGGTGATCTCGTCCTTGCAAACAGGGGGTACCAGGGCGTTCACGGCTGGGGCGTGATCGTCTCAGGTCCGAAAGTACAAAAACAATGGAAATATCCAACCTATCGTGAGGTGAAGTGGAGAGACACCAACGAGACGATCGTTGACTTAAAAAAATTTAAGCGGAATTTCCAGAACACGACCGTAGGTCTCTCGTTCAAAGAATTTTATTCCATTGTTGAGACAGACGGTGTCATTCGGACAGAAAATTACTGGGTCCTCCTCCCCTCCTCCCGCACGCAGGAGACCTATGCCCCCCTGAAGCACTGGGACGAGTGGCAGGAGAAGGGCATCATCGGCATCCCCTGGGAGATGCTGGCGAAAAAATACGGTGATACTCTCTTCGAGTTCTCCGATCCCGACGTCTTCAGGGAAAAGTTCAGGGAGGCAATCGAAGGAGACCCCTTTGAAAAACCGGTGAACGCCTACATGCCCTATGACTTCCTCTTCACCATGCAGGAGGGGGACACCGTCGTCATCCCGCGGGGGAGGCAGGGGGTCCTCGGTCAGGCCACGGTCGTCTCAGGGCCGAAGATCGACCTCGCCCTCGACTTCTCGATCTACCGCGAAGTGAGATGGGAGGTCTTCGAGAAAGAGATCCCTGTACCCTATGACCTCCGGGGTATCGTCGTCAGCAAGAGGCTGAAAAAGATCACGAAGGACGACTACGAGGCGCTCTTCCACCAGGAGACAGAGACTATGGACACCCCCGCATTCAGGAAAATCACCCGACTCCTCGCCGCCAAGAACCAGGTGGTCCTCTACGGCCCCCCCGGCACCGGCAAGACCTACACGGCACAGACGTACATCGCCGCCCACCCCGGTGCGGCCCACGCCTTCGTCACCTTCCACCCCTCCTTCGCCTACGAGGACTTCATCGAAGGACTCAGGCCCCGGACCGACGCCGAAGGCCGGATCTGCTACGAGATCGAGGACGGGATCTTCAAGACGCTCTGCAGGGACGCCTTCAACGCCCTGATGGAGAGGGCGGGGATAGAGAACCGGTGGGAGGAGGGAGAGGACGTGCCCGCCCTCTCGCCCCGGGAGGAGGCAGAGGCCCTCGCCGTCCGCGACCGCGTCCCCGTCTTCCTGGTCATCGACGAGATCAACCGCGGCGACATCCCCCGCATCTTCGGCGAACTGATCACCCTCCTGGAGAAGGACAAGAGGCTCTGCACCGGGAACGCCCTCGCCACCACCCTGCCGTACTCGAAGACCCGCTTCGGCATCCCGCCGAACCTCTTCGTCATCGGGACGATGAACACCGCCGACCGCTCGATTGCCCTCCTCGACATCGCCCTGCGCCGGCGGTTCGGCTTCATCGAGGTGATGCCCGACTACGCAGTGCTGGAGGAGGCGCTCACGAGCGACGACCCTGCCGTGCAGGAAGTCTTCACTATCGCCATCAACGCCCTCAGGGATGTGAACGCCCGCATCATCAAGAACTACGACCGCAACCACCAGATCGGCCACAGTTACCTGATGAAACTCGCAGGGTGCACGACGCGGGACGAGGCCGTCGAGGCCTTCCAGACCACCTGGGAGTGCGAGGTCATCCCCCTCCTCCAGGAGTACTTCTACGACTCACCCCAGAAGTTCAGGGAGTGCGTCGGTTTCGACACCGCCATGCCCGAGGACGGCGAGGAGTTCGTCAGGGCGCTCTCCGAGAACCGGGCATGACCGCCACGGCGACACTCTTCGAGTTCCAGGCCTGTCCCTACGAGGTCGGCGGGACAGACGCATGGGACGGGGACGTCCTCCACCTGACGGAGGAGACGCTGGCGGCCCTGGACGCCCTGAACGCCTCACGGCCTTTCCTCGCGATCGGCCGGACGACCCTGAAGCCCCTGAACCTCGTCGGCGTCGTGAAGGCCGGCGGCATCACCCTGGAAATCCTGCCAAAACTCTTCAGGGGCGACGCCTGCGAGAGGCACAGGGCCGTCATCGCCGGCAACCTCCTCACCATGCTCGCCTGCACGGAGAGGCTCTCCGTCAGGGACATGGACCTCGCCGGCCTCGACCTCGACCAGACCGACCTCTTCGAGGTCTTCATCTTCCTCTTTGCAAAACACCTCGCCCGTCTCCTGAAGACGACGCAGAGGCGGGAGTACACGCGGCAGGAGGAGGAACTCCGCTTCGTCCGCGGGCGGATCGATATCAGGGCCTACACGAACCCGGCACGCCTCCACATCATCCCCTGCACCTTCCACGAGTACTCGGTGGACACCCTCCTGAACAGGACGCTGAAGTACACCTGCCACCTGATGGCCCGGACCTCCCGCCGCACCAGGACAGTCAGGACACTCAGGGCGATCACCGACCTCCTCGACGCCGTGACGCTCGTCCCCGTCACCGTCGCCGAGGTGGACACCATCGCCTTCACCCGCCTGAACCGCGCCTTCGAGCCCTTCGTCAGGGTCTGCCGGATCTTCCTCGCCCACGCCACCCTCACCCTCCAGGCCTCCGACGTCGAGACCTTCTCCTTCCTGGTCCCGATGGAAAAACTCTTCGAGGAATTTGTCGCGGCGGTGATCAGGGAAGACCCCGCGTATTTCTTCGGGCAGGAGATGGAGGTGACGGCGCAGGAGAGGATCGGCCACCTGGTGGAGAGGGAGGGCGGCGGCCATGCCTTCACCCTCATCCCTGACCTCGTCGCCCGCGGGCCGGGCGGGGCGGTGGTCGTCGACACGAAGTACAAGATCCTCGACAGGACAGACCCGACCTGCGGCGTCTCCCAGGCCGACGCGTACCAGGTCTTCGCCTATGTGACCATGCTCCCGGCAGAGGCCGGGATGCTCCTGTACCCGGACACCGAAAGTGCGGCGTCGCAGGACTACCTCTACGACATATCGGGCCGGAAAGTCCCCCTCCTCATCAGGTCGGTCAGCCTCGCCCACCCCCTCGTGACGGAGGAGGGGTGGCAGGCGTTCAGGGACGACCTCGCCGCCGCCGTGCGTGCGGTCTGCCCCCGTCCCTGACAATTATATACGGGCACGGCCTATACGGGCACATCCCCGCCCCCCGGAGAGGAGGAGAGATGAGAGATATCCCTGGCCGCGGCATCGCCTTTATGCGGGAGGTCCTCGCCGCCCCGCAGAAGACGGAGTTCAGGTACCGCGACCTCCGCTTCTTCCTCAGGTACGCAAGGCCCATCTGGAAACTCGGGGCCGCAAGCCTCCTCGTCACCCTTGTCCTCGTCGGCCTGCGAGCGCTCATCCCCCTCTCGGGCAAGATCTTCCTCGACTACCTGGTGCCGGGTGCCGGTGCGCCTCCGCCCGCGTTCCCGGTCCCCCTCTCCCTCCCGGTCCTCCTCCTGGCCATGCTCGTCCTCGGCGCCGCCGTCGGGGTGCTCGGCCTCGTCCAGACCTATCTTCTCGTGCGGTTCAGGGAGGAGTACACCTTCGGCCTCCAGGCCGACCTCTTCGACCACGTCCTCCGCTTCCCCCTCTCCTACTTCAAATCCGGCCAGACCGGATACCTGATGTCCCGCATCTCCGGCGACGTCGGGGTCATGCAGTATCTCTTCTCCCAGTTCCTCCCCCAGATCATCTCGAACGTCTTCTATGTCGCCTTCTCCGTGGTCATCCTCTACGCCCTCAGCCCCACCCTGACCATCCTCCTCATCGTCTTCACGCCCCTCTTCCTCCTCGCCAATCTCATCTTCCTGAGCCGGATACGCACCGTCACCTACCAGGAGAGGGAGAGGGAGGCCCATGTCTCGCGGGACCTGCAGGAGGTGCTCGCGGGCATCGAGACAGTGAAGGCCCATGCTGCGGAGGAGAGGGAGGTCGGGCGGGTGGTGGCGACCCTGCGAGGGGTGGTCAGGATGCGGGTCAAGAACTCGATGCTCGCCTCCTTCTCCTCCCAGGCCCTCTTCGGCACCGAGTTCCTCCTCCTCCTCGCCGTCGTCTGGGTCGGCGGGCAGGAGGTCATCGCGGGGGCGATGACGGTCGGTGGCTTTGTTGCGTATATTGCGTATATCGTCACCTTCTCGGCGGCCGCACGGACGTTCTTCTCTCTCCCGGTCGTCCTCCAGCCCGTCTTCACCTCGGCAGAACGTCTCCGGGAACTCTTCGGGACTGAGGAGGAGGCGGGTGGCCTCGTGCCGGAGAGGGTCGCGGGGAGGATCGCCTTCGAGGACGTCTCGTTCTCGTACCCGGACGGCACGGAGGTTTTGCAGGACGTCAACTTCACCGTCGGGCCGGGCGAGGTCGTCGCCCTCGTGGGGCGGACAGGGGCCGGGAAGACGACTCTCATCAACCTGGTCCTGGCGTATTATACCCCGACGGCCGGGACTGTCACCCTGGACGGTCGCGACCTTGCAGACCTCGACCCCCGCTGGGTGCGGGGCCAGACTTCTATCGTCTCGCAGGACCTCTTCCTCTTCCACACCTCTGTCGAGGAGAATATCAGGTACGGGAGGCCCGAGGCCGGGCGGGACGAGGTGGTGGTGGCAGCACGGAAGGCGCAGGTCCACGACGAGATCCTGGGGTTCCCGCACGGCTACGAGACGATCGTCGGCGAGAGGGGGATGCAACTCTCGATGGGGCAGAGGCAGAGGATCGCGGTGGCGCGGGCGTTCCTGCGGGACAGCACGATCCTGGTCCTGGACGAACCGACGTCGGCCCTCGACGCCCGGACCGAGGCGAGGTTGCAGGCGTCGCTTGCCGACCTGGCAGAGGGGAGGACGGTGGTCATGATCACGCACCGTACCGGCCTGCTCGCCCTCGCGGACCGGGTGTATGCGATCGAGGACGGGCGCCTGGTGGAGAGGGGGGCAGCCGGCGAGGCGGGGTGAGGCGAGTTACTGGTACACGCCGCCGCGGGACAGACGTGCCGGCGAAGGATTTACTGTTGCACTTTTCGCCTTTACGGTAGGTAAAATTCGTCGCGGGGTTTTCCCTCACGTCCGCATCACGAAGAAGACGTAGCCATACTCCGCGCTGTGCGCCCGGTACACGGCGATCTCCCTCCGCGTCCTCTCGACGAGATCCATCGCACCTGCGTCGCCGGCGTACTCGGCCGCAAACTCATCGAGCCTCGCTTCGAGGGGGCGGTAGAAGTGCTCCCA
>NZ_CALFSA010000052.1 GCF_937919355.1 uncultured Methanofollis sp. | reverse complement strand
ATGACGGCCATGGTGTTCCCGTAAGCCGTAGCGGTGAAGAACTCGATCTCACCTGCAGGCTGGAAGCGGGCGACTCGTTTCTTCAGACCGGTGCCAACGGTGTCGTCGACGGCGGTGATCGACCACCTGGTGGGGACAATGCGGCGCTGTCTGCCGAGGAGCCCTGCGCTCATCAACTGCGCGATCTGGTAGACGTCGACCCCCCCGGATCCGAGGGTCATGCAGGCCTCGGTCGCCGTGATATCGCTGTCAGAGGTGACCCTGTCAACGACTCTCTCGACCCGTGCATTGTCCAGCACGTCAATCTTCCTGATACTCCCTGATAGTCCGACCGGTGTGACCGTGCCGTCGAAGCGGAGGTCGAAGTTGACCGGGCGCTCGAAGGCCGCTTCGATGTCGAGAGGCCGGGATGAGAGTGCGATCTCCTGGATCTGGTCGGAAACTGCGTCGGGTCGGGCGGTGCCCCGGATCGTCTGCGCCCTGATGCCGACGATATCGTCGATGGAGAGGCCCTGCGCCATCCAGAGTGGGGGCAGGTCGGGGTCATTGACCATCAGCGGTCCTGCCGAGACTGCCGGGTATCCTGCCGAACCGATAAAGACCGATGGGGCGGTGCCCATATACGTCGTCCCGCGGGAGACGGCCCGTACCTGCGCGTGGAACCTGCTCATGATCGGGCATTTCGGGAGGCCACAGAGGAGTTTCCCCTTGCACTCTGCACATCGCATCATGGTCGCTGCCTCTGGTCGAGGGCGATCCTCGCCCTGCCCTCAACCATCTTGAGGACACATGCAACCCACTCGTCCCAGCGGGTACCTCCAGCAGGTACCGTGTCGGCGATCTCACGGCCGACCTCGTCGTCCCGGCCGGTGGTCACGGCGATCACGACCGAGCCTTCCGGGAAGGTACCGTCGACCACGCCATCCCTGTCGCCGTCGGTGACGCCGAGGACAGGGATACCGCGGTGGCTGGCGATGTGCCCGGTCACGGCCGTGGTGTCGTCGCCGATGGCGAGTATTCCGCAGGTGTCCGGGGTGAGCAGGTCATAAAAGTGGTGCCCGCAGTGGTCGAGGACGACCACCCTCCCCCTGTCCCGTCGCTCCCCGCCCCGTGCCGGAGGACGCCGCCTGATCTGTCCACTCTTACACCAGGCCCCGGAGAGGTGGACCGGCCCTGATCGAGCAAGTTTTTCGAGGCCGTGGGGCTTGACCTGAAGCCCTGAGACCACCTCAACTGTGCCGTCTCTTTCACGTAGCACGACGGTCCCGGCCGTCGCCCGACCTATGACGATACCGTTGACAAAGACCGGTTCCCCCGGCACGCACCCCCTGACCTCACGCACCGGGCCACCGCCCTGCGGTAAAGCCTGTTCGCTCTTGACCGTATATCCAAGGTGCGCGGCGAGGTACTCTGCAAGGACGGCGTCGCCGCCGTTCCAGCAGAAGACCGTCCCGGGTGTGCACTCGACGTGGACGAGGCCACGCCCGAGACGTCCTGCGATGATCTCACCAAAGGTCCTCCCCGACTCCTGGGTCTTGCCGTGGTTGAGGAGGAAGGTCGGGCCGTCGAGATGGGCGAGCACCTGGCTCGGAGGGACGCCGCAGCACTCGCAGGGGAGGCCTGACTCCTCCGCAGCTGTCCGGCCCATCACCCCGGCGACGATGATCCTCATGCTGCCGGGGGACGAGATGAGTCGCCTGACATCCCCACAGTCGAAGGGTTCGGGGCCGTGGACGACCATGGTGAGCATTTCTCCGGCATCCATACATGAATGTGTGATCCTTCCCTGACAAAAATCCACTGGCATCATCGCCTGTGACCTGTCTTCCTCTGTCTATCTGTCCTCTCCCTCTCCGGTCTTTCATGCCGTGCCGGGACGAGACAGGCCCACCCGCTCCCGATGAGGTCTTCCCGCCCGGCCTGCCGCAACCCTTCCGCGACAAGGTCGCGGTTTTTCGGGTCCCTGTAATGGAGGAGCGCCCTCTGGATCTCCTTCTCCCGCCCCTTCGGGACATGGACCCTCTCCATCGTCGCCGGG
>NZ_CALFSA010000051.1 GCF_937919355.1 uncultured Methanofollis sp. | reverse complement strand
GAGCACCGCCTCGTTGTTGGTGTTCTCCCAGAGGACGAGTTTCTTTATGATCTCGAAGAGGCGCTTCCTCTCGGCGTCGGCCTTCTCTTTGTTCACGCCCCGGCCGAGCTCCCGCTCATAGCCGGGGTCGTTCACCATCTGCGCGAACAGCACCGCACGCGCCGCTGCCAGCGGCCGCCGCGCCCACCAGAGGTGGAGGGTGGAGGGGTGGCCGTGGCGGATTGACTTCTCCCGCTTTGAAGCGGCATTGATCTCGTCGAGGGGCAGCGCCACCTCGATCAGTTTCTTTGGTATTTTGACAGTGGTATCCATAGAAAATCCCTGCATTACTGTGGTCGTTCTGCCCGGTCGAGGAGGGCGGCGAGGTTGAGGTTCTCGCTCGTCACCGCCCAGCCCGGTTCATGGTCGAATGGTTCTCTGATGTAGAATGGCCCTTCGTATCCATCGCTGTCTACCAATACGATGGCGAGGATGAACTTGTCAGCCTGATTGAGACCATAGAGGATCTCGTTGCGCGACACGGTGACGGTGGTCTGGCCTTTCGCCCGACCTTTCACCTCGATATGGCGCGTCATCGGCACATTTCCGTCTGTCTTCGGCAGGTAGGCGGTGACATCCCAGCCACACTTCTCGGCCGAGACATCTTCCACCTCATGGCCGAGGGTGCGTTCGGCGTCCATCACCGCCTTCATCGCCACCGCCTCCACATGCGCCCTGGCGGCGGCATCGACGCCCGTCTCCTCGCCCCGGCGTGCCGCAAGCAACCCGGCCGGGATCACCAGCGCACCGCCGGCGACCACTGGCGTCGCTGAGATAACGTGCCGCATCGCCGCCAGTTCGCGTTTCCGCCGTTCCAGCCGCACCGTGAGGTCGTCCAGTGTCCTGCGGGCATTCTCAAGGTTGAGGCGGACGTCCTTCCCGGCCCGCTGATCGTCCTGAAGCCTCAGATAACGGTCAGACCAGAAGTTGATCTCCTTCACCAGGCGTGCCTGCACCGCCGCCAGAGTCCTGTCGGCCGTCCGCTCCCGCCGCTCCTTCACCTCGTTGAAGTGCGCTGGCACGAGCCTCTCTGTGGCATAGGCGAGGGCCTCCCTTTCGAGGTCGTTGTTGATCCACGGGGAAGCGAGGATGTCTGCAACGAGCCCCCTCTCCTCCTCGCCGATCGGCTGAAGGTCGAGGTGGGGCGCCCATCCCGCATTCTCAGCCCGACCCTCGGCGTCGATCGCCACAAACTGCATACGCCGCGAGACCGTGCGGTGCTCGTCGTTTCCGTCCCTTACTGAGTGGTCGATGATGAAGAGCACCCGCGGCGTCGTGCCGGCATCATTCGGATCGACCAGCACCGCCCCCTGCCGCAGCTTCGGCCGGTGCGCTTCCAGCACCAGATCAGTCACCGCCTGCATCAACGGATGACCCGGGTGGATCAACGCCGCCATCGGTGCCCCCACGCGGTCGAGCAACCTGACATACTCCTTCTCAAAACAGACCCGCTCGTAGCGTTTCATCACCGGCTGCATATACCGCCGGTCACGCCCTGCGATCTGCCGGTCGCGCTCGCGGATCGCCGCCGGCACATGGGTGATCTCCCATCGTCCGGGCTCACGAGGCCTGAGGTCTCCGCCGAACTCCTCGAAAGCGCGGGAGAAGAACGCCCTGATAAAGTACGGCTGAAGTTTCCTCGCTTCCGCCTTCTCCATCTCGGCACGGATCGCGAACAACCGCCCTTCATCCATCACCTCTTCGCAGAGGGCGTTCTGCCGCATGATCTCACGCAGATGCTCGGTGTCGAGGGCGCCTTCCACCCGCTGCAGGAGTTTTGCCCGTACCTCCGGATCGTCGCCGTACCTGATCGCCTCGATCAGAAGGTCGCGGAGGCTCCGGTCTTCGAAGACTTTGCCGAGGATGTCGAAGACCCGCCCCCCGAGTGCCTTCCGTTCGATTTCCAGTTTCTGGAGCAACCGCTGATAGACATCGCCCTCTCTTGTCTCGGCCGCAACCAGATTCCAGAGCCGGCAGACCTCGGTCTGCCCGATACGGTGGATCCGGCCGAATCTCTGCTCCAGCCTGTTGGGATTCCACGGCAGGTCGTAATTGATCATCAGGTGGGCGTTCTGGAGGTTCACGCCCTCGCCGGCCGCATCGGTGGCGACGAGGATCCGCACCGTCGGATCGCTCCTGAACATCTCCTGCTTCTTCCGCCGCTCCTCCCGGCGGTCGCCGCCGTCGATGGTGACCACCGCTTCTTCGGATCCGAGCAGCCCGCGGATCCTGGTCGCCAGATAATGGAGGGTGTCCTTGTACTCGGTGAAGATGATCAGCTTCTGCTGCCGTCCTCCCTCCTCATGCATCTGCGGCGTTTCCTGCAGGAGCCGGGAGAGTTCCTCCCACTTCCGGTCATGTCCAGACCTGACGACCTGCCGGGCCTTCTCCTCCAGCCCTTCGAGGATCCGGATCTCTGCCTCCAGTTCGTGGATAGTCTGTGAAGCGGTGGCCTGATCGACGATCTGCGCCTCGTACTCCTCGTACTCGTCGGCCGCCATCTCCTCGTCGGCATCCCAGGCGTCACCGTTCGCCCGCACGTCAAAGAGCGTCTCGGCGACCGCCCGGCCGCGTGCACCGATCTTCACCTCTTCGACGCGGCGCTTCAGCCTCTCTTTGCGGCGCTTCAGAGACTGATAGATTGCCTCTGGACTCGACGCCAGCCGCCGCTGCAACCCGGTGAGGGCGAACCCGACCGTCCCTTTCCGCTGGTTGTTCTCGATCCGGTCGGCCTTGTTCATCTCCTCCCGTACGTACTGCGTGACCTCCTGGTAGAGGGCGGCCTCCGCATCAGAGAGTGTGTAATTGACAGATTCGGCGATCCGCTCCGGGAAAAGAGGTGTCCCGTCGAACTTCAGGAGATCCTCCTTCACCATCCGGCGCATCAGGTCCGAGACATCCACCTTGTGGGCGCCGTCCCTGAACTTCCCGTAGAACCGATCCGAGTCAAGCAGGGAGAGGAAGAGCTGGAAGTCCTCTTCCTTTCCATTGTGCGGTGTCGCCGTCATCAGAAGGAGGTGACGGGTATGAGCACCGAGCAGTTCTCCCAGCCTGAACCTCTGGGTCTTGTTTACCTTCGATCCGTAGTACGTCGCCGACATCTTGTGGGCCTCGTCCACCACCACGAGATCCCACTGTGTATGGCTGAGTTTCTCCTGCAGGTCTTCGTTCCGGGAGAGCTGATCGAGACGGGCGATCATCAGGGGATGGTCGTCAAACGGGTTGCCGCTCAGCGACTGCTCGGCAAGATCCCGGGTAAAGATGGTGAACTCCAGCCCGAACTTCTCATACATCTCGTCCTGCCACTGCTCCACGAGACTGCCGGGAGCGACGATCAGGATCCTCTCTGCATCGGCCCGCATCAGGAGTTCGCGGATCAGAAGCCCTGCCATGATCGTCTTGCCTGCACCGGGATCGTCCGCCAGGACAAAACGCAACGGTTGCTTGGGGAGCATCGACTCATAGACCGCCGTGATCTGATGAGGGAGGGGCTCGACGTTCGAGGTGTGCACCGCCATCATCGGATCGAAGAGGTAGGCGAGATCGATCCGGTATGCCTCTGCAGCCAGCTTGAACTCCTCGCCGGGTGCGTCGAACGCCCACGGCCTGCCCGCCTTCGCAAGGGAGAGGGAGGGCTCACTGGAGCGGAAGAGCATCTGCTCCTTCACCTGCCCGTCGGCAGTCTTGTAATAGACCGTCAGCGCGCTTTCACCGACCGGATCGGTTGTGACAATACGCACGATCTGGCCCGGTTCGATCCCGTTGACGGCTGCATCCTTTTTGATGTCTTCCAGTCTAAGCATGGGCTACTACATCTCCGATTGTGCGGTGCTCCAGACATTCGATCCGGGGCGGGGGCTGAAATCCTCGCCATTTCAGGCGAGAGGGCAGAATAATGAGGGCTTCCTATTCATTTGCCGTGTGGATTTCCGTCTCCTGAGATTCACTGTATTTTAGGGCTCTGATTAAAGTTTCGATTTTTATTGTGCTTTTAATCTCCATAAATTGGTGTATGTTGCCTTCGATCTATTAGGAGAATAAGGAGAAATGAGGAGAATTCTCCTGATCTTCTCCTGGGTTTTCTCTTCTCTTCTATTCTCTTCTCCTTTTTTTCTCCTGTTGTGAAGGAGAAATTTGGAGAAATGGAAGGAGAACTGTATCTCCAGACACCTTCCTCTCTGTTAGGTATCCAAAACTGTATGGACAGATACAAAACTGTCTGTACCGTAAAAAAGACAAATAAAGATGATAAAATTGAGAAATCGAAGACATATAAATATAATATGTAAAATGCCCTTTCATGGTGCCTCAGAAGGCACATGTATTTCTGCACGAATCTATCATAAATCCGTCCCGTTTTACCGATACGTTGATCATTATTGTCAAATTATATATTTTTCCTTTTTTATTTCCGATGTCAAAATCAGCGCTCAAAACAGGGACTGTATATTTGTGGGTTCGAACTGGAGATCTTCGCCGTGCAAGAAAACTTATTACTGCCGTATTCAAAAAAATGATGGTATAAATGGATCTGATTATAATGTCCTTCATTTAATTGTTATATTTTTATTGCCCTTAAATGCTTTTTTAAGTGTCTCTTTCAGTTCCTTTCTGGCATCTTCCACGGCTTGCCTCTTAATTTCTGAAATATTTTCGTCAATATTTTCGCGATTCTCTCGAATCAACTCATCCTTTGTGAACTCTCGATTACAAGAAATACATTTGACTATTGCCGTTGATTTTTCAACGTCATCTATTGTCTCGAACTGGTTGCCACCACATGTGGGGCACACTAATGTCACTTGCCGGTTGTATTTATCTGGGCTCATCCTTTTTCTCTCCTCTTTGCAAGAAGCACATTATGAACTATCTTGGAGGTAATAACTCAGTACTGCTCTATTATCGTGAATGGGAATGTTTTGTGCAATCTATGGCACTATTATATGTCGAGTATATTGTATTTGGTGTAGTACATATCCCATTTGATCTGAAATTGGAAATAAAAATTCCTTTCTGACATATGTCTGTAATAAAATAGACAATGTAATCTTTTGATTGCGATCTGACGATTAATCAAGTGGAAAATCTCGTTTGCTGAAAGAATACAGGGAAAAATGCGTCGAAAAAAGATTGGAAACGCCTGAAAGAGATCGAAAAAGGCGAAAATATGCATATGGTCTGGGATTATGGCAGCGAAGCGGGATTGATCATTAGCGTAGGCATGGATTGGTAAGGGAATGAAATATTCGCCTTCTTCCTATCCCTTAGTAGATAATACGGGAAATTACCTACTCACGAATCTTGGCTGAGAATACGCCGTGTTGTGTTCCCACCTCTTTATCCGGCCCGCGCTGCACGAGATGTTAGGACATCCGAAACTGTATGAACAGATATGTAAATGTATGAACAGTAGAACAGAAAGAGGATAAAAGAAAAAATGGCGAAAGAAGAGATTTATGAGCGTAAACGCAAAAGATGCACTTTCACCTTGTCAGAAGAAGCGATCAATTTTCTGCATGAATCTGTAACGAATGCGTCCCGTTTTATCGACAGACTTGTTTTATCTGCGCAATCGAAGATTGGGCCTGTATTAATCACAATATCGCAAAAAGAAGATGGGCCCGCTGAGATTCGAACTCAGGACCTCCGCCGTGTGAAGGCGACGTCATA
>NZ_CALFSA010000050.1 GCF_937919355.1 uncultured Methanofollis sp. | reverse complement strand
TGCGAGGACGTGACGGGCACGCGGCCTCCTGCCGGCACCCATCAGCCTGCATCTTTCGGTCATCTCATGGGTGGATATGATGCCGGGTATTACGGGTACCTCTGGTCGAAGGTCTATGCCCTCGATATCGTCGACGAGTTCAAGGAGGACGGTATGACCAACCAGACTCTCGGCATGAGATTCAGGGACGAGGTCCTCTCACGGGGCACTATGGAGGACGGGATGGTGCTCCTTGAGAATTTCCTGGGGAGAGAACCGGGGCCGGAGGCGCTGTACAGGCACCTCGGGATAGAGATGTCCGGGAATAATTAATCAGCCAGACCATTTCTCCTCCGATCTTTTTTATTTCAGATTCGGTCCATTATGGGATCTTTGCCGCGGACTTCACAGCGAGGTCCTCAAGCAGTTCATAATCGGGATCAGGCCCGACGATCACGAACATCTCATAGATATCGTATTGCGAGAAGGTGATCACGTAGTGAATGTGGTCCTCGGTTGCATTTCTTTCACGTCCGATCAGCTTGAACGCCGCTGAGTTCTCCCCGATGGCGGGCGGGGCGAGCACTTCATTTCGTCCGATGGAGTAGGTTTCATAGTCGGAGTCGACCATCTTCGTGGCATTTCCTTCAGGGAAGGTGATGAGTTTCTGGGAGATTACGAGGCTCCCCGGCTTTGGTGCCGGGTCTTCTGAAAAAAATTCCACAAATCCGACATCGGCCCCGAACACTCTCATCGTCGGGGAGAGTGCCGACCCGGGTATCAACGTGTATCTTGGCGGGGCATAACCTGCGGGGAGATCCTCTTTGGTTAAGAAGAGGTCGAAGAACTCTGTTCTCTGGGTGTCGGGCGCGGCAGGAGTGGTCGCCGTTGTAGGCACAACGGCCTCGGGGATGGCGTCGGCGTGCCCTTCTGTAGGAGGTACCGGCCCGATGAGCAGGATCACCGCGATCATGGCGATCACCAGAACATACGCCGAGGCCGGCACCCAGAACAACCTGCTTTTTCTGGTGAATGCCGCTTCGCCGCGGTTGATCCTGTCCGCCGTCCTGTAAGCATCGTATAGAGAATGTCC
>NZ_CALFSA010000049.1 GCF_937919355.1 uncultured Methanofollis sp. | reverse complement strand
GGTCGCCATCACGGTGATCCTCGCGGCCGTCATCGCCGCATTCGTCTTCGGCATGACCGGAAATGTGCAGTCGACGAAGAATGTGGCAGTGACGACCAGCGTGAACAATGAGCAGCAGGTCGTTGCAACACTTCAGGGCGGGGCTGATGCGACATCATTGAAGTACCTGAACATGTCCATAAACGGCAATGATGTGAACCATCTTGTAAGCTCGGGCAATCTCACAGTTGGGGCATCAATGAACAGTGGTTCCACGAGGGTTGTACCTGGCAAGACCCACGTTGTGATTGTCGCCACATTTAAGGACGGATCCTCGCAGGTTGTCATAGATAAAAACTATTAATCCTTTTTTTTACAACATCGATACAAAGATCCAACGATCTCCCCCATTAACGAGAAATTCATTATTGCAGTGATTCCGCATGGATTTACAAATACAGAAATTATCAGCACTTGTTCTTCTCTTCGTCTCCCCTTTGACCATTACCATCATCGGCAATAACCTCGGCGCAGGCATCCGCTTCCCTCTCGTCCTGTACCAGGAGACCGTCTACGGCACCTCCCTCATCCCGGTCTGGCGCGAGATAGACTACGTCGCCGCCGGCCTCATCGGAGGCCGCTCAGCCTGTGAGATCCTCCTCTGGACACTCGGCACCCTGCTTCTCCTTGCTGCCGTTGCCTATCTTATCATACGACGGTATGAGGGGCACCGTCACACAGTCGCTCTCCTCCTCGCCGGTGCCGGCGTCGCGTACCTCGCCTCGATCATCGCCCAGTACGGCCCCCTCTTCCACGGGCCCGCAGGCTTCTGCATCCCTGCCGGCGTGCCCCTGATCTTCGGGGTCGCGTGGTGGGTGTACCATGCCGGGGAAGAAGATGAATCCAATGGGGTCGACGATCTTCAGGAACCTGAAAGTGATGAAGTCCCATCTGGAGATTCCAGATAACCCGGGGAAAGGAGAGCGGATCCCGTGTTCTCCACTCTCTGCCAGGACACTCTCTCCGGATCAGGTGCTTCCAAACCATTATCAGACAATACGGTGATAATAATAATCGTCCGATTATGATATTCAAAGTCGTCGTTACTCCCGATCCCGAAGACGGCGGGTTTATCGTCAGTTGCCCCGCACTTCCCGGTTGCCACTCGGAAGGAGAAACCCTGGAAGAGGCGCTGGAAAATATCAGAGACGCCATTCGGGGATGTGTCGCCGCGCTCAACGACCGTGCCCGGAGACAGCAGGGCAGCAGAGTTATCGATGTGTCTGTGTAACAGACCATGGCGAAACTCCCTGTCATATCCGGCTCAGCGGCAGTCAAGACCTTTCATAAATTCGGTTTCACCACGTCCCGGCAGACGGGAAGCCACATGATC
Organism: uncultured Methanofollis sp.; assembly: GCF_937919355.1. Lineage (GTDB taxonomy): Archaea > Halobacteriota > Methanomicrobia > Methanomicrobiales > Methanofollaceae > Methanofollis. Next base: position 13,541 of record NZ_CALFSA010000049.1, on the reverse strand, counting down.
CTGGAGAAGGCCGGGCTGGACGTCACCCTCTCCGTCCCTCTCCATACCGAATTAAAAAGAGGGACACTACGAAACCTCATCAAAGATGCAGGTCTCACCGTCGATGAATTTGTGGCGATGCTCTGAACCGCCCGGAGATCAGGCTGTAAGGGCCCGCAGGAGACTTCGGCAAACCAGCTCAACCACCTTGTCGAGGGCACCTCCCCCCTCCACACCTACGAACCGTACGGCTACAGCGCCTATGCCGAGTCCCACCACAATGTCCTCTGCTACACCCTCGCCCTCCCCGTCGTCTCTCTCCCGGCGTACTACCTCTTCTCCTTCTTCGGCGACTCATTCCGCCTCGCCGTGCTCCTCCTCTGGTCTGCCCTCCTCCTCGCCGTCCTCGTCATGGTGGAGGTCTGGTACCCGCACTACGCCCGCTGGCGGGGCATCCCCTGGACCTGGGCGGCGATCATCTCCTGGGGCGTGCCCTCGGCACCGCAAAACCCACGATACGGAAAAGTGCAGGAGAAAAAAAAGTCTTATGTCCCCCCGGGATCAAACAGTCCCTTCTGACCAGACATGATCATCGAATACATAAGAGCGGCGATGCACCACGCCCGCTATGAGATCATCGAGGGCGACGAACCGTACTATGGCGAGGTCCCCGGTCTGCCGGGGGTCTGGGCAACCGGCGCAACACTTGAGGAGTGCCGGGAAAACCTGGGCGAGGTCATCGACGACTGGCTCGTGATCAGGCTACGGAGAGGGATGTCCATCCCGCCGATTGACGGGGTCACCATTGAGGAGACCACCAGGATGGATGCCGGTGCCGGATCGTAAAATCCAACCTGTATCGTGGAACGATCTCGTCCGGAGGCTCAGGCACTTTGGGTTCGAAGGGCCGTATTCGGGAGGGAAACACCCCTTTATGATCAAAGGGGATCTCGTCCTGACCGTTCCAAACCCGCATAATACTGAGATCGGTGTGGACCTCCTGATACGGGTCCTGAAGCAGGCCGGGATCTCACGAGAGGAATGGATCTCCTCGGGGGATACGTAGCGGACAAGAGAATCTGAAGAAGATCACGCTTTCTCCCCACGAGCACTTAATAGAGCGGGACTGCAAAGGGAAAGACGAGGGATGAAAAATGGCCGGCACACCGCACGTTCCTGTTCCGTACGATGCCATCGGGCTGATATGCAGGAAACATCATATCAGAAAACTCTCTCTCTCTTCGGGTCGGTGCTGCGGGACGACTTCGGGCCGGAGAGCGACATAGATATCCTTGTCGAGTTCGACGAAGGCCATACTCCCGGATTTTTCTGTCTCTTCGAGATCGCAGAGGAACTTTCCCGTGCGTTCGGGGGAAAGACGATCGACCTCCTCACCCCCGGGGACCAGAGCCGCTATTTCCGGGACGATGTTGTTGCCGCCGCCGGGGTCTGCTATGCGAGAAGCAGAAGGATGACACCGTCCCTCTCAGGCACGCCACACAGAGGCGGCAGGGCATGATCTGATCTTGTGCGGCAGACTCACGATCCACGCACACGCACCACACGCCCAGCCCGGAGCATACTGTTATATGAGAAAATATCGATGACCCTTACGTGAAGGATTCATGAAACTCAGTGTTGTGATCGAAAAAGACGAAGACGGATATTATATTGGAAATGTTCCCTCTCTCCCGGGGTGCCACACACAGGCGAGAAGCATCGACGAATTGATGGAACGGATAAAGGAGGCGATCGCTCTCTATATCGAAGTGAGTGGCGTCGATCGCGGCGAACACCGGGAGTTTATCGGGGTGCAATTTGTCGAAGTTGAGGGCTGCTGATGGAAGAAAAATCGTTAAAGCCCTCCAGAAAATAGGTTTTGAACCGCTCAGACAGAGAGGCAGTCACGTCATCCTCAAGCACCCCGATGGAAGAGTGACCGTCGTTCCTGTCCATGAAGGAGAGGTGATAGGGAGAGGACTTCTCCGGACGATCATCAGAGATACCGGACCGACAAAAGATCAGTTCATGCAGATCCTGGATGAACTTCCCTGACCGCTCCCCTGGAAGTGGCGGCGATCTGTTCATGGATTATTGTATATATTCCTCAAGCGCCGCCGCCGCCTCTCTCTCCCGCGGCCCGCCGCACTTCCGCACGATTGCGAGGTGGTGGTCGATGAGGGCCTTCAGCGCGGGGTCGCGGGTCAGCACATAGCGCGTGCCGTGAACCGCCGCCTCGACGATCCCGGCGAAACCGCGGTTGTGCGCCCGGAGCGACGTGCCGGCGACGACCCCCTCCCCGAGAGGTTCGAGCGCCACAAAGACCGTCTCCGCCGTCTCGTGCTCCACCGTCGCGGCAAAGGCCGCCCAGCCATCGCATTCCTTCAGGCGCTCCACCCGCCGTCCCCCCGCCTCCACCGCCGCGAAGTCGCCGGGGGGCAGGTCGTCGAAGGCCGTCTTCACCCAGACCACGGGATCGCGGGTGAGGTTTGCGACCACCCACCCGTTCTTCCTGATATTCGCCTCGGTGTGCGAACCCCTGAAGAGGACCATCGAAAGGGCGCCGTTCCGGCAGATGATCCCCATCGGTGCGGCATTTCCGCCCGTCGTCGCTATCACCTCGTTGATCCCCTCGTTCAGGAATCCCACGACCACCCCTCCAGCAGGGCGAGGAAGATCCCCGCGATCATGATATCGGCAAGAGACCCCGGGTTCACCCCCGCGGCAAGACACTCCTCGTCGAAAGCGGCGAGGGAGACCTTCCCGGCCTTCACCTCGCGGGCGCGGCCGACCGTCTCCTCCGCGACAGCGGGGCCGAACTTCTTTGCGACAAACGTGTCCGGGTACGTGCAGAGCAGGTCGAGGAACGCCGCCACGATCGACGCCTTCCCGGCGCCGTGGGCGATGAGGAGGTCTTTCGTCTCGCGGCAGAGGGCGAACCCGTTCGTCCACTCCCGCGCCACCATGTCCCTCTCCGCCGAGTAAGCCATCACGTCGTAGAGCGTCATGCCCCTCTCCCTGAGCACCGCCGCCGCGGCCGGGTCGTTCACGTCGATCTCGTCCTTCGCAAGCACCCGAACCTGGGTCGCCCCGAAAGCCCGGTAGAAAGCGACCGCGTCCTCGACAGTCGTCTCCCGCACGAGACGCCCCGCCCCGTCTGCGCCCCCGCCCGCCACGAGGGGCATCAGGAGGATGAACGCCCCGAAATGCGTGTTCCCGCCCGAGTGACAGTTCGTGTCCACCACCGCCTCCTCGATGAGAGCGCCGAGGCCCGCCCCCTCCCTTTCAGCCCTCTCCAGCGCCGGGCGGGCGAAGATAGTCGAGGCGAGGAAGTGCTCAAGGCGCGTGTCAGGATAGTCGTGCCCGCGGTCCACGTTCCCCGGTTTCGGGGAGGCACAGACCTCGAGCATCATCGCCATCTGGGCGAGGTCAGTTCTCGTCTTCGCCCGGCACTCCATCAAACACCCGCTCCATGATCTCCCCGGCAAGACGGCGCTTCTCCCGCATATACTCCGGACCCGAGAGACCCGCCGCCTTTACCGAGATCTCCCTGAGCATGCAGGGCGAACTCGACTTGCAGCAGAAGGCGAGAGAGCCGAAACACGTCGTCTTCCCGCCCTCGATCGGCGTCCCGTCGACCGCCTCCCTCTTGATCCGCATGTAGTCCTCGCGAGAAAGCCCGATGCTCTCCAGGAAGGGGAGCAGGGGGCAGTGCTTCACCGGCATGCAGCAGAAGGCGAGGGACCTGATATCACCGCCGCGGCAGAGTTGTTTCGGGGCGTTGTACCACCCGCTCTCCTCGGCCTTCCTCTGGATCGCGGCGTCGATCCCGGCGAGAGTCCGCTCGTCAGACCGCCTGGCCATCGAGACCATGTCGGCGCCGTGGGCGAACATCTCCATCGCACTATCGAAGGAGGTGATCGAGTTGTTCGCGATGAGAGTCAGCGGACATGCATTCCTGATCTGCCGCAGGCGGGCGTAGCCGAAGTCCATCAGGTCGACGTGGATGATGTCGGCCCCGGCCTTCCAGAGGAGACGGGCGAGACGGCGGTCGTCGCCGGTGACCCCGGCCCTGACCTTCACCGAGACGGTGACGCCCTCAGCCTTGAGCGCCCGCACCGTCTCCATGAGGCGGTGTGCGTCGCGGAGGAGGGCCTCGCCGCACCCGAGCGCCGTCATCGCCGGTTGCCGGCAGTGGGCGTCGACCTCGTAGACGACGGAGTCGCCGATCTCCCCGGCGATAGCCGCATAGGAGGCTGGACTGCTCCCCCTCAGGTTCAGCCCGAGGACGACCCCGCTCCCCTGCAGGGCGGCGACCTGGGCCTTCAGTTCGGCGACAGGGTCGTCGTAGAGGAACTCCGCCCGCCCCTCCGCCGCCATCGACCTGCTCGCCGCCATCGTCTCCTCATCGATGGAGTATCCGCCGATGAACGCGGCGCCGATATGCTCCTTGCGGGCCAGCACATAGGCGGCGTCCGTCACCCCGGCCATCGATGCAATGACCACCGGGGTCTTCACCACCTGGTCGTTGACGATCAGTCCGCAGCGCTCGTAATACTCGATCATGCTTCTCCCAATATTCGCCACCCCATCTCAAAGCACTTGTGTTAAAGACCATTGATGACATAGGCATCACTCTGCCGTTCCAGCGGGATGCCTGAAGAGAAATCGTCGATGGGAATCCCGACCTCAGACCCCCAGTAGGTGAGCAGGGTCTCCCAGGGCATAAGGTATGCCTCGTTCTTCCGCCCGCTCCCCCCCCGGAACTCGACCGCCAGGTAGCCCCGCCGTCCTGTCCGCCTGAGGAACTCGGTGATGGCGTCGACCTGGTGGACGCCGTTTTTGTCCTCGTGGAAGTGCTGGGTGAAGTAGATCTTCTTCCCCTTGAGGGACTTGCACTCGATGGCGCAGTAGTAGCGGGGGTCGAGGGAGTCGACGAGGACGTCAACGTACTGCGTCGAGTACTTGTGCTGTTTGAGGCGGTAGGCGAAACCCTGGAGGGCGTGGCCCTCGAAGAATGCGTTGACGCAGTGGACGATGTCCAGTTCGAAGTCACCCATCTGTATTCACTCTCGACGGGGGGTGCGAAAAACCAATCGGTAATACTTTTAAGGAGCAAAGGTAGTACACTGTATTATATGAAGCGAACCGGATTGTTACTTGTCGGCCACGGCAGCAAACTCCCCTACAACAAGGAACTCATCGAGAAGACGGCGGCGATCATCGCCGAGAAGCACCCTGAGTACCTGGTCCGCCCCGGTTTCATGAGCATGAACGCACCCACCGTCGAGGAGACTCTCGACCTCTTCAAGAAGGACGAGATCGACAGTCTCGTCGTCGTCCCCCTCTTCCTGGCAAAGGGCGTCCACATCCTCCAGGACATCCCCGAACTCCTCGGTCTCCCTGAGGGCGGGAAGAAGGGTACCTTCGCCCACGCCGCCGGCGCCATCCCCCTCCTCTACGCCGACCCGATCGGGAGCGACCCCCTCCTCGCCGACCTGATGGTCAAGAACGCCGAGGCGGCGCTCAAATCGAACGTGTGAAGATGAAGATACTCGTCCTCGACACCATCCACGGCGGCGCCGTGCTTGCTGAGGCGCTGGCGGCGGCGGGGCACGAGGTCGATGCGGTGGACGTCTACCGGGGGATCGAGGGGATACCCGCGGAGGAGGCGACGAAAAGGCGCTACGACCTCGTCGTTGCCCCGGTCCACCTCGACCCGGCCCACCCCCTGCTCGGGCGGGCGCCGCGGGCCATCACCCACCACGAGGCCGTGGGCCTGCTCCTCCTTGCAGGGGGGAGGCCCTCGCCCTTCGTCGAGATCACCGGCACGCGCGGCAAGACGACGACCGCGGCGGCCCTCGCCCACGTCCTGCCGGGTCCGGGCGTCCTCCACACCTCGATGGGCACGTTTGTCTATCCCGAGAGGCGTCTCCTCGGGAAACGCTCGATCACCCCGGCCTCGACGCTCGCCGCCGCCGCGGAGGCGAGAAAGATCGGCGGGTGGTGCGTCGCCGAGGAGTCCCTCGGCGTCTCCGGCGCCGGCGACCTTGCCGTCCTCACCTCCGGGGACGACTACCTCTTCGCCGCCGGGAAGAAGCACGCCTTTGCCGAGAAGGTGCGCTCCCTCGCCCGTGCTCCGCGGGCGCTCGTCCCGCCGGGCGTGAGCGTTCCGTCCGCCCGCGACGCCGGCGAGATCGCCGCGGTTGCGGGGACGGTCTGCACCTACCGCTCCGGCGGGGTCGAAGGACAGTTCGAGAACCCCCTCCTCGCCCTCGACGGATACCGGACGCCCCTTCAACTCGCCGCGGCGGCGGCCTCTCTCCTCGGCGCCGACCCGTCGGGCCTTGCCTGTTTCCGGCCCCTCCCCGGCAGGATGGCGGCCTCGTGGAGAGGCGGCACCCTTGTCGTCGACGTCGCAAGCAGCGGCGCATGCCGGCAGGTCGCCCTCGACGCCGTCGCCTATGCCCGCGCCCTCGACGGGAAGGCCCCGGTCGTCCTGGTCATCGGGACGGAGTCGCAGACCATCTGCGAAGGTTTCCCCGAGAAGGAGGTGGCGGCGACGGTCGACGCCGTCCGCCCCGACGCCACCGTGCTTGTCGGGGACTACCCCGGCCTTGCCGGGAGACGGGCCGCAGACCTTGCGGCCGGATACGCGCTCGCAGAACACCTCGCCGGCGGAGGGACCATCATCCTCGCCGTCAAGACATGGAGGTAAGATGCACTATATTCAACCACGGCCCAGTTCGATTGTAGCGGCCCTGTACACCGCCCGCGACCTGGAGGTGGACGTCGCCATTCTCCACGGCCCGTCCGGGTGCTCGTTCAAGCACGCCCGCCTCCTCGAAGAGGACGGGATGCGGGTCCTCACCACCTCGCTCGCCGACAACGAGTTCATCTTCGGCGGCCAGACCGTTCTCGAACGGGTGCTGAGAGAGGCGGAGAAGGAGTTTCACCCGGCGCGGATGGCGGTCGTCGGCACCTGCGTCTCGATGATCATCGGCGAAGACCTGAAGGCGGCGATCGATTCCTCGGGCGTCACGACGCCGACGATCGGGATCGACGTCCACGCCGGGTTCAGGGAGAACATCCAGGGGGTGATCGCCGCCCTCGAACCTGCGGCCGAGGCCGGGTGGATCAGCGCCGACGAACTTGAGAGGCAGAAACAGTTGCTTGCGGCCGCAAACGAGGTCGAACGTCTCCGCGGCGCCGCCTCGAAACCGTATATCGAACCCTCGCGCGGCGACCTCAAGCACCTCGCCGCCCGCCGCCTCGTCGCCCTCGCCCGGAGCGGGAAGAAGGGCGTCGCCGTCATGAACGCGAAGAAGGAGACGGCCTACATGTTCGCGGACGAACTCGTCGCCCTCCACGACGCCTGTCCCGACGCCGACATCACCTACGTCGCAAACCTGGAGAGCCGCGGCCTCCCGAAGGTGCGGACAGACGCCGCCAACGTCCTCGCAGGCATGCGGGACCGCGGCCTCGACCCTGATCTCCTCGGCGCCCTCGACGAGTACGGGGCGAACGGCGACGCCGTCGGCGGACTCCTCCGCGAGATCAGACCCGACTTCGCCTTCCTGGTCGGCGTGCCCCATGCCGTGCCGCAGGAGTACACCTCCGGCATCGAGACGATCTCGGTCACCAACGGCCCGCGGCAGGTGGCGCCCCTGAAAGACCTCGGCCACGCCATGGTCGTCGTCGAGGTGGACCTCCACCCGAAGACCCTCGGCGTCCGCTCGATCGTCGAGAGCGAGTTCGGCGCCGTGCTGCGGAGCGTCGCCGGGGAGGAGTGACCGTGAAGGCCCTCCTCGTCACCGGCGACCGGTCGGGCAGCGGGAAGACGAGCATCACCCTCGCCCTCGCCGCCCTCCTCTCGAAGGACGCCGTCGTCCAGACCTGCAAGGTGGCGATGGACTACATCGACCCGTCGTACCTCACCGCGGTCACCGGGCGCCCCTGCCGGAACCTGGACAGTTTCGTCATGACGCCCGGACAGATGCGTGCCGTCTTCGAGCACGGGACGAAGGGCGCGGACATCGCCCTCGTCGAGGGCGTGCGGGGCCTGTACGAGGGTGCGGAGGCGATCGGCGACGCCGGGAGCACGGCCTCGGTCGCAAAGGCCCTCGACCTCCCTGTCGTCCTCGTCGTCGACGCCCGGAGCATCACCCGGAGCGCCGCCGCCATCGTGAAGGGTTTTGCCGCCTTCGACCCGGATGTGCGGATACGGGGCGTGATCCTGAACAACATCTCCAGCCCCGGCCACCGGGAGAAGACGGTCAGGGCTGTGGAGCACTTCTGCGGCGTCCCTGTTGTCGGGGCGATCCCGAAGAGCGAGGGGATGCGCCTCACAATGCGCCACCTCGGCCTCGTCCCCTACCGCGAGGGGCAGGAGACCGGCGACTTCCTCGACCGCATCGAGGCGGTGAAGGAGGTGATCGGCGGTTACGTCGACCTCGACGCCCTCAAGGGGCTGATGGAGGAATACCACTTCACCGGCGAGGCCGGGCCGTTCGCGCCTCTCCGCGCCGCCGCCGACCCCGACGTCCGTGTGGCCGTCGCCTACGACGAGGCCTTCACCTTCTACTACAACGACCTCTTCGACGTCCTCGGGGCCGAAGGTGCGGAGGTCGTCACCTTCAGCCCTGTCCACGACCCCCTCCCCGAGGCCGACGGCTACATCATCGGCGGCGGCTATCCTGAGATGCACGCCGCCGCCCTGGAAGCGAACGCACGCACGCGGGAGGCCCTCGCCGAGGTTTCGAGGAACGGCGTCCCTGTCTATGCCGAGTGCGGCGGCCTGATGTACCTCACCGACAGCCTGGTCCTGAAAAAGGGGTGGCAGGACCGCGACCGCGAGGAGTCCTACGAGATGTGCGGCGTCTTTGCCGGAAAGAGCGTGATGCCCTCCCGCCGCACCCTCGGCTATGTCGAGGGGGTTGCGGGCCCGGCCTCGCCCTTCGGCACCGGGCCTTTCCGGGGTCACGAGTTCCACTACTCCGAGGTTGTCCTCGACCCCGGTACCCGTTACGCCTACACACTCTCGCGGGGCGTCGGCATCGCCGGGCAGAAGGACGGTGCGACGACGGCCCGGACCCTCGCCGCCTACACGCACCTCCACCCGGTCGCCAGCGCCGGTTTTATCAGGGGATTTGTCAGCCAGTGCCGGGACGGGGAAGGACCGTAAAAGACTATACCTTCCCGGTTCCAATAGAAGTTCATGATCATTTATCTTGACGGGAAGTTCGTCCCCGACTCGGAGGCGAAGGTCTCGGTCTTCGACCACGGCCTCCTCTACGGCGACGGTGTCTTCGAGGGCATCCGCGCCTACAACGGCCGGGTCTTCAGGCTCGACGAGCACATCGACCGTCTCTACGACTCGGCAAAGACGATCGACCTGAAGGTGCCCCTCACGAAGGAGGAGTTCAAGGAGGCGCTCCTTGAGACCCTGCGGAGGAACAACTTCAAGGACGCCTATATCAGACCGATCGTCACCCGCGGCAAGGGCGACCTCGGCCTCGACCCGCGCAAGTGCTCGGTGCCGACCGTGATCATCATCCCGACGAACTGGGGTGCGATGTACGGCGACCTCTACGAGAAGGGTCTCTCCGCCATCACCGTCTCGGTCAGGAGGAACGCCTGCGACGCTCTCCCGCCGAATGTCAAGAGTCTCAACTACCTGAACAACATCCTGGCGAAGATCGAGGCGAACTACAAGGGCGGGGACGAAGCGATCTTCCTCGACCCGCAGGGCCACATCACCGAGGGCTCGGGCGACAACCTCTTCCTTGTGAAGGACGGCGCCCTGATCACCCCGCACACCCTGAACAACCTCCGGGGTGTCACCCGGCACGTGGTCCTTGAAGTCGCCGCCTCTCTCGGCCTCACGGTCGTCGAGCGCGACCTCGGCTACTTCGACGTCTACACGGCCGACGAGGTCTTCGTCACCGGCACGGCGGCGGAGATCGGCCCGATTGTCAGGGTCGACGGCAGGGTTATCGGGAACGGCAAGCCCGGCCCGGTCACGAAGCAGTTGATGGCCGGGTTCTCGGCTGTCACGAAGAAGGAAGGCACCCCCATCTTCTGAGGGTGCGAGGTCTCTCTTTTTTTTCTCCGTGTTTGAGAGTGTGTGCTGGGGTCGCCGGGGGAGAGCGACGGCTTTCTTCGTGGGGTGAAATCACCCGTTCACGATCTCCTGTTCTGTCTTCCCCGGTCCTATCCTGATCGGGGGTCCGGGGGGCAGGGCAACAGCCCCCGGTGAACAGTACGGGGAAGGCAGTGGATTGGTGTCCTCCTCCAGGGGACCGCCCTCTCCCCGAGCGGCAGTATTTTATCCCCCCGTGTCCTCTCCCGCTGACTATGGAAACCCCGATCACCTTTGACGAAGACGCCTGCACGCGGTGCGGCGTCTGTGCCGAGGTCTGCCCGAATGGTGTCATCATGCAGAACCACGCCGGCGCTTTGCCTCTCCTCGTCCCCGGCCTTGAGGCGGCGTGTATCCGCTGCGGCCACTGCGAGGCGGTCTGCCTGGCCGGTGCGGTCTCGGCCGCGTACCCCGCCGAGGGGCCGCGGTACCTTGTAGGGGGTTCGGCGGCGGCGATCGCCCCGGCCGACCTTGCGGCGTATCTCAGGAACCGCCGGTCTGTCCGCCGCTACGACGGGCGGACGGTGGACAGGGCGACGATCGAGGCCCTGCTGGACGTGGCCAGGTTCGCCCCCTCGGGTGCGAACGGGCAGCCTGTCCACTGGCTCGTCGTCCATGACCCGGCCGACGTGCGCCGCCTGGCCGGGCGCATCATCGAGTGGATGCGGGAGATGGCTGAGAGCGGGGCTGAGCACCCCCTCGCTCCCGTCTTCCCGGCGCTTGTCCAGACCTGGGACGCGGGCGAAGACCCGATCTGCCGGGGCGCCCCCCACCTCGTCGTCGCCCACGCCGACGCCCGGAACCCCCTTGCCTTCACGGACAGCGTCATCGCCCTCACCTGGCTTGACGTCGCCGCCCCGTCCTTCGGGCTCGGCACCTGCTGGGCCGGGTTCGTCCAGATCGCCGCCATCTCCTCGCCGGCCCTTGCGGCGTCGCTCGGCCTCCCCGCGGGGCACGCCCCGCAGTATGCGATGCTCCTCGGCTACCCGGAGCACCGCTATGCCCGCGTGCCCGGCCGGGAGAAGGTGCGGGTCACCTGGCGGTAGGCGGCAGGGCTTCACCCGGAGAGGAGAGCGCATGCGCGAGGGCCCCGGTGCGGGCGAGGACGATCCCGATCATCGGCGGTGCCCGGTGGGCAGGCCGGGATATAAAAGCAGGGAGGCCCGGCCCTGCCGAAGGTTTAAGTACAAGGATTTTGATATAGAGTATGGCACTTCTGCTGCCATAGTGTAGAGGCCAATCATGTCGGCCTTTCACGCCGACGACCGGGGTTCGAATCCCCGTGGCAGCATCCAATTTTTATGCGGTGATTCCCTCGCCACTGTTCACCAGATCCAGGGTTCTCCCATGCCCGCGCCGCGTTTTCATTTCCCCAAATTTTATATAAAAATCCGACAATATCTTATTATCCCGAATGTCATATCTCATCGAGATCGCTATTATCATTGTCCTTATCGTGCTCAACGGCATCTTCGCCATGTCTGAATTCGCCATCGTCTCCGCCAGGAAAGCCCGACTCCAGCAACGCGCCGAGACGGGCGACGCCGGGGCGGCGACGGCGCTCGCACTTGCGAACGAACCCACCGCCTTCCTCTCGACGATCCAGATCGGCATCAGCCTTGTGGGCATCCTCGCTGGCGCCTTCGGCGGCGCCACCGTTGCCGAGGGCGTCGCCCCCTACTTCCAGGAGGTCCCCGCCCTTGCACCCTACAGCGGGGTGCTGAGCATCACCCTGGTGGTCCTTGCGATCACCTACCTGACGCTGATCTTCGGCGAACTCGTCCCGAAACGCATCGCCCTCACCGGCGCCGAGGACATCGCATCCGTCGTCGCCCGGCCGATGCACGCCCTCTCGATCATCGCCGCCCCGGTCGTCGTCGTGCTCAGTCATTCGACCGAGGCCGTGCTCAGGGTCATGGGGATCAGGAATGACCCCCAGCCCCCTGTCAGCGAGGAGGAGATCAAGATCATGCTCGAAGAAGGTGCCGAGGCCGGCGTCTTTGCGAAGTCGGAACTGAACATGGTCGAAGGCGTCTTCGACCTCGACGACCGGGGGGTCACCTCCCTCATGACGCCCCGCCCCCATATCGTCGCCCTCGACCTCGACGACCCTGACAGGGAGAACCTGAAAAAGATGATCCTGAGCGGCCACTCCAAGTTCCCGGTCTATGAAGGCGACCCCGAGAACATCGTCGGCATGGTCTCGGTCAAGAACGTCCTCGCAAAGATGGAGGAGGGCGTCTCGCCGGCGATCCGGGCGGCCATGACAAAGCCCTTCTTCGTCCCCGAAGGTATCCGTGTCCTGAAACTCGTCGAAACGTTCAAGCAGACCGGGCTGAACATTGTCCTCGTCGCCGACGAATACGGGAGCGTCCAGGGCCTTGTGACCCTCCACGACGTGCTGGAGGCGATCGTGGGCGACGTCCACGACCGCGGCGAGAGGGCCGAACCCGTCGTCGTCCGCGAGGACGGGTCGTGGCTGATCGACGGGAGTGCCGCCGTCGATAATATCAAGGACGTCCTTGCGGTGGACGTCTTCCCCGGCGAGGAGGAGGGGGTCTACTACTCTGTCGCCGGACTGGTCATGTATGTCCTGGAGCGGGTGCCGAAGACCGGCGATCATTTCGACCTGGGCGGCCTGCGCTACGAGGTGGTCGACATGGACGGCAAAAGGGTGGACAAGGTGCTGGTGACGCGGGTCCCCGCCGCCGCGACCTGATACCCCGTCTCCATTCGACTTTCGCTCTTTCGGCCCACTTTCCCCTCTTTTTATTCCCCGGGTGCCCCCCCTCTCTTCAGTGCGGTGTCGCCCCTCGCCCCTGATGCGGCGGCCCGCACAGGAGTGTAGAAAAACATGAGAGAGATATCTCGGGGTCTCCCCCTATGGGGGGACGGCACAGTCGAAGGGACAGGACACAAAAGCGAGGTTGCCGAATGTCCAGGATAGACGGCAGCCTTCATGACACCCCGTGCGCCAACACCGGACCCAGGAAGACCGCCACACCTCCGTCGACCCGCGAGAATATAAACACCACCGATCTGGTGCCGCAGGCGGTTACGGCGGAGGTGCGGAAGCACGGCCGTGCGGTGAGCGAGGTGCACGTGAAGCGGGGCGGTCGGCACATGTATGCCGTCTCGGGTCTGACGACGTGGTCTATCTCCTCATCGGTCGCAGGCGGTATCGGTGATGGGGGAGGGTGGCGTGATCGTCGGCCATGCGGCGGTGAAGGTCTTCACCGTGGCGGGCCACTTCATCGTGCCGCTTGTCTCGTTCCGCCGCGTCGCCACGGGCGAGGCCAGGTCGGCCCCGCTCTTTCCCCTCGTGCCGGAGGGACGGTCATGATCAGGGAGGCCCTTGCCGCGATGGGGGTGGGAGCAGTTCACCGTCAAGATGCTCCAGGACGCCCTCGGGCTTTCGTAC
>NZ_CALFSA010000048.1 GCF_937919355.1 uncultured Methanofollis sp. | reverse complement strand
ATAGAGGAGGCGTACATCTCGGCGGGCACCGACGCCCTCTCCACCTGGGTGCCGTCGTCCCTCTGCAAGGGTTCCTCTCTTCGCGCCGCCTACCAGGAGACGGTCGAAGGCGTCCCTGCCTGTCCCGCCGGGATAAATATCCTCCTCGGTGCGCGGATCGAGGAGGAACAGGAAGAATGCCGCCTCCTCCTTGATGAACCCGCCCTTGGTTTCAATGTCAATACACAGGACGACCTTGCCCGTGCGACGCGTTTTATCTGCGCCCGAGAAAAGGGGCATTCTCTCTGAATTCTCACGTATTCTCCGTTAATGCCAGAAAGGAAACCATATTAACCGCCGCAGCCGATATTCTTGGCATGCAGATCTCCCGGGAGATAGAACTGGAAGGGCATATTATCGACTCTGGTATCATGACCCTTGTCTTCGACCGGATCATGGATATGGGCGGGAACTTTGAGATTCTTGTCTTCGATGTGGGGAAGAAGAAGACAGACCCGAGTTATGCCCGCCTGAAGGTGAGTGCCGTTGATGAGGCGCATCTTGAGGCGATCCTCAGCGAACTCTACCGCCTCGGCGCTCATCTGCCAGTGGTGGCAGACGCACGGTTGGTACCGGCAGAAGGCGACCGCATCGTCCCCAAGGGCTTTTACTCGACGACCAACCACTCGACCTACGTGAAATACGAGGGCGAATGGCTCCCTGTCGAGAACATCGAGATGGACTGTCTCCTTGTCGTGGACCCGGCCGCAAAGCACGCATCCTGCACCCCTCTCTCCAAACTGAAGAAGGGCGACCTTGTTGTCGTCGGTGAAGATGGCGTCAAGGTGGACTACCCGGAGCGCCCGCGGGAGAAGAGCAGGTTCGAGTTCATGCAGGGGACGGTCTCGCCCGAGCGCCCGTCAGAGACCCTGATCGAGAAGATCGCGCGGGAGATCCTTGAGGTGAAGAGGTCGGGCGGGAAGATCGTCCTTGTCGGCGGCCCGGCGATCATCCATACCGGCGGCGGCCCGGCACTTGCAAAACTCATTCACAACGGCTACATCAACGCTCTCTTTGCAGGGAACGCCCTGGCGACCCACGACATCGAGTCGAACCTCTTCGGCACATCCCTCGGCATGGACATCAAGACCGCGAAACTCGTCACCGGCGGGCACAAGCACCACATCTATGCGATCTCCGAGGTGATGCGCGCAGGGTCAATCAGGAATGCGGTCGAGCAGGGCATCGTCACCGGCGGCGTGATGTATGAATGCGTCAGGAACAACGTCCCCTTCGTCCTTGCCGGGTCGATCCGGGACGACGGCCCCCTCCCTGACGTGATCACCGATGTCATGGAAGCGCAGGACGCCATGAGAAAGCACCTGAAGGGTGCGAAGATGGTGCTGATGGTGGCGACCCTCCTCCACTCGGTGGCCGTCGGCAACTGTCTGCCCTCGAATGTGAAGACACTCTGCGTCGACATCAACCCGGCCTCCCTGACCAAGTTGATGGACCGCGGCACCTCGCAGGCGATCGGCATCGTCTCGGACGCCGGCACCTTCTTCCCGATGCTTGCGAAAAAACTGGACGAACTCTCAGAGAAAAATTAACGCGTGAGGGGCATGGCCCAGGGCCTCTCGTGCCCGAGGACATACTCCCACTCTTTTTTGCAGTCGCACTCGATCTCCGCAAGGGCGCGGATCAACTCCACGTCGCCGGTGAGAGCGTACTCGTTGATCCCATCGATGATCTCGCGGTCGCACTTCCCGCAGTTGTGCGGCCCCCTGATATAACCGCCGCCGACCGGGTCGCAGAAGACCGGGACGCCCGGGTCGACATTCCCGAGCACCTCGAGGATGCTCCAGAGGTACGGCGGGCGGTACGCATGCTCCTTCCAGAGGTGTTCGAGTTCTGTCCTTTTCTGGACGGTGCAGGCATTCATCGAGATCATGCCGCAGTACGGGGCCACAGCCATGATGGAGGTCTTCATGTCCTCGATCGCTTCCTTCTCGGTGAGGAAGAGGGGTTTCAGGAGGAGGTAAGCCTTCACCCCGGCACCCGCGGCCTTCGCCCTCTTCGAGGCTTCAATGAAGTCGGCGAAAGTGAAGCCCTTTCTGATCGATTTTTCCCTGATGGCGTCGTCCGTCGTCTCAAGCCCGATCGCTACATGGATGGGGGACCCGAGGGTATCCGCCATCGCTGCAAGGGTGTCGGTCTCCACGTACTCGGGCCGCGTCTCGACGACGACGACCTTCCCGGCAAAGGTCTGCGCGACATCCTCCCTGAAGGCCGGCGGCACCTCGACAGGGTCAAGGAAACTGCCCGACGTGAAGATCTTGACCATTCCGACCTCCGAGAGGTCGAAGTTCTCCCGCACCCAGGCAAGTTGCCCCCGGAGTGCGGCGAGGACTTCCTCAGGTTTGGCCCCGAAATAACCCTCAAAACGGTAACCGCACATCATGCAGCGCCGGTATGAGCACCCCCCGCTTTTAAAGATTATTGTAAGAGAATCGAGGGTTTCATCCTCATAACGGTCCTTTCCTTTCCACGCTGCCAGTGGCTTAATAGATTGTATCGATAACATTAACACCTATTTCGTTGATCTATAATATTATGAAAATTTCTGTGATGAGGATTGCACTCCCCCTGCTCTGCCTTATCTGCTTCCTCGCGGTTCCAGCGTCGGCGGCATTTATTGAGGTCACAGCGCCGGACTCCATAAACGCAGGGAAGCCCCTTGAGGCTACCGGGACGACGATAGGAGTGAAACCGGGCTATGTCGTTGACATTGTCCTTTATGACACGACATATGGAAAGAGCGAGATCGACCGACAGGCAGTCGTGATCCAGGGCGACGGGACATTTAACCTGACCTTCGAGACCGATGATCTCAGGTCGGGCACCTATTCTGTAGAGGTCCAGTCGCGCGGCGATGACATCTTCGGCGGCAGTTCAAAGAAGATCAAGATCTTCAAGGTCGTGAACAGGAACGACGAACTCAGTATCACCTCTCCGAAGACGCAGGACTATGACGGTACCCTCACGGTGGCAGGTACGCTTGCAAAGTCAGGTGACGATGGCCTCAGGCTCACCGTGACCAACGCGGATAATGCAACCATCTACGGCCCCAAATGGATTCAGACCGATGCGGGTGCCTTCTCTGTCCCTGTCCCCGTCACCTCGGGCGGCACTTACATGGCCGAGATCGCGGACAGGAGCGGTTATACCTGGACCACGCAGTTCACCGTGAAGGGCGGTGTGGCAGAGGTCACGCCGACGGTATCACAGACGCCCGGCCCCACGTACTCGGCTTCGGCCCCGGCCTCCCGCGGGAACCCGGCGTATTTTGCCATTGAGACCCTCGGCGGCCAGGTGACGATCAGCACATCCACCGGGACCGACTGGGTGCTCGAGTACATCGACGAGAAGGGTGAGCGGTCGATAGTGAATAACCAGGGCACCACGGCCCCGGAGAGCGTTACCCTCCCGGCGACAGGCGGCATCGTCTACGTGAAAGTCACGCCCCAACTCTACACCGAGACCGGGACCGTGACGGTCGCGGCCGCGAACATCAAGAAGATCTCGGTCGATGCAGCGGTGGCGGGGAAGTTCGGCGACCCTGTCCCGACGACGGCCCAGAGCCCGATGCCCTTCGGCCTCGTGCTTCTTGCTCTCGGTGCGGTCTTCCTCCTGTTCAGGAAGATCTAAACCTTCCTCACCTACAGCATCTTTTTTTAAGTGGCAGTCCTATAGGTACTGGCGTGCCGGGGTAGTCTAGTCCGGGAAGGCGGCGGTCTTGAAAACCGCTGGTGCTTGCACCTCGGGAGTTCAAATCTCCCCCCCGGCGCTCTTTGTTCCCGGTGGTTTCTATTCTTATGTTTCTGTGCTATAGGGTAATCCGGGTCAAAAACGCCCGTACCTGTCTCCAATTGGGTGGCCGCACCTCGCATTCACGGCCGT
Organism: uncultured Methanofollis sp.; assembly: GCF_937919355.1. Classification (GTDB taxonomy): domain Archaea; phylum Halobacteriota; class Methanomicrobia; order Methanomicrobiales; family Methanofollaceae; genus Methanofollis. Next base: position 10,980 of record NZ_CALFSA010000048.1, on the reverse strand, counting down.
ACCGGGGAGATCCGGCGGGAGGGGCAGAACGGGGCCCGTGGGTGAAACGGAGTTATATCCGGCAGGACTCAACGCCCTCCTGCCGCCCATATGATTGCGGGTAATGCCCTCCTCTCCCGGCCCTCCCCCGGCGGCGGGGACAGGAAGGGAGAGAGGCCGGATATTGGCCGGTTCGGGCTCTGGGGATGCCGCCATATGAGGGTCTGAAAACAGGGTACGATGGGGTTTTCAGCCCCGCGGCGTCTTTGCCGCCTTCATGATGAGCGCATGGTCCTCCTCGGCGATCGCCCGCATCGCCTGCCCCTTGATGTGCTCTGACCACTGCTTTTTTTCAGTGATGAATGTCAGTTTCGGGATCAGGGGTGTGAACTCCACGGGAGGGTCGAAGATCGTGACCGTCTTCAGCCTGAACCGGAGAGGAAAGACCTCGTTCCCGAGTTTTCTGGGGGCGGTGAAGATCGGGTCGGTGTCCTCATAGACACTGGAGACGATCTCGAAGCACCCGATGATCGCGGGCGGGAGGGTGATGTCCTTATCGATCTCCTCATGCCCGACATAGAGGAGGATAGTGTCGCCTGGCCTGATCCTGTTGATCTGGCTGACGTCCCTCTTCGGGACACCCCAGATCTGCTTTTTTGTCACGATTTCTGCATTCTCACGGGTGGAGGTGGCAAGCCAGCGGGTCATGGGTGGGCAGTATGGGTCGTGATTGGAAAAAGGTATCGTGAGGATGTGCCGGACGGAGAGAGGGGGAACACAATGTGATGCAGAGTATACGGCTACTCCATCTCATCGGCAGAGGCCGGGAGAGAGACGAAGAAATACCCTGATAAAACAGATGGGACAGCACACTTTCACCACCCGAACCCAACTTTCAAAACCCCCTCCCCCCAACAATGAAGAGAAACCCATGGCCGCCATCGACGAACTCCTGAAAAAATACTGGGGCTACACCTCTTTTCGTTCCCACCAGCGGGAGGTCATCACGTCGGTCCTTGAAGGGCGGGACACAGTGGCGGTCATGGCAACAGGTGGCGGGAAGTCCCTCTGCTACCAGGTACCCGCCCTGTACCTCGGCGGCCTCACCCTCGTCGTCTCCCCCCTCATCTCGCTCATGAAGGACCAGGTCGACGACCTGGACCTGCGGGGCATCCCCGCGGCCGCCTACACCGGGTCGCTCACATATAAGGAGAGGGAGGAGATCGAGAGGCGCCTTGCGGCCAACGCTCTCAGACTGCTCTTCCTCTCGCCAGAGAAGTGCACGCAACCTGCAGTCCTCCGGTCCCTTCGCCGCTATCCCGTCCGTCTCATCGCCATCGACGAGGCGCACTGCATCTCGGAATGGGGCCACAACTTCTGGCCCGAGTACAGGCAACTCTCCCGCCTGAAGACGCACTTTCCTGACGTCCCCATCGTCGCCCTGACCGCCACCGCCGTCCCCGAGGTCAGGGAAGATATCGCCCGGCAACTCGGCCTATCCAGCCCCCGCGAGTTCGTCGGCAGTTTCAACCGCGCAAACCTCAGGTACAGCGTCGTCCCGAAGGAGAAACCGATGTCCCTCCTCCTCTCCATCATCAACAGGCACAGGAACGAGTCGGGGATCGTCTACTGCTTCAGCAAGAGAGAGACCGAGGAGATCGCCCACGAACTCAGGAAGTACAGGTACAATGCCCGCGCCTACCATGCCGGCCTCTCGGCAGGCGTCAGGGAGAAAGTCCAGGACGCATTCCTCTCCGACCGCGTGCAGACTGTCTGCGCCACCATTGCCTTCGGCATGGGCATCGACAAACCCGACGTCCGCTATGTCGTCCACTACGACCTGCCAAAGACCATCGAGTCCTACTACCAGGAGACAGGCCGTGCAGGACGGGACGGCCTGGAGAGCGAATGCGTCCTCTTCTACGACCCTGAGGAGTACGGCAGGGTCAGGTCCCTGATCGAGCACGACGGACGGGACAAGCGTCGCATTGGTATCGCAGTCCGGAAACTGGACGAGATAGTCGGCTATTGCGAGACGACCGGGTGCCGGCGGAAATACCTGCTACACTACTTCGGGGAGGAGTATGCCCCGGAAAACTGCGGCATGTGCGACACCTGCGATCGCTCCCATGAGACGACCGACGGCACTGCATACGCACAAAAGATCATCGGGTGCGTCGGGGAGGTGTCCGGGAATGCAGGTGCCGACCTCATCGCCGATGTCCTGCGGGGGTCGAAAAACGCGAAAGTGAGGGAGAACAACTTCGACCTCCTCCCCTCCTATGGGACAGGCAGGGAGCAGAGCAGAAAGCAGTACAGGAGATGGATCAACGACCTGGTCAGGCAGGGCTACCTGGGGCGGACAGGCGACGGGTCCAGGGCCATCTGCCTGACAGAGACGAGCGCCGCGGTCATGAGGGGAGAGGTGCGGGTCATGCTCCCTGCGCCCGAGGGCGGCGCGAAGAAGAGGCAGGTCGAGGACGCCCTGAGTCCTGAAGACAGGGAACTGTTCGTCGCGTTGAAGACGTTGCGCACCTCGATTGCGGACCGCGACGGTGTGCCCCCCTCTGTCGTCTTCCCGGACAGGAGCCTGATCGAGATGGCCCGCCTCCACCCCTCTGACCGGGAAAGCCTGGGAGAGATACCCGGCGTCGGCGCGGTCAGGCTGGAAAAATACGGTCCCGACGTCATCTCCGCCATCATGCACTTCCAGGACAGAGAGGTCTGAAAGACCGACGGCCGCACCCGGCCAATGCTTATATGGCATGTCACTAATTCTCCCTCCATGCCACCACGTATCCTCGTCACCTATGCGACAAAACACGAGACCACACAGGAGATCGCCGATGCCATCGTCGCAACCCTCAGGGAGGAGGGCCTCGACGCCGATGCCCTGCCTGCCGGGAGGGTGGCATCTGTCGCCGACTACGACGCCGTCGTCATCGGTTCCCCCCTCTACATGGGAAAGATCCTGAAGGAGGCGAAGCAGTTCGTCGACCATTTTGCCGACGCCCTCCAGGAAAAACCGGTCGCCGCCTTTGCCGTCGGCATGAGTTGCAAGGACCTGACCGACGAAAACCGCAGGAAAGTGGAATCGGCGATGGGACCCATCACCGGACGCATCCCCATCAGGGGAGAGATGGGGATGTTTGCCGGGAGGATGAACCCCTCCTATATACCGGTGCTCGGCTTTTTCATGCACTATGACGAGGCGAAGACCGAGGACGCCCGGGACTGGGGGGCGATCAGGGCGTGGGCGGGGAGACTGCCCGCCGCACTCGGCATCGCCGTGCCGCCCCTCCCGGCCTGAAGGTTCAGTGCGGGGTGATGGGCAGGACGAAGAGCATGACCTCCAGGGCGATCAGGATGATCACCACCCACTCCAGGTAGTTCGAGTGCTGGATGTTCACTTCGTCCGAGAGCATCGCATATGTCTGGCGGATGACCTCGATCTTCCTGCCGACGCTGTCGCTCCACTGCTGGCAACTCATGGCCTTGAGGCACATTGCATAGATGCGGCCATAATAGACGTCCTCGGTCACCTTGATCAGGTTGTTGACCTTCTCTGTGATCTCCGAGATCTCAGCCTGTGTCTGCATCAGGCCCATCATGATCGCGCGGTACTGCCTGATCCGGTAGAAGAAATACAGGTGGTCGGCCATCTCGATGTCGTCGTACATCTTCTCCATCTGGCGCGTCAGTTCACCGTCATAGAAACGCAGTTCGAGGAGTTGCACATTGGCGTACTCGATCAACTCGATCAGGTCAGAGGGCGGTTCAGTGTTGACCAGGATGGCGCTGTCCCGCGTGAGGATCGCCCGGTCACTCTCACTGTAACTGAGGGCATTCTTGAGGGTCTCATTCCGGGTCTCCGCGGAGAACGCCGTCGTGTCACCGAGGAGTATCCGTGTCGGGTCGAGGGAGTCGTCGAGGGAGTGGGTGATGTAGATGGCATAGTCCTCATAGAACTCCTCGTCGACCGTCCTCTCGCCGACCGCCGACTTGAGGACCGCAAGGAGACGCGCGATGGTGGTGGTGAAGGCGGTGTCCAGGCCTCTCTGCCCTGCGAAGCAGAGGGCGGTCTCCTCCAGTTCTTCAGGGGTGCCCTCGAATGCCTCGTAGATGAGGCAGATGCTGATCGCACCGATATCATACACGCGTGCGTCGACGCGGAAGGTGTAGGTCTTTCCGTCCTGTTCGACCGCCATGGGGTCGAGTCTGAGCAGGAGGGGGGCGTGCTTGATGATGATCGCCCGCGGCTTCACCTGGACAAAGCGTGCCCTGCTGATGGTCACGCTCTCTTTGAGGGCCCTTTCGAGAGATTTGATGTCGACCTCTTTTCCGATATCGTAGATGCGGTAAAAGCGAATTGCGAACATGGTTTTCAGGTCACTCCGGGGAGGCTGTCCCCGCGGGGAGATGGTCCGGTACCCGGTTCTGGATCAGATCGCGTATCACCGGATAGGATATAAGGGTGCGTCAACGGGCCACGGAGCGTGCGGGAGAATCCGGTCGGCCATGGCATATCCGGGACAGGCGCGGTGTGCACGGGCTCTTCAATATCCTGTGTTCTCGTGCTCGTTAAAACGCGCATCCCCCGGATCAGGATAGGGCCAGGGAAGAGTGAACACGAGATCCCGGGGAGGGCGATTGTCATCCGCTCCCTGCCAGGACTGCAGGGAAAAGCACGTCAGGCCCGATCAGATACCCCGTGAAAGGCGCCCCTGACAGTCCCCCTCACCCGCCCCTCTAGGCCCTCCACTCTCCTGATGTCCCGCACGCGGTCGACGCCGTCCACCAGCACCTCGCCCGCGTATTTGATGCCGAGGTTTTCCATGGAGGCCCTGACGACCGCGGTGAGACAGGCGAAGTTCGCCTCTCCCTTCCGGCCGCAGACGGCAAGGAGGACACCCTCCGGCATCGAAACGTCTTCAAAGAGGTTCTTCTCCGCATGGAGCGCCTGAAAGCGGTCGAGGACGACCTTCAGCCCGCCGGGGACTGTGCCGGTGTAGACGGGCGAGCAGACGACGAGGAGGGAGGCGTGCTTCACCGCACCGATGATCCCTGCCATGTCGTCGTCGAAGGTGCACCTGCCGGTGTTGTAGCACTGGTAGCACCCGATGCAGGGGTGGATGCCCATGTCGTCGGGGTAGACCACCTGCACCGTCTGTCCCATGCGGCGTACCTCGTCTGCCGCCCACCCGGCAAGGATGCTGCAGTTGCCGTCAGGGCGCGGGCTCCCCTGGATGACGACGCAGTCTGTGGCGGAGAAGGGACGCCGGGGTGCCTGGCGCGTGACGGCCGCAAGGAAGCGTTCGCGGTGCGCTGTGAGTCCCCGAGCCCACTCCTCCGCCTTATGCCGTGCCGCTGTCTCTGCGTCAAGGGGGACGGTGGGGGAGTACTCGTAGGAGTTGGTGCGGAAAGTTGCGACCGTCTCCCTCGCTGTGCAGAGGGTGAGGGTGAACCTGACCATGCCGGGGTACAGGCCAGAAAGGTCTTCCCGCCAGAGCGAGAGGGTGTACTCCCTGTCGATACTGCGCTCAAAGAGGAGGACTGGTCCCCGCACCATACCGGAGACTAGCAAATACCGTCATATAATGATTCGCCGGGCGATATATCCCGGAACTCCGCAGATTGCGCAGATAGAAATAAATCCAAACCGCTCTGCGTACATATAATGTCACAGGACATCATCGAAAAGGCAAAGGGGTTCCTCATGGACCCTGCAGAGACATTCAGGAACGCACAAAGTGACGACCTTGGTGAGGCATTCAAGTACTTCGCCATTATCCTCGCCATCAACTCCGTCCTCAGCGGCCTGCTGGTCATGGCCGGGGTCGGCGCCGCCACCGAAATCCCCGGCATGGCGCTGGGCATTGCCGGCAGCTTCGCCAGCGGCATCGCGGCGATCGTCGGCACCTTCATCGGTGGCATCATCGGCCTCTTCATCGGCGGCATCATCGTCCACATCTTCGTCGCCCTCATTATCGGTGGCAACGGCATCGAGCAGACCATCAAGGCCCTGATCTACGGTGCAACCCCGGGCATGCTCCTCGGCTGGATCCCCTTCATCGGTATCATCGGCGGCCTCTGGTCTCTAGTCCTCTACATCATCGGCATCAGGGAACTCCATGACACGACGACAGGCAAGGCCGCGGTCGCAGTCCTCCTGCCTGTGATCATTCTCGTCGCCCTCCTCGTCATGCTCGCCTTTGTGGTCGCTGGCCTCATCATTGCAGGCGGCGCGATGTCTGCTGCCTGAGGAAAAGAAACTCTTCTTTTTTTGTGCGACGCAGAGAGCGCCGCCGGTAGAGATCCGTCATCTCCATCGCAGGATCATCGACGGCCGCCCCTGACGATCCCGAGTACCCCCGCACCGCAGGCAAGGACCGGCCCCGCGATCAGACCGGCCCAGAAGAGAAGGCCCGCAATCCCGATCCCGATCATCGCCGCACCCCAGACCCTCCCGGCCTTCTCCCTCCCCAGGCCGAGGTAAAAGGTCAGGAGACCGAGGAGGACGGGGACAAGGGCAAACGCAAGGGTGAGAAAGGCCGAGGGGTCGTACCCCGTCTTCGAGAGGGCGATCCCCATCTGGAGGAGGGTCATCGCACCGCCGCCGATAAAGAGGAGGGCGGCAATGACGGCCAGGAGACCAGCCTGACCGGGAAGGGGGCGGCACCGCCCGCCGCGGCGTGCCAGCACCCCGATACCCGCAAGGAAGGTGAGGGCGAGAGGGGCGAGGACGAGGATCAGGGGTTGCCCCTCCCAGAGGTGGATGCCGACCGCCGAGAGGGGGACGAGCACCCACTCTGCCGGGGAAAATTCCTCGCGGTACCCGACGGCAAGTCCGAACCTCCCGCCGGTATCGGCAGAAAAGACGGCGACATAATATGTTCCGGGCACCGTGACCACCGACGAGTACGTCGCACCCGGATACAGGGCCGCCGGGGTGAAGGGTTCGTATTCGGCCTTTTCAGGCGGCACACCAGCGACCACGAAGGCACCCGCACCCGGCGGCACCTCCACCGAGTCGGGGAGGTCGCCCGACGGGGCGATGCCCGGCCCCATCACCGCAAGGCCCGGGACAAAAGAGGACTTCTCCGGGGTGAAGAGGGAGAGGCGGAGTTCATCTCCTTCCTCCATCTCAAGCAGGTAGTATCGTGCCTCTCCTCCCGCGTCGATGGTGTCGTAGACGACCCATGACTTCGTCGGGTCGTCGATGGGGAGGGCGTCCTCAGGGAGGTCATTGCCACCTCCCCAGAGAGGGACATGCGCGGAGACCGCCACACAGAGAGAGACGAGGATGAGAGTGAAGAGCAGGAGACCACTTTCGCCGCACATGGGTCCGCATCCTCCGGCACGGCATATGAAACTGACGCCTGTACCGGGTCCTGTCGATGACATATCTCCAGGGCAGGAACAAATGTTGAGAAAGTATCATCCTTTCATGTGATCCGCTGCACTGAAAAAAAACATTTACACGACGCGTTATGCTAATTTTAGCACACGTGTGCGGCATATCCAGATAGGTATGAAAACAGAAATCATAAAAAATTTCACCCAAAAAAAGATCGGCATTACGAGTATTACCTGCCATATTCGTGACAAATCCTGGATCAGAGTTTCCAAAAAATAGTTATATAGATCATGCGCCATAAAGGGATCTGTTTCCGGACCACACATTGCCAGGACAAATGTCAGGCAGAGATCGGTATCAGGTCCGGAGTACACTATGCCACCGTGAGGTGGCCCCGAAAAGGGGGGAAGAGCATGATAAAGAAAAAATATCTGGCGCCATTCATTCTCGCGGTCCTCCTGATCGCGGGGGCGGGTGTCGCCTATGCCGCCACCTCTGCCAGTACTCCCGGCGGCTTCGACAAAGTCGTCGTATTTATGGCGGCAGGGCAGTACGACCCGGCGGTCCCGCCGGCAGAGGGCGACCTTGCTATGTGGTTCCACAAGGACATCATGGGGAGGACCGATGCAGATATCGATATGACAAAAGAAGAGGCGATGACGTACTTCGATGAGACCTTCGGCCTGAACACCACGAACAGTCCCGAGCCGGTGGCATATGGCGTGGACCCGAGGAACGATGACCGGGCCTACATCATCTCCGGAATGGAGGTCCCGTCCGAGGGGTGGGCCGTCCGTGAAGGCGGGTTCATGGTCAACCTGACCGAGGAGACCACGTTGTACGGGACCTGGGGAGGCGAGGAGGGAAAGACCGTCCCGGCAGGTTCCACCTTTGTCTACGGGGACTACAGCATCAACGTGACTTCCATGGACAATGTCTCGCCTGACAACGAGTCGCCCGACAATGTCTCGCCTGACAATGTCTCGCCGACAGTGACGCCGACGCCGGCAGAACCTATCATCATCCACTTCCAGTCTGTCGAACCGATCGTCCCCGACATGGTGAACAACGGGACAACCTTCCGCTGCACCGCCATCGCCCCGTGGGGTGAGGGCATCGCACAGGGGATCTCGTACCCGCAGACCGTCACCGACAACGCGACCGGCACCAACATGACGCAGGCAAATAGCAGGAATGTCCAGACGTATCCGGCGTACGCCCCGGCCGCGGTCATGACATAAGGGCCCGGTCGGATCACACCCTTTCTCTTTTTGACCCCCCGGCATGAGGGCAGATCGCTTCAGAAGAGATAAATCCATTCACGACGAAAGGAATGGCGTGTTTTCAGGAAAGAAGGACATGAGAGTCGCATCATTCATGATTGCCGCCGCCCTCGCCTGCCTTGTCCTCACCTGCGGCTGTACGGGAGGGGAGGCAACTGTCACCCTCGACACGGACGCTGGCACCGTGACGGGGCACAACGACACCGCCCGGACTGTCGAATATCAGGTCCAGGTTACAGCAACAAATACGGGTACCGCCAAAGCCAGGGATGTGGAAGTCGCGGTGACGGCGCAGCAGGTGAGTCCGGGAGATGACTGGACTGCCCGCATCGCCGGGTCAGATCTCCAGACCGGCAAGATCGCATTCGGCACCATCATGCCGGGGGAGTCGGTGACAAAAACGGTGACCGTCACGCTCACGGGGACCCCGGACTCCTATCAGGCGCTGAAGGCAGGGACGGGCATCGAGGTCGTGCCGAGTCTGTCTCACCTCTCCTCAGTCCCCCTGCTCTGAATGTACGACCCGGAGGGGTCTCGCCTCCGGCACATAATGGGCTTTGAGTCTATCTGACGAGTCGGTGCAGGTTCAGGCGCCGCCGCCTTCGATGTGCCGTCCTGCCCCTGCAGACTGCCTGTACCGGATCAACTCCGCGATGCACGCGTTATAGGGCGTGGGGATCCCGTGCCTCTCCCCCAGTGCGGCGATATACCCGTTGAGGAGGTCGATCTCGGTCCGTCTCCCGCAGGAGATGTCGTAGTACATGGAGGGATAGGAGGCGGAGAAATCCCGGATCTGGACGCCGAAGAGGTGGGCAAGGTAGTCGTCGGCGGTTGCCCACGGCACCCTGACGCCCTCCGCCGTCATGACGGCGAAGGTCTCCCTGATGAGGTGGCCGATGACCTCACGGAGGTGGTCGTCGGCGGTCTCACCCACAGGCACGGAGAGGAGGGCGCAGAGGGGGTTGACCGAGAGGTTCAGGAGGGACTTCGTCCATTTTGCCGCACGGATGTCCTCGCTCCTCCTGACTGCGATCCCCGCCTCGTGGACGAGGGACACGAGGCCGTCGAGAGCCCCGCAATCTTCTCCCGACCAGAGGCCGAAGACCATCGGACTGCTCTCGCTCTTCACCCTGACATGCCCGTCGCCGATGACAGAGAAGTTGGTGGTCACGGTGCCACCGATGACGACGCCGGTATACCGGGCGATGATCTCCTCGTTGCCGATGCCGTTCTGGAGGGTCGCCACAGGATGTTCCCTGATGACCCCGGCGTACTCCTCGCAGATCGCCTGCGTATCTGGACCCTTTGCTGTGATCAGAATATAGTCAGGGTCTGGGGGGACGTCTGCCCGACCACTCACACAGGATATCCCCATGACAGAGAGATTTCCCCATATCCCTTCCATGACCAGACCGTGCTCGCGGATCGCCGCAGCGTGCCGCGGCCTGCATGCCGCATAGACATCTGCGACCCCGGCCATCTTCCCGGCAAGAGAGAGGCCGACCGCACCGGCACCGAGTATCAGGACGACCGGACACTTTGCATGACTCATACCTGTCGGTTACGATCTTAGACCGGCGAGAGGATAACGTTTCTCGGTACGTATCGCGGTGATCTTCACGGGCACGACTCTCCAGGCCGGGATCACCGGTGTCGTCCTCTTTTCGGGGCGGCATGACCGGGCACCCGGGCGAGGATGGCGGTGAGTGACTCCTCTGTCAGTCGTCCCTTCTTCCCGACGACATCTGTCTTCCTGATCGTGCAGACTTCAGAGACAAGTGCATAACTCTCGTCAAAGAGGTCGAGGCCCCCGCTCGCAAAGTCGAGGAGGTCCAGCACTTTAAAGGGTGTGTCACCGGGTTCTTTGCTTGTCACCGGGCAGACCCGGAGGGCTTCATTGTCGCAGATGCCGGTGACGATGGCGGGCCGCGTCTTCGGGGTTGGGCGACCTCCTATTCGTATGGGCGCAAGGACGACGTCTCCGACGAAGTATTCTCCCATCCTGAGAAAAGGTCGACCGGAAGAGACATAAGGTGACCGCTCCCGGTCAGGAAATATGCATTTCCGTTGTCCGGGGGTGTTCACAGGATAAAAAGATTTAATGGGCCAGAAACATGTTCTGTCCCTCCATACATCACAACCATCCAATCAGGGCCGTGGAAGGGTCTCAGGTTCCCCGGCACTCCCCGGTTGCGGGGAGGCGCGATTGTGCACCTCTTGTCCTCTGCTCTTACACCATCTGCGTCTGATTGGTCTCAATCTCCTCAAGTGTCACGGTCTCCTCGGTAGTCATGGTCTCCTCGGTGGTCATGGTCTCCTCGGTGGTCATGGTCTCCTCGGTGGTCATGGTCTCCTCGGTGG
>NZ_CALFSA010000047.1 GCF_937919355.1 uncultured Methanofollis sp. | reverse complement strand
GGCATGAAGCCTCTCGATCACCGCTCTCTGTCCTCCTCTCCCCGCAGGTTGCACATTTCGTTGAAGATGAAATACTAATTTTGCATATTTTAGTAGTTCGTTAGTATTTCTGGGTGGGGGAGGAAAGGGCGGAGGTCAGGGAGATACACCTGTCCGTGTCGAACCGCCCTCGTTCGCGGGAAATACTCGCGTGATCGCCCTCCTTACCCCGATATAGGCCAGCACCGGATCGGCGAGGAAGGAGATCGTATAGAACATCATCACGCTCGTAAAGGTGGCCGGAATAAAGCCCAATTTTACCAGGGCCACATAGGGCAGGATCATGCCGATGTTCACGAAGCAGGCGATATAGAAGATGTAGCGTGTCTGGCCCGTCCCGTAAAACACGCTTCTCAGGACCGTGCCGATTCCAAAGCCGATATAGGGGATGATCAGCCACCAGAATGTTTCGGTGGAGTATTTCACCATCTCGGGGTTCGGATTGAAGAAGGCAGAGATGTTTTCCCAGTACAGAACCCCGATCAGTGCGATCGCGACCATGATCGCGATCACGAGGATCATCGACGTGATCACGACGTTCTTGGCCTCACGGTACTTTTTCTCGCCGAAGTAGTTCCCGACGACGACGCTCGTCCCCTCCCCGAGTGCGAGGACCGGGATGAGGAGCGTCCACATTACCCACATGGCGAGCCCGTAGCCGCCGAACTCGTTGGTGCCGATGACGTTCAGCACGAGGAGCAGGCCCATGTACCCCACGTTGCGCACGAGGGAGTCGAGACCGGTCCACCCTCCGATTTTGAACAGCGGGACGACATTTTCCTTCCACGTTGTCGAGGCGATGGTCACCCAGTCCAGATGAAGCAGGTGAAGGGTATAGAGGAGCGATATCACCATCAGGGCGATCTTCGATATCACGTACCCGATTGCCACGCCCTGTATGCCGAGGTGGAGCGAGAGGGAGGTGTTCGAGATGAGGAAGAGGTCGAGGATCATGTTGAGGATGACCGAGACGAGGACAAGGTAGAGCGCCTCCCTGCCCTTCTGCATGGACTTGATGGCGATGAGGAAGAGGTAGGCCACGGCCTCGAATGGGAGGGCGACCGACTTCAACACAAGATATTGTGTGGTCATCCGGACGATCTCGATGGGTGTCCCGATCGTCGACACGAACTCCGATGTGAAGAGGAGGACGATCGAGGTGACGATCAGGGCAAAGGTCACATGCAGGATCAGCCCTGCTTTTAAGATGGAGATGACTCTTTCACGGTCGTGATAGTTCTGTGCGATCAGAGCCAGTATCCCGAATGGTATCGCTTCGTTGACAATTTCGATCGTCACGGCGATGAACTCGTATTGCTCCGTGATTGCCAGGGCGTCAAAACTGATCTGGCCGATCCAGTAGACATTGGTGAGTTCGTAGAGCCTGGGAATGAGCATGGCGAGGATCAAAAAGCCGATGAAGTGCCATGGATAGGCGCGTGTGATGGTCTCCCACTGATTTTTCATTGATTGGTAAATTGACACGATAAATCACCAGAATGTGTAATGGGCATACATTGTGGAATTATTTGACGAAAAATGGTTTTATTTTATTCTGATTTGTTATCGGATATTTAATCGGGGAGAGAATCATCTTTTATACGAGATCTATCGAAGAAAAAGAGATCTTCAAGAACATCGCCCGGAGAGGGAGAGGATCAGATGTCCCTGAGGGATGATCGTGTGATCGGATCCGGCATGGATTTCGTCTCCGATATTTTGAGAATTGATCCCTGGGGGTACGGGAGGGGCGATTTCGTTCCCGGTAATCGGGATACTTATAGTCCTGTTCGTTGGGATAGGTGTGAATGGTGATGAAGACGGCATCGAAGGTGCTGTTCAGCGATTGGAACCGTGCGGTATAGGATCGTGTTTGTTCACCTTTGTCCCGAAGACCTAAAGATTGAAGGCTCTGATCCTGAGAGCATCGTTGATTGCGTTTCAGGGAAACGCGTTGACTAGGGGGGTTATGGTGTCCAGTGCAGGTGGGCTAGAGGTGCTGCCGAAAAGTTCTCCTGGTTGATGTCGAGTCGAAAACGGAGATGCTGCACCCTGCAGTTACTCTGAAAGGTGCTGGGGTTTATCGGGTGGTTTGTAGAATAATTCATCTATTCTTGGGATTATCCTTTTT
>NZ_CALFSA010000046.1 GCF_937919355.1 uncultured Methanofollis sp. | reverse complement strand
ACGCCGCGCACCCTTCGCCTTCACCCTCTCCGCAAGATCAGCGGCACGAATCAATGACATGGACCCCGTGTTCGTCGACATCGATGGTGACGAGCGTGGTGAACGGGCGGTCGAGGGAGGGGTTCCCACGCCGGATCACGACGCAGATATCCTTGATCTCCGCACCGGCGCTCTCCAGGGCGGTGATGACCGACTTGAGAGTGCCGCCCGTGGAGATCACGTCGTCGATGATGACGACGCGATCGCCCTTCTCGATCCCGTTCAGGTAGAGTTGCCCGCTCGAGTAACCGGTCGACTGGTGGACGGCGACCTCGCCCGGGAGGTTATACTGGCGCTTCCTGATGATGTTCAGGGGGATATCGGTCACAAGGGAGAGGGCGGTCCCGATGTGGATGCCCATCGCCTCGGCGGTGACGATCTTATCGACGCCGCGGAGGTCCATGACGCTGACCATCGCACATGCCACCTCACGGAGGAGGCAGGGGTCGAGGAGAGGCACGCCGTCTGTAATCGGGTGGATGAAGTAGTTGTAGTCTCCCCGCCGCACAATAGGACAGGACTCAAGCGATGATTTCAGCCTTTCAAGCATCGATTTCACCTACGTCTCTGAGGTATTCTTCGATCACGTCCCTGTGGACGTGGGGCATCATGACCATACGCATATGCCCGCGCCGCGTCCAGGAGACCCGCCAGCCCGGCGGAACGGCGCCGGCCTCGAAGGTTGCCACATTCAGGTCGGGAGTGACGGCCCGACGGTACCCGAAGGTTTCCATACCCTCGATGAGCCGTGCGGTATTCTTCATGCACCCCTCGACGACCGCCTTCATCCCGCTCATGCCGAGGTACTCGAGGACGGCGAAGGCCCCGACGACCGCACCGCCAGAACGCGTCCCGGCAAGGGTGCACTCCTGCTTCACGGTGAGGTACGGCGTCTCCACGTTGAGGAGGTTGAACCAGGCGGGGTCCCGGACGACAAGACATCCGCACGGGATCGTGCTCATCCCCATCTTATGGGGGTCGACGGCGACGCTCGAAACGCCAGGGACGGCAAAGTCGAAGGGGATCGTCTTCTGCAGGAAGGGGATGACAAGGCCGCCGAAAGCGGCGTCCACATGGAGGGGAACGCCCCTGTCATGGGCAATCCCGGCGATCTCCGGGATCGGGTCGACGACGCCGTATTCTGTCGTCCCGGCGATCCCGACGACGCAACAGGTGTTCCCGTCGATACGCTCCTGCAGGGCGGCGGTGTCCACCCTGAAGGTCTCGTCGCAGGGCACGGTCCGCATCTCGATGTGGAGGATATCGCAGGCCTTTTCAAAGGAAAAATGCGCCGACTCCGGGACGATCACATTCGGGCGGCGCGACTCCTTCATCTTTGCATAGATCCTGAGGGCCTGGAGGTTCGACTCGGTCCCGCCCGAGGTCGCATAACCCCCGGCATGGGGGTGGTGGAAAAGGGTGCCGATACGTTCCACCAGGAGTTCCTCGATGGACGCCGTCCCCCGGAAAAGGCCGGGGTCGCCGAGGTTCGCTTCGATGAACATCTGGTGCGCACGCACTGCTACCGGGTGGGGGACCGTGCACATCGAGCTGAGTACATGGTGGTAATTAGAATCCTCTCTTTTCTTCAAAGAGAGGAAGGAAAAAAGTTCTTCCTCCGATATGCCTGTTTCACGCATTCTTGAGTCTCACAGAGTCGAGGATCATCCGCTTCTCCGTCCGCGCTGCAGTCTCGCGGATCTTCGGGACAGCGTCGATATTTGCCGAAACACTCGTGATACCGTTCTCGATGAGCCACTCGACCATTGCAGGATCAGAACCGGCCTGACCGCAGATGGAGCACTCGACATGGTACTGCCGGCAGACGGCGATGGCGTCCTTGATCAGCTTGAGGACTGCCGGGTGCCGCGGGTTGTACATCGGGGCAACGAGTTCGTTGTTCCGGTCGATGGCGATGGTATACTGGATCAGGTCGTTCGTGCCGAAGGAGGCGAAGGAGATGCCGGCCTTGCAGAAGTCCTCGATGAGGATCGCGCAGGCCGGGATCTCGATCATGACGCCGAGGGCGACCTCGTCCAC
>NZ_CALFSA010000045.1 GCF_937919355.1 uncultured Methanofollis sp. | reverse complement strand
GATATCTGCTCGCAGCGTTGCAGGATATTCAGGCACAGTACAGTTATATCTCGATCGAATCGATGCGGGAAGTCGCAAGTTATCTTGGTGTTCCCGAAAGCCGGGTATTTGGCGTTGCCACGTTCTATAAGGCCCTGAGCCTTGTTCCCCAGGGTAAGAAAGTCATCAAGGTCTGTAATGGGACGGCGTGCCACCTTCGCGGTGCGCCCGGCCTTGTCGGTACACTCGAGAAATCACTCGGCATCAAGGCTGGTGAGACGACTCCCGACGGGATCTTCACCATCCAGACAGTGAACTGCCTGGGCGCATGTGCAATGGCGCCTGTTATCATGATCAACGAGCGGGTCTATGGAAAGGTGACCATCTCCCAGATCCCGGAGATCCTCAAGGAGGAGAGGAAAGATGCACTTCGCAACGATTAAAGACCTTGATGACTATCGGGCCGGCCTTGTCGCCGGAGAGTCCGACATCCCCCGTATCTGGGTCTGTGCAGGTCCGGGATGCCTTGCGAACGGGAGCATGAACATCTACAACGCCATCCTCGCCTATGTGGATGAGAAGGGTTTGAAAGTTGATGTGGACCTGAAGGCAGAGGCAACCGGTTGCCAGGGCTTCTGCGAGCGCGGGCCTCTTGTCATCCTCCGTCTGAAGAAGGGAGGGGACGAGGTCCTGTACCAGCATGTCCGGGAGAAGGACGTCCCCGAGATCATGGAGAGGACCGTCCTTACCGGTGAACTTGTACAGAGACTTCTGTATCGTGACCCTGCGAAGAAACAGACTATATCTTCGCCGGATGGGATCCCGTTCTACTCCCGCCAGAGGCATGTCGTCCTCAAAAACCTCGGTCGGATCAACCCCCTCTCTCTCGACGATGCGATCCTTGCCGGCGGCTATGCCGGGCTTGCAAAGGCGCTTGCCATGGGACCGGAGGGGGTCGTGAAGGTCGTGAAGGACTCGGGGCTCCGCGGCCGCGGCGGTGGCGGTTTCCCGACAGGGGTGAAGTGGGAGTCTGCAGCCGTCGTAGAGGCCCCACAGAAATTCGTCGTCGTGAACGGCGACGAAGGTGACCCCGGCGCCTTCATGGACCGTGCCGTCATGGAGGGTGACCCCCATACCATGCTTGAGGGTCTTGCCATTGGCGGTTATGCTGTCGGCGCCACGCGGGGCATCATCTATGTGCGGAACGAGTACCCGCTCGCCGTCGAGCACCTCCGCCTCGCCATCGAAGAGGCGCGGGAGGTCGGCCTCCTCGGGAAAAACATTCTCGGCAGCGGGTTCGACTTCGACATCGAGATCTTCCGGGGCGGCGGTGCCTTTGTCTGCGGTGAGTCCACGGCCCTGATGACCTCGATCGAGGGGCGTGCCGGCGTGCCGCGGGTGAAGTACATCCGCTCCACGGAGAAGGGCCTCTGGGACGCCCCTGCCGTTCTCAACAATGTTGAGACATGGGCGAACATCCCGCAGATCGTCCTCAAGGGGGCCGACTGGTTCAAGAGCATGGGCACGCCGAAGAGCACAGGCACGAAGGTCTTCTCCCTTGTCGGCAAGGTGAAGAACTCCGGCCTCGTCGAGGTCCCGATGGGGACGACCCTCCGCACCATGATCTTCGATATCGGCGGCGGTGTCACCAATGACCGTGAGTTCAAGGCGGTGCAGACCGGTGGCCCCTCAGGCGGTTGTCTCCCTGCGAGCGAACTCGACCGTCCTGTTGACTTTGACCAGCTTAAGGCTGCGGGGTCGATGATGGGGTCTGGCGGCATGATCGTCATGGACGACCACACCTGCATGGTGAATGTCGCCCAGTACTTCGTCGACTTCCTGGTCGAGGAGTCGTGCGGCAAGTGCACGCCCTGCCGCGAGGGCCTGAAGGCGATGCAGACCCTCCTCCACGGCCTCACCTCGGGGAAGGCGCGGGCCAGGGACACCGCCCTCCTGAAAGGGATCGCGGAGAATGTGCGGGACACCGCCCTCTGCGGCCTCGGGAAGACCGCGGCAAACCCTGTCCTCTCGACGATGCACTGGTTCCCCGAGGAATACGAAGAACACGAGAAGGAGGGGTTCTGCCGTGCGGGTGTTTGCAGCGGCCTCTATGCACTGGAAGTTGACCCGGAGGTCTGTACGGGTTGTACGCTCTGCGAGAAGGTCTGTCCTGTTGGTGCAGCTTCCGGTGAGAAGAAACGGCCTCATCTCATTGACAAAAAGACCTGCATCACCTGCGGTTCGTGCCTGGATGCATGCCGTTTCAGGGCGATCAAGGTCGTTCGGAGGAGTGAGTAATCATGATTGAAGTGACAATCGACGGGAAGAAGATAGAGGTCGAGAAGGGGACGACCGCCCTCGAAGCGGCGGAGGCCCTTGGAATTGAGATCCCGACACTCTGTTATCATCCCGGTCTGCCAGCCGATGGCAACTGCCGCCTCTGCCAGGTAGAGGTCATCGACAGGGGGAGGAAGAGCCTTGCTATCTCATGCATGTACCCGATCAGAGGCCCTGTCGAGATCTTCACCGACACTGAGGACGTGCGGCGGGCACGTAAGTTCGTCATCCAACTCCTCATCGCCCGCTCACCGCAGTCGCCGGTCCTCCAGAAACTTGCGGAGGAGTACGGCGTTGATGTTCCTGACGAGCGCTTCGTGCAGAAAGGCGAGGTCGACCTCTGCATCAGGTGCGGCAGGTGTGTCCGGGCCTGTGCCGAACTCGGCAATGAGTGCATCGACTTCGTCTCCCGCGGCTGGGAGAAGGAGGTGAACACCCCCTTCAATGAACCTTCGAAGACCTGTATCGGCTGCGGTTCATGTGCCGAGGTCTGCCCGACCGGTGCGATCGTGGTCACCGAGAAGGACGGAACACGGACGATCTGGGACCGCACCTTCAGACTTGTTGCCTGTGATGCCTGCGGCACACCCTTTGCGACAGAAGAGCAACTTGAAGCGGCGAAGCCTGAGTTCGAGCAGACAGACACAAGGGTCCTCTGCCCCAGGTGCCGCAAGATCGCAGAGGCCCGCACCATCGTCCTTCTCGACGGAGCGCAGGGGGGGCATGTGTGATAGGTTAATGTCTCCCCCTATCACATTTCCATAACTAAAACACTTCATATTAACAAAAACAACATAATTTATCATTAAAAATTAAATTTTTCTTTAGATAATCGACGGCCATTATAGAAATATTTAAATTGAGTCGCCCTCAATTGTCGTTCGTAGGAGTGTATTACAGTGGAGAAAATCGAAAGTTTGCTGCTGATCACCCCCGAAAGGTGTATTGGTTGCGGAACCTGCGAACTGGCATGCTCTATCGGGCATGTAGGCGAATTTAAGCCGACCGCCTCGAACATCTCCGTCCTCAGGTTTGAGGCAGGGGTAAATGTGCCGATGACCTGCCTGCAGTGCGACAAACCTGCCTGTGTCGCAGCCTGCAAGACCAGCGCTCTTCACAAGGACGCTGAAACCGGTCTTGTCGGTATCGACGGCGCCAGGTGCATCGGGTGCCGGATGTGTGTGATGGCCTGTCCCTTCGGCAACATCTCGTACAACGCTGCTGCAAAGCAGACCATGAAATGTGATCAGTGCGGGGGTGCGCCGATGTGCGCCGAGTTCTGCCCGGCAAAGGCGATCGAGTACCTGCCCGCCGACACCGCAAATGTTCAGAGGAAGAAAGCGTTCGCCGCAAAACTTGCTGCGGGTCTCTCGGAGGTGAATGTCTGATGTATGGATGGACTGGGACTGTACTCCGTATCAACCTGACCGAGGGAAAGGTCACAAAGGAGTCCCTGAAAAAGGACGCCGCCGAGAACTACATCGGTGGCCGTGGCCTTGGCGAGAAGTACTTCATGGACGAGGTCGACCCGAAGGTGGACGCCCTCTCCCCGGCGAATAAACTCATCTTTGCGACCGGACCCCTGACAGGGACGATGGGCATCTCGACAGGGCGCTACGACGTCGTTGCCAAGGGCCCGCTGAACAACACCCTTGCCTCCTCAAACTCAGGCGGCTACTTCGGTCCGATGATCAAGTACGCCGGTTACGACCTGATCATCTTCGAGGGAAAGGCTGCAAAACCGGTCTACGTCTGGATCAACAACGATCACGTCGAACTCCGCGATGCCTCCGCGCTCTGGGGGAAGACGGTCTACGAGACCGACGACGCCGTGAAGGCCGAGACCGACCCTGACGCAGAGATCGCCTGCATCGGCCCTGCCGGCGAAAATCTCGTCCTTTTCGCCTGTATCATGAATGACAAGCACCGTGCCGCCGGCAGGACCGGTATCGGTGCGGTGATGGGTTCGAAGAACCTGAAGGCCATCGCCGTCCGCGGCACAGGCGGTATCCGGGTCGCCGACAGAGAAGGCTTCCTTAACGCCGTCCGCGCTGCACGGAAGAAGATCAGTGACAACCCGGTCACTTCCCAGGGCCTGCCGACCTTCGGTTCCAACATCCTTGTCAATATCATCAACGAGTCCGGCGCTCTCCCGGTGAAAAACTGGCGCGAGTCTTACGACCCCGATGCCGACAGGATCTCCGGCGAGACTCTCACCAAGAACCACCTCCTCCACAACAAGGGCTGTGCATCCTGTGTGATTGGCTGTGGCCGTGTTGCCAAGGCAAAGGGCAGGTTCAATGAGATCGGTGAGGGGCCCGAGTACGAGTCCGCCTGGTGCTTCGGCTCTGACTGCGGCATCCATGATATGGATGCTGTCCTGAAGGCAAACTTCCTCTGCAACGAACTAGGGCTGGACACCATCTCCGTGGGTTCAACGATTGCCTGTGCGATGGAACTCGTCGACATCGGTGCTCTCGACCCCGAGAAGACCGGGTATGACCTCAAGTTCGGCAATGCCGATGCAATGGTCGCACTGACCCGTGCCACTGCCTACCGCGATGGCTTTGGAGATGAGATCGCCGGGGGATCGTACCGCCTTGCCACGAAGTACGGCCACCCCGAACTCTCGATGACCGTGAAGAAGCAGGAAATGCCCGCGTACGACCCGCGTGCGATTCAGGGGATTGGCCTGGAGTACGCCACCTCGAACCGCGGTGGCTGCCATGTGCGGGGCTACACCATCTCACCGGAGATCCTCGGCCTGCCCATGAAGATGGACCCCTCAGTCACCGAAGGGAAGCCCGAGATCCTCAAGGTCTTCCAGGACCTCACCGGTGCCCTCTCAGCCTCAGGTACCTGTCTCTTCGCCTCCTTTGCGATCGGCGCCGACGAGATCGCTGCCGAGCTGAAGGCGGCGACAGGTATCGACTACACCACCGAGAAGGTCATGGCGATCGGCGAGCGTATCTACAACCTCGAGCGGATGTTCATCGTGCAGAACGGCTATTCAGGCAAGGACGACATCCTCCCGCCGCGGCTCCTCAACGACCCGATCCCGGCAGGACCTGCAAAGGGCGGGGTCAACCATCTCCCTGAAATGCTCCCGCACTACTACGAGATCCGCGGCTGGGACGCAGACGGTATCCCGAAAAAAGAGAAACTGGAAGAGCTTGGCCTGGCCGATCTGGCCTGAACCCCTCTTTTTTTTCTCTGCTATCTTGTGTCTTTCCCGTCTTTTTCTCACATCGATTCTTTGTAAATCGCGATGACATCTTCTTTGGTCGCCTTCCGCGGGTTGGTGAGGTTGCAGATGTCCTTCATGGCATTTTCTGCCAGGGTCGGGATGTCGGCCTCCTTTGCGCCGAGTTGCTTCACGCCCGGCGGGATGCCGATGTCGGCGGAAAGTCTCCTGATCGCGTCGATGGCTTTGTTCGCCGCTTCGATGGTGGAGAGACCTTCGACATTCTCCCCGAGGGCCTTTGCGATCTCGACGAAGCGCTCGGGTGCGGCGATGAGGTTGAACTTCTCGACGTGCGGCAGGAGGATGGCGTTGCAGACGCCGTGCGGCAGGTTGTAGAAGCCGCCGAGCTGGTGGGCCATTGCGTGGACGTAGCCGAGGCTTGCATTGTTGAAGGCAATGCCGGCGAGGTACTCGGCGTGGGCCATCATGTCGCGGGCGACCATGTCGTCACCGTTGGCGACGGCCGGCCTGAGGTATTTTGAAATGATCTCTATCGCCTTGATAGCGGCGGCGTCCGTGGTCGGTGTGGCGATGGTGGAGACATAGGCCTCGACTGCATGAGTGAGGGCGTCCATGCCGGTGGCGGCGGTGAGTGCGGGCGGCATGCTCTTCATCAGTTCGGGGTCGTTGATCGCGACCTTCGGGGTCATCTTCCAGTCGACGAGGGCCATCTTGACGTGCCGGCGGGTGTCGGTGATGACGGCGAAGTTTGTCATCTCCGAGGCGGTTCCGGCGGTCGTGTTGACAGCGATCAGGGGTGGCAGAGGCTTCTTGACCTTGCCGGCGCCTTCGTAGTCATAGATCTGCCCCCCACCGGAGACGATGATCCCGATCCCCTTTGCACAGTCTATCGGAGACCCGCCGCCAGCGGCAACGATCATGTCACAGCCTTCTTTTTTGTAGGTCTCGGCGCCTTTGTGAACGGCGTTGTCAGTCGGGTTCGGTTCGGCACCGGGATAGACGACATAATTAACACCGGCCCCCTTGAGAAGGGCCCCGATATCTTCCGCGAGTTCTTTGCCGTGCTTCCCGATCCCGCAGACAATGAATGCTTTTTTTGCCCCGAGCATATTCGCCCAGGTCCCGATATCTTTCACCGCTCCAGCGCCCATGAGGGCGACAGGCGGGTTCAGAAAGGTGGATGTCATCTCTTTTCCCCCCTCACAGGCACCCCCAGGGTGCCCTGCGATTGGTGACCCAATGTCTTTGACGATATATTATTTTGTTGGTCGGCCGGCATTTTCGTGTGATTCCCCCAACACGCATTTGCATAAATGTATTGATGGGAAATATGACGCACATGATGGCACGATCTATACCGGGCAGTATTTTTGCGCGCCATTCGTACCCGGCGCCCTCGGTATATAATGAGAATTTTCCCGGTTCGATGACCTGCGTAGAAAAGAGGTGATGGAGGTCTTTACCTGAAGTAAACGCCTACGTCCCGCATCTTGCTGAAACGCGCGATGTTAATGACGAGCGGCGTGATCGCCTCGACGTACGGGGATACGGCGAGCGGCCCTGCGTCCAGTGCTTTCAGTTTTGAGATCGAGTTGACAAGTTCCATGACAACCGCCTTTGCGTCGGCATGATCCGAGCAGACGCAGACAGTGTAGTCGAGAGGTTCGGAGAGTTTCTGCCACTTGCCTGCCGGGATGTTGTTGA
>NZ_CALFSA010000044.1 GCF_937919355.1 uncultured Methanofollis sp. | reverse complement strand
GGCGGTCCGCATCCGAAGGAGTTCAAATGCGGGAGTCCTTCCGCCCCCGAACTCGACGTGCATCTCCTCTTTGCGTATGCTCTTCCCCTCGAAGGCAGGGGAGCAGGCCATCGGGATCGGGATAGCCGTCACCTTCACCCTGATCTCCCGCAGGTCCCTGCCGCGGCCGACCGCATCGCCGGCACCGACCGCCACCCACTCGCCGCCCTCGTAACCGCCGACCGAGAGGACAGGGACACCGAGGGGGCGGAGGGCGTCGAGGACCGCAACTTCCTCCTCAGAAAGGCCGGGGAAGGCGACGACAAAGGCCTTCGCCCTCTCCCGTGCATAGGCAAGGAGGCGCCCGGCGTCACCTGCCTGCACGCCGCCGAACATCATCGCCACCCGTGCGAGGACATCCGCGAAGTGGACGGCCACCATCCCCCCCGGACCCAGGGGGATGAGGCGGTACCCCGGCCCCACCTTCACCCCCGCCGCCGTGAGGACATCAGTCACCCCGCCGGCAAGGAAGGTGAGCATGTACGTTTCCTGCAGTTCCCGGCAGATCGCCGCTGCGGCGTCGGCGTTTTCTGGCGTGCCGGCAAGGAGGGCAAGACCGAGGATGCTCCCGTCCACCAGGGAGTAGCCAAGCCTCCGCAGTTCGGTGTCGCCGAGGAACCCGGTGTACGGCGTCTCCTCCACCCCGCCGCCGCTAAATGCCCTGACGCACTCTGCGGCCACGAGCGGGTTTTTTCCCGACGCCAGGTATGCTGCCCTTGCCTCCTCGACCCCGGCCACCCGTATCCCCGTCAGGGCATAACTCACAGGCAGGGCATAGGCCGTCTCCGCATAGGCGGCCTCCCCCTTCAGCCCGGCCATCTCTCTCTCCAGCCTTTCATTCCCCTGCGGGACGGCAGTCGCCAGGTCCATCCTCTCTCTCCCCCGGCCTGCCGGTCGGCATCCGGGTAAATATACCTGACGGCGAGGGCCCCTGCCCCGGCCCACCAAATACTACATCTTGGCCGGCGACAAAGAGGTACAGAATGGACCCGCTTGATGACTGGTTCCCGTATCCGGCCTTCCGCCCCAACCAGCGCGAGATGCTGGAGTTTGCCGCGGAGACCGCACGAGACGGCGGGATCGCCATGATCGACGCCCCGACAGGAAGCGGGAAATCAAGCGTCGTCTCGGCCATCCTCGCCAACCGTGGCCAGAAAAAGGTGATCGTGGCGGTGCGGACGATCTCGCAACTCTCCACCTTCATCAGGGAACTCGCCCTTGTCAGGAAGAAGCAGCCCTCCCTGACATTCTCGTACCTCGTTGGCAAGGGCTCGATGTGCCCCCTCGGAGGCGAGGGCGATCCGTACAGGCGGTGCGAGGGCGTCAAGGCCTTCTCCTCGGCACTGATGCGGGAGAGGGCGCAGAAGGGTTCCCTCGTCCCCTCTGAAGATAAGATGATCCAGGACCAGATCAGGCACCTGGACCCGGAGCACCCCCTCATCTGCCCGTATTTTATCAGGAGCAAGGTTTTTGTCCGGGGTGACGAGGAGAGCGCCCTGAGGATGGTGCCGTCGGGAGCGCTCAGACAGAAGGCCGAAAGGGTGAAGAGCGAGGCGATCGCCCCGGCGGACCTGAAGGCCTTCTGCAGCGGCATGTGCCCGTACGAGATGATGATGCAGGCGGCCCGCGGCGCCGATGTCCTCATCTGCAACTTCCACCACCTCTTCAACGACGATATCAGGGACCAGCTCTACGCCACCCTCGACATCGAACCGAAAGACGTCCTCGTCCTCATCGACGAGGCCCACAACTGCGGCGACGTTGTCGAGGGCATCCAGAGCGTCGTCCTGGAATACGAGATGCTCGAACAGGCGATGACCGAACTCGCCCACCTCTCGCGGACGATGAAGGACGTGAACGCCGTCCGCCAGATCCTCCCGAACATCGAGACCTTCATGGAAACCCTCAAGCGCTCTGAGAAGGGGGAGGACTGGTTCGACCCGGGCATCTTTCATCGGTCGGTGATCAGGGGTTCGCTGTACAAAAATCTCGAAGAGATCGTCGGCGACCTCTCAAAGATCGCCGAGCGTGTCTCCGAGAAGAACAAGAACGCCGGCGTCTTCAAGGAGAGTGCGGTCGAGCGCCTCACCGACTTCATGTACCGCGTCTTCCGTGCCGGTGCGGACCCGACCTTCCTCACGCTGTACCGTTCTGCCGAGGGGAAGGTGGAACTGGAGGTCAGGAACATCGATCCCGGCGAGAAACTCCAGGAGATTGCGCAGGCACACGCCGCCTGCATCCTCATCTCCGGCACCCTCTCGCCCCTCGATGCCTACAAGAAATACTACTTCGGCGACCTCCCTGTGCGCACCCTCTCCCTCCCGAACAGTTTCCCGAAGGAGAACCGTCTTGTCGCCTGCGCACAGGACGTCACCACCGCCTACCGGATGCGCCAGAACAAAAAGAACACCGGGAGTATCGTCGAGTACATCAGGGCCTTCGCCCATGCCCACGGCAACCTTGCGGTCTACTTCCCCTCGTACCAGATCCTGAACACCTACGCGCAACTCTGCGGAAGCCGTATAAACGGAAAAGAGGTCTTCATCGAGCCGAAGGAGTCCAGGGAGGCGACCGCCGCCCTCCAGGAGTTCGTCTCCCTCCCTGAGAAGGGTCGGGCCGGGATCCTCTTTGCCGTCTGCGGGGGCAAGTGGAGCGAGGGCCTCGACTACCGCGGCGAGATGCTCCGCGGGGCGATGGTCGTCGGCCTCCCCCTGGCGCCCTACACCAGCGTCAGGAAGATGGTGATCGAGTATTACAAGCACAAGTTCGGGCGTGAGGGCGAGTTCATCTCGTACACCCTCCCCGCGATCAACCGGGCCACCCAGGCCCTCGGCCGGGTTCTCAGGACGCCGGAGGACACCGGTGTCCTTTTCCTTGCCGAGGAGCGCTTCCTTGACCCCGGGGTCTTCGCCGGTCTCCCTCCCTGGATGCAGGAGGAGATGGAGAGGTGCGACGTCGTCAGGTTCAGGGAACTTGTGGCGACGTGGAAGTAATGGGATCCGGAGGATTCCTTTTCGGGAGTGCTTTTCTGGGGGACTACGCCCCCAGACCCCCGTTCAAGATAGGGGGTATACGGCATCTCCCCCCTCGAGATCTCCTCTTCTCACTTCCCCGACCCTATCCCTAAGATCGGGGGTCCGGAGGCAGTGAGAAGACCGTCAGGTCTTCGAGGACCGAACAAAGTGAGCATGAGAATACAGGATATCGGAGATATCCTGTTCGGGCAGATCTCCGATCTGCCACGGGTCGAAGACCTTCGAGATGTGAACGAAGTGAACTAGAGAAGACGAAGTCTTCGAGCAGTCCCCCGGTCCCCCCACCATTAGGATAGAGGTGAGATGTTTCCCTCTCCTCAGATGGACAATTTATCTTCCCTGATTTAATGCACGACATTCTCTCCCGACCCCACACCACTCTTTTTCTATCATGGCGCAGAAACCCTGCAGTATGGGAGTGCAGGAAGGAAGCTGCCCCTTCGGGCTCTGGCATGTCCATGTGGTCTGGTCGGGAGACCGCGTCCTCCAGGTGAGGTTCGGGCGGTCGCCTGCGCTAGCCCCTGCGCCGACCCCCTTTGTCCGGTACCTTGCCGGCGACCCCGACGCCCTCGCCGGACTCCGGAGCGTGGCAGTCGAGGGGGACACCGTCTATGCACGCATCTACCGGGCGGTGCAGGCGGTTCCGTACGGGGAGACGGCGACCTACGGGGAGGTCGCCGCACGGGTCGGGACGGCGGCGCGGGTCGTCGGCAATGCGATGCGGACAAACCCCACTCCCCTCGTTGTCCCCTGCCACCGGGTTGTGGCGAAGGGTGGTATCGGAGGCTTCTCTCCTTCGGTTGATCTGAAAAGGACCCTCCTTGCCATGGAGAAGGGAAGGCGGATATCTTAAGCCCCCCTGGTACAAAAGTATTGAGTGATTTTTCCATGAAAGTGCTGATACTCGGAGCCGGTGCGGTTGGACTTTCCCTTGCGGCCAGGCTCTCCAGGTACTGCGATGTCCATGCCGTCTGCAGGAAGCGGCATGCCGATGCGATTGCAGAGCGCGGCTTTCTGATGACCGGTCTCTGGGGTGAGGGTACATTCCATTTCTCTGCCTCGGAGACGGTGCCCGAAGGCGAGCGCTACGACTACATCTTCATCACCTCCAAGTC
The DNA here is from genome assembly GCF_937919355.1 of uncultured Methanofollis sp. GTDB lineage: Archaea > Halobacteriota > Methanomicrobia > Methanomicrobiales > Methanofollaceae > Methanofollis. The sequence continues at coordinate 19,287 of NZ_CALFSA010000044.1, read as the reverse complement.
GCTTGCCACCCGGTCTGTCTGCGAGGAGTTCGCCGACGTAATCCGGGGCACCGAGACTGTCAGCCTCCAGAACGGCATCGGGAACGAGGAGATCGTCGCGGAGTACACCGACCGCGTCATCGGCGGCACCATCATCACTGGTTTCGAGTGGGCAGGGGACGCCGCGGTTCATGTCTCGGTCGTCGGTGGCCCCATGAAACTTGGCCGCTTCCCTGACGGCCCCGACGCCGCGGTCGACGCCCTCGTCGCCCTCGTCGAGAAGGCCGGCATCCCTGTCGAGGGGAGCAGCCACATCAGGGGCGACCTCTGGGCGAAGACCCTGTACAACTCCGCCCTCAACCCCCTCGGCGCCCTGATGACCGTCCCGTACGGAAAACTCCTCCACCCCATGACCTGGGGGATCATCGAACACGTCGTCAGGGAGGCCTTCGCCGTCATGGCGCGGGAAGGCGTCCGCGTCCCCTGGCCGACGGCCGACGACTACCTCGCCTATCTCCACGACGTGCAGGTGCCGAGCACGGCAGAACACCACGCCTCCATGCTCCAGGACATCATGCACGGGCACCTGACAGAGATCGACTTCATGAACGGTGAGATCGCCGCGCGTGCGGCAAAGTACGGCATACCTGCCCCGTACAACGACTGTATCACAAAGCTGATGCATTTCCGCGAGTCACTTCTGGAGTAATAGGCATGCGGACGGGCATCGTGCTGGTGGGCGGCGAAGGGCGCCGTGCCGGGGGCGTGGAGAAATATCTCTTCGAGTTCTGCGGCAAAACATTCATTGAACGACTCATTGAAACCCTGAGGGGTGTGGTCGACGAGATCGTCATCGTGGCGAGGAACAAGGAACAGTGCACCCGTTTTGCCGGTTTCGAGGATGTTGTCTGCATCTCCGACCTCAGGCCAGGTCTCGGTCCTATCGGCGGCCTCCATGCCGGATGCCTTGCGGCGCACGGCGATGCCGTCTTTGTCGTCGCCTGCGACATGCCCTGCATCAATGGGCGGGTGATAGACACCCTTTTTGAAAGTCTTGACGACTACGATGCCGTCATCCCCTTCTGGAACGAGGAGATGTACGAACCCCTCCATGCCGTCTATCGCCGTTCAGCAGTGATGGACTACCTCAGGGAGCATGAGTCCCTCTCGTTGCGGGCGATGATCAAGAGTCTCAATGCAAAGTACGTGGATGTGGAGTCTTTCCGGTCCGTCGACCCGAAGCTCCTCACCTTCATTAATATCAACCATATCCACGACCTGGAACGGTTCAAGGCAGAGTTCGAGGCCAAAACCGGTGCCCGGGTCGAGGACTGATACCCGATTTTTTTGGGGGGGGGCGTGGCGTATCCCTGACCTGATAATGGTTCTATGTCGCGATCTGGGAATGAGCGAGCGTTTCGAGATGAACGTTACGTCCCCGCAAAAAAGTGGTGCCCTCTAAAGAGGGCCGGACTCAGTGTCCCTTCGTCTCCGGTTTTTTCTGGGTCCCCTGATGGGGCGCCGCAAAGTAGACCCGACGACCGCTGGCGTCGCGGGCATATTTCCCGAACTCGGTCTCGAACAGTCTGTCGCCGGTGAAGACAGGGCCGTCCCGACAGACCCGCAGGCCGTGCGGGTCTGTGGCGCAGGACCCGCAGACGCCGATGCCGCACTTCATGTAGCGATGGAGGGAGAACTGGCCGCGTTCCGCGATGCCCGCCTTCTGGAGGCGGTCGAGCACTTTCACCATCATGATCTCGGGACCGCAGACGCAGATATGGTCGTAGTCGGTAAGGTCGATCTCGTCCATCAGGTCGGTGACAAAGCCGTGGCGTCCCTCGGTCCCGTCGTCGGTGGCGATGCGCAGGGTGCACGCCGCCCTGATCAGGGGGGCGAGGAGGAGTTCGTCTTTCGTCCGCGCTCCGAGGAGGAAGGTGCTCACCTTCCCTGCCGAGACGAGGTTCAGGAGAGGGGCGACGCCGACCCCGCCGCCGATGGCGAGGGTCTTCCCGCTCACCGTGAACCCGTTGCCGAGGGGGCCGCGGATGCCAAGGCGGTCGCCGACCTGCATCTCGAAGAGGGCCGCGGTGGCGTCTCCCACCTTCTGGACAGTGATCGAGTGACCGGATGAGAGGGCCATCGGGACCTCGTCGACACCCGGCACCCAGACCATCACGAACTGGCCGGGAGAGGAAGGGATGGCCGGGTCGAAGTAGAAGGACCTGATCGAGGGCGTCTCCTGCACGATCGCCCTGATCGTTACCGGCACCGGCATCGTGGGGATCTCAGTCATGGTGCGCCGCCCCCACGATCTCGTCGGCCGCAATGCCGTCCTTTGCATAGAGGTCCTGCTTGATCCTCTCGAAGACGTGCACGTCATCGACGACCGCGCTCCCCATCTCGACCGCCTGCGCACCGGCCATCATCATCTCGACGACGTTGTCGGCCGTCGAGACCCCGCCGCACCCGATGATCGGGATGGAGCAGGCCTCATAGAGATCCCAGACGCACTTCACCGCGATGGGGAAGATCGCCTTCCCGGAAAGCCCGCCTGATTTGTGGCCGAGGACGGGACGGCGGAGGTCGGTGGAGATCCGCATCGCCCGCACCGTGTTGACGGCCACGATTGCGCTTGCCCCGCCCTTCTCGGCCGCTTTCCCGATGGTCGTGATGTCGGTGACATTCGGGGTGAGTTTGACCCAGACCGGGAGGCCGTACGAGGCGACGGCCCGGGTGCACTCACGCACTGTTTCGGGGTCTGTCCCGATCGCCGCCCCATACCCCTCGGCATGGGGACAACTTACATTCAGTTCAAAGGCCTGTGCCTGCCCGGCAAACCACCCTGCGACCTCCCTGAACTCCTCCGGGTTGCCCCCGAAGATGCTCACGACCACAGGTTCGCCCTTGAGGGTCTCCAGTTCCTCGACGAAATTCTTCGAGGGGTTCGGGAGGCCCATCGCGTTGAGCAGTCCGCAGTCCGTCCTGATCAGGCAGGGGCCGTGGTGACCTGCATTGGGTGCGGGACCGATGGACTTCGTGACCACGCCCCCGGCACCGAGTCCGAGCATCCGCGAGAGGGAGGCGCCGGTCGTCCCGAGCACCCCGGCCGCAAGGATGAGGTGGTTCCTGAGTCCGACGCCGCCCGCCTCGACATCGCCAGGTTTAAGAGTAATCATCCTGATGAGATTGTGGGCCGGGGTTAATATAGTGAGTGTCATCCGGTTTCCCGCCCGTGGTAGGGAAGGAACGGCAGCGGGGAATGCCGGTCCATTGCTCTCTTCACGCTGCCCGGCACGTATTCTCGTAGGTCTCCGGGTTTCTCATGCTCCCTTTGGTCCTCCTCGATCTGGGTTGGACTGAGGAAGAGAAGACGTGAGCATGGCAAGTACCCTCCTCAGATCTCGTGTTCAGTCTTCCCCGTCCTATCCTGGATAGGGAGCAGGATTACAGTTTCCTCTTTGGAATATCATTCCCACTCCCCCTCTCCTCTAAGAATAGTTGTCCCTGCCACAGAACCGGCCATGAGGCCGACCCTATACAGGCGACCCGCAGAGATTCTACTATTTATGATTGGCATTCCCATACACTGATCATATGACAAGCCTCGCTGTGATCGGAACCGGCAGAGTCGGTGGCGAAGTCGCATTTCTCGCCGCAGCGCAGGGGCTCGTCGACGACCTCATCCTCTGCGACGCCGTCAAGCCCCTCGAACGCGCGCAGGTCCTTGATATCGGACACGCCGCCTTCGACGTCTCGATCGGGACCGACCCCGCCCTCATCAGGGACGCGGACATCTGCGTGTTTACCGCAGGCAGTCCGAGGACCCCCGATGTCAGGACGCGGGCAGACCTCCTCTCCGCAAACCTCCCCGTTCTCGGTGACTGCTGCAACCACCTCCGCTCCTTCGGCGGCGTGCTCATCACCGTCACAAACCCCATGGACGTGAACAACTACTACCTCAGCCACTGCCTCGACCTCGACCCCTCGCGGTGCATCGGCTTTGGCGGGCAACTCGACAGTGCCCGCTTTGCGTATCGGCTGGCTGAAGAGGGGGTGCACGCTCCCGGTGCCGCGGTCCTTGGCGAACACGGGGAGCACCAGGTCCCGGTCTTCTCCCGCCTCGGCGTCCCCGTCCCTGAGGAGCAGCGTAACACCGTGCTCGCCCACCTCCGGGGTGCGAGCATGGAGGTGATCAAGGGGAAGGGCGGCACCGTCTTCGGCCCTGCCGCGCATATCGTCAGGTTGATCGGGGCGGCGCTTGGGAGACGGCCAGACGAGGTGGTCCCGTGCTCGTGCATTGTCGACGGCGAGTACGGCCTTTCCGATCTGTCCATCGGTCTCCCGGCCAGGATCGGCAGGGACGGGATCAGGAAGGTCGTCGAGTGGGACCTCGACCCCTGGGAGAGGCAGAAACTCGACGAAGCGGCATCGTTCATCGGGAAACTCTGCAGGGATCTCCATGTCTGAGATGCAGGCGACTCTCTTTGAGGCCGCACAACCCGGCATCAGGGTCGCGATCAACCAGGTGGAGTACACCGTCACGGGCACAGGCCCGGTCATCCATATCTTCGGCCGCGAACCTGACGGCAGGGCCGTGCACCTCCAGGTGACCGGCGTGCGCCCCTACCTCTATGCCCCTGTCGACGAAGTCGAGGAGATGGTGGCAAAAAATATCCTCCCCCCCCAGGTCACGGCGGTGGACGACCCCCTCTACCGCTCGATCAAGGGCGAGGACCTGAAACGCCTGTACACCTTCAAGCCGACTGACGTGCGTGACATCCGTGACCTCTTCTCGCACCATTTCGAGGCCGACATTCCCTTTGCGACGCGTTATATGATCGACGCCGGCCTCACCGGAGGGGCAGAAGCGCCGGCGGAGATCGCCGACCAGACCGAGGTCGTCCCCGCAGAGGTCGATGCACCGGCACGCCTCTGCTTCATCGATATCGAGTGCGAGGACGTGCGTGGCTTCCCCGAACCCGGGCGGGACGCCATCATCTGCATCACCGCCTGGGACTCCTTCGATGACGAATACTCCACCTTCCTGTACGCCTCGCCCGGCACCTCCCCCTCCTTCTCGGAGGAGTGGACCGCGAAGAACGGGTGCCTCTGGAAGGGGAAGAGCAGGCACACCGTCTGCTCGTACGCCACCGAAGTTGAGATGCTGAAGGCCTTTGTCGCCTATATCAGGGAAAAGGACCCTGACATCCTCTCCGGCTGGAACTTCACCGACTTCGACTTCCCGTACATCACCGGCCGGATGCAGGCACTCCACCTCAACCCCGCCGACCTCTCCCGCCTCCCCGGCATGACCGAGAGAGCGGCGGTGCGGGGCCGCGCCCTCTTCGACCTCCTCACCGCCTACAAAAAACTCCAGCCCTCGCAGAAGGAATCATACCGCCTCGACGCCATCGCCGAGGAAGAGGTCGGCGAGAGGAAGGTCCGCTACACCGGCACGGTCAGCGGTCTCTGGGCCGACGACCCGGAAAAACTCGTCGAGTACAACTGCACCGACGTCGAACTCTGCGTGCGCATCAACGAGAAGAACAACATCGTGGACTTCTACCGGATGATCGCACGCTACGTCGGCGTGCCCCTCGACCGTACCCTCAACTCCTCGAATGTCATCGACATCTACATCCTGAGAAAGGCACATGGCAGGTTTGTCCTCCCGTCCAAGGGAAATGTCGTCGCCGACGAGTTCGAGGGCGCCACCGTCTTTGAACCCACCCTTGGCGTGAAGGAGAACGTCGTCGTCCTTGACCTCAAGTCCCTGTACCCGATGGCGATGATGACCATCAACGCCTCTCCCGAGACGAAGGACCCGGCAGGCGAACTTGTCGCCCCGAACGGCGTGAGGTTCAGGAAGAGTCCGGACGGCCTGACACGGAGTATCATTGCAGAACTGATGGCAGAGCGCGACGCCATGAAGAAACGCCGGAACGCGTACCCGTACGGGTCGCCCGAATACGTCCTCCTCGACCTCCAGCAGGGCGTGATCAAGGTGATCATGAACACCTATTACGGCGTCTCCGGCTACTCCCGCTTCAGGCTGTACGACCGGGAGATCGGCGCCGCGGTCACCTCTGTCGGCCGTGCGATCATCGGGCACACGCGGCAGGTGATCACAGACATGGGCTACACCGTGCTCTACGGCGATACCGACTCGTGTATGGTCGAACTCCCGGATGCGCCGATGGAGGAGACGATCGCGATGGCCCGTGCGATCGAGGCGCGCCTCAACGAGAGTTATGAAAGATTTGCAAAGGAGACTCTCAACGCCGACCGGAACTATTTCTCCATCAAGTTCGAGAAGATCTACGCCCGCTTCTTCCAGGCAGGCAAGAAGAAGCGGTATGCGGGCCACCTCGTCTGGAAGGAAGGGGTCGAGGCCGACAAGATCGATATCGTCGGTTTCGAGATGAGGAGAAGCGATTCTCCGCAGGTCACCCGCGACGTGCAGGAGGAGGTCCTCTCCCTCATCCTGAAAGGCGCCCCCCTCGCCGAAGTGAAGGCCTTCCTTGGCGACGTGATTAAAAGGTACCGCCGCGGCGAATACTCCCTCGACGAGGCCGGGATCCCCGGCGGCATCGGGAAGGCGCTGGAGGAATACGAGATAAAGGACGCCCATATCAGGGGTGCGATCTACTCGAACACCTATCTCGGCACCGACTTCAAGAGGGGGAGTAAGCCGAAGAGGGTCTATATCAGGTCGGTGACGGAGAAGTATCCCCAGACAGACGTGATGGACTTCGAGTACGCCGACCAGGTGCCCCCTGAGTTCGTCGTGGACTGGGAGACTATGCTCGAGAAGACGATCAAGCAACCGATCGAGCGGATCATCGAACCCCTGGGATGGACCTGGACCGACGTCGACCCTTCCCGGACGACGCTCTTCGACTTTATGTGAAGGTGTGTTCTGATACGGCAGTTCCGTCGTGAGATCAAGGAGATGGTGGTTCAACGCAATGAGGAGAGACCGGAACAAAAAGTTTGGATTTTCCGGGTGGGTTATGCCCTGTGGCAGTCCTGCTTATTTCCGCTTCTTACTCTTTTTTTCAGCAGCAGTCATCTCTTTTGATTTTACCGGAGCGCTCTTTCCCGCAGGAGTTTTCTCTTCGGCCCCTGTCTTCACATCGGTACTTTCTGTCTTTGGGCCCTTACTCTTCGGGCTACTCTTTTCTTTCATGGTGCGCCCTATAGTGCTTTGATATTATATCATTTGTTCTATACAATGCCCGGAGCTTGAAGCACTCTATTAATACGTGCGACTGACCATCCCCTCCCGGTTTCATAGTCCTGGTGCGGCCCCTCTCCCGTCCGCCCCTCTTTCAGGGGACAGAGGGACCATTACAGAGGGTATATTATGCGCCTGTGGCGAAAAACACCCGCGGTGCCACACCCTGCCCTCTTCACTTTCGCAGGGCTCTCGATCCCCCTTCCGCCAGAAAAATCCTGATTTATCTTGCGATTCAAGAAAATCCCCCTCTTGTTCATTCCGAAATTCTCAAAACACCTGAGGAAAACCTATGATGGTTACCAGATGAGCATAGTAGTCCTGATTATTCTGCTGTACCTCGCCTTGATGCTCACCATCGGCTTCATTGTCCAGCGCCGGGGAGGTGTCGAGACATCAAAGGGGTATCTGGTCGCCAACAGAAACGTGGGTCCTCTCCTTATCGGGGGAACGCTTTTTGCTACGTTCTGGGGCGGTGGCACTCTTCTCGGGGGTGCCGGTGCGGCCTATGGGGGCCACATGCTCGCAACCATTGCGGACCCGTGGGCCTCGGGCATCACGCTCCTGCTGATGGCAGTATTCTTCGTGACGATCCTGCGGAAGATGAAGATTGCGTCTCTCGGAGAGATGTATTACCTGCGGTATGGGTCGAAAGGGGCGCTTGTCGCCTCCCTCCTCTCCCTCCCCACCCTGATCTTCTGGACCTCGGTGCAGATCCTTGCCATCAGCAAGATCCTCAATGTCCTTGTCGGTATTCCTGGCGTCGAGAGTGCCATCATTGCAGGTCTGATCGTTGTCATCTATACCTACCTCGGGGGTATGCTCGCCGTCATCATCACCGATAACATCCAGATGGTCCTCATCCTCCTCGGTCTTGCCGTCCTCATACCGACCGGGATCACGTACGTCGGCGGCTTCGATGTCATCGCCGCCAACACGCCTACCGACTTCTGGTCGATCCTGCCGAGCGACAACTCGCCGAGCGGGATCGGGTGGACGGTCACCGGCATCATGGCCTGGTTTGCCGCATGGTGCGGCATGGGCCTTGGCAGCCTTGCGTCCCTGGACATATCTCAGCGGGTCTTCTGCGCCCGTGATGACCGGGCGGCACGGCAGGGCCTCCTCCTCGGTACAGGGCTGTACTGGGTCGCCGGTCTCGGCCCGATCTTCCTCGGCCTCCTCGGCATCGTGATGGTCAACACCGGCATGATCGACGGCGCCATCCTTGCAGAAGACCCCGAACTGATCGTCCCGTACCTCGCAAAGACCCTCCTCTCCCCCTGGATGATGGCCCTCTTCGTCGGTTCCCTGATGGCGGCGATCATGTCCACGGCAAGTTCTGCGATCTTTGCAGCGGCCGCCGTGATCTCGACCTACGCTGTCCACGGTGCAGTCTCCGACCACATCAGGGACGAAAAGGCGGTGCTGCGCTTCACCCGCTTCCTCGTCGTGATCATCGGCATCTTCTGCATCGGGATCAGTTTCTGTGCATCCGGTCTCTACGACCTGATGATCTTCGGGTTCACCCTCCTCTTCGCCTGCCTCTTCTGGGCCGTCGTCTGCGGCCTCTTCTGGAAGCGGGCGAATGCACCCGGCGCCATTGCCTCGATGCTCGGCGGTCTTGCCACGACGGTTCTTGGGGTTGTCGTCCTCTCGATACAGCAGGGGGCGCCGACCCTTGTCCCGCCTGACAATGAGTGGACGGTATTTTTCACATTCGGCCCGATGGTCGTCTCCGGCGTCGCCATGTATGTCGTCTCCATGCTGACGCAGGGGACGTACCCCCCTGTGCCGCTGAAGGACACGGACGGGAACATTCTCAAGTGGTCAGACCTGGAAAAAGTATCCGGAGGAGTAGTCAAAGAAAAGGGGCATCCAGTCGTGCTCGCCTCGCCGGTGAGCACAGATGACGATTGAGGGGTTTTCTTCCCTCAATCAGATCTTTTTTTATCTCCGGAATTCGGGAGATATTTCATTAAAGTAGAGGAGACTTTCACGCGGTAGCCACCTGAATGACGTCGGTTCCCTGAAATGGTTTTCCCGAGACGTTGCCGGTGATGGTCATGGGGAAACGTGCATATTTCTCTCCTGCCGGGAAAGAAATGCTTTTCAGGTCATTTATCAGTGCCTGCCGGTCGAATGTCACTGTCAAAGACGGCAGACCATAGGCTCCGTCGGCACTGGCTACCGACCGCCCTGCGATGGGTGTGTAGGTGCCGGCATCGCAGGAAAGGACTACCGAGTTCGGGTCGATCTGTGTTGCATTCTCCCTCCCGGTGAACACGATGGAGGCCAGGAAAGAATCTCCCGCCAGTGCCGGATCCACAGTGCCCGGCAGGACCTCTACATGCGCTTCGGTGACGCTGGCATTCGTTATTGTTGCGATTGTGAAGAGATAGATATCCTCGTTTCCGTTGCGATAGTCGGTCCATGCGATATAGTCGCCCGATATGACCGGGTACACCTGCGCCGCGGGATCCGATGTGATCTGGGCCTTTTCTTTCGTCTTAATGTCGTAGAGGAAAATGTCGTCGTTCCCCTTGTTGTAGTCTCTCCAGACGACCCGGTTACCTGAGATATCATACTCCTCCCTGTCGTTCGGAGGTTGGGACGGGACCGGATCGCCAGCAGGGATCATCTCTTCCTTTCCCGTTGCGATGTGGTAGAGATAGATCTCCCACTTTCCTGTCCTGTTGTCCCCCCAGAGGATCGAATCACCATCGATGACAGGATACCTCTGGTTCACGCTATCGTTGGTGATCTGCACCTCCTTTCCTGCTGCGATGTTGTAGAGATAGATGTCGCCGTTTCCGTTGCGCCAGTCGGACCAGACTATTCTATCCCCCGAGATCGCTGGAAAACCCTGGGGTGCGGTGTCGTTGGTGATCTGCACCTCTTGCCCGGTTGCGATATCATAGTAGTATATGTCACCGTTCCCGCTGCGATCATCTGCCCATACTATTCTGTTCCCGGAAATGTCGGAAAAACGCTGGTCTTCGATATTGTCGGTGATCAGGGTCTCGTTTTTGGTCGAGAGGTCATAGAGGTAGATGTCGAACAACCTGTTGCCGTTTGTGAACCGGCGGTTGTCACTGTAGACAATCTTGTCCCCTGATAATGCCGGCTCCCACTGAGCACTGTACGCAGTTACAACCGGTTCCTCTTGGGCCGTGGCAATGTCATAGAGCCAGATATCAGGACTCTGGTTCCTGTAATCTACCCAGACTATTCTGGAGTCATCGATTGCAGGGTCTTGCTGTGAAGACGTATTGCTGGTTACCTGTGTCTCTGTCCCCGTGATGGCGGCCGTCGCCGTTGCGGTGATTACCGCGGTGAGGATGAGGACCATCAGGGGTATATCATATTTCCTGTTCATGCTCTCATCTCCTTTTTTGACGTGGAGATGGAGTAATGACGGTAGGTCGTGTATTCAAAGAAAAAAGTGTATCTTGTCGTTTCTGTGTGCCCCTCCGTCCCCACGATACAGCGCCATCGGCACATCCATATATATCTCTTCCTCAGGGAAGGGAAGAATGCCGTAACGGACTCACGCCTCTTTTCGACCGGGCCCTGTCCCGGAGACCTGTCTCGTCTCTGTTCGGGCAGGAGTAGGAGTTCAGCCCTCCTTCATGTTGTCGTCTCCCTCTCGGTGTCCCGGTCGAGGAGATAGATGTCGGCCTTCCCGTTCCTGAGGTCTGTCCAGGCGACCCTTTCATCATATATTGCGGGCCACAGGCGTTCTGCCGTGTTTGTGGTGAGGCGACTTTCTGATCTGGTACCGATATCGTACCGGACAATGTCCTTTCTCCCGTTGCGGGTCTCCATCCAGACGATAGTATCATCCGAGACCGCCGGTCGGGACTGGTCTATCTCGTCCGCGGTAATCTGCCGCTCTTCGTTGTTCAGACAGTCATACATGTAGATGTCGGCGTTCCCGTTCCTCTCGTCAGTCCAGACGATATAGTTCTCGTGGATCTCAGGATCGTACTGGTCTGCCTCCTCGGTCGTTATCTGTCGCTCTTCACCCTTATCGAGGTCATACATGTAGATGTCGGCGTTCCCGTTCCTCCTGTCCGTCCAGACGATCCGGTCGCCGGAGATTGCAGGCCCGTACTGGTCAGCTTTATCGCTGGTGATCTCCTTTCTTTCCGATGTATCGATGTCATAGAATACGATGTCGGCATTGCCATTGATGAGGTCAGTCCAGACGACACGGAACCCGTCGATTGCGGGGTCTCCCTGCGGGGCGGCGTCATCTGTGATGTGCATCTCTTTTCTGGTCTTGAGGTTGTAGAGGTAGATGTCTGTGTTCCAGCTGTAGTCGTTTCCGTTCCTGAGGTCTGTCCAGACGACCCTGGTCCCGGAGATCGCGGGGTCGAACTGGTCTGCCGTATCTTCGGTGATCTGCTTTATCATCCCAGTCTTGAGGTCGTAACCGTAGATGTCGGCATTGCCGTTCTGGTAATCGGTCCAGACGATCCAGTCTCCGCTGATATCAGGCAGGATCTGGTGCTCTCTATCATTGGTGATCCTGACCTCGTCGGTGGCGGCGAGGGCAGGCGCAACCAGCACTACGGCGATGACCAGCACCAGCAGGTGCGGGGCACAGTCTCTCAGCATGATCATCATCTCCCGGTCTTTTGCGCGTGAAGGGGCCAGGGCGGGGAGGGTTCCGAAAGTCTCCTCCTTAAACTGGAAACAATCCCACTCTCATTCAGGCGTACAGCCGGTACAATATCTTCTGCGGCCCGTCCCCCTCACGGGTGATGTGCCTTATCTCAGGGAAGCATTATAAATATATCTTTATGAAAATTGGTGAGTGTCAGGGTTTGCCTGCCAGGGCTGATCCGTCTTCAGTTATCGGGGGTGAAGAGGATCGGTGGCAGGGCCTCTGCCCAGCGAGCGACCTTGCTCCAGTCCCGTGCGTCGCCGGGCACGGCGCCGGTCATCTTCATGATCTCGAGGTCGGCCCTGCTCATCCCCTCCGGGTCAAACTTTCCGGCGAAGAGTCCCTCGACCTGCGGCCTGACGTAGATCCTGACCTCACTCATTGACGCCGACGCCGACCTCCTGATCACGTCAGTCTCTTCTTTCATTGAGTACCCGACGGCGAAGACTGCAAGGGGTTTCTCGTTCAGTTCGACACAGAACTTCTTGACGAAGTCCACCGCCTCGACAAGCCATTTGCCCATGTAGATCGGGCTTCCCGCGACGACCGCTTCGTAGGGTGTAATGTCGTCAACATCCATCACGTTCATGCAGTCGACGATATTGCCCGCCTTTTCGAGTGCCCGTGCAACCGCTCCGGCTATCTCCCGGGTCGAGCCGTACCTGCTCGCATAGGCGACGAGGATCTTTCTGGTCATTTTCTCCCTCTCATATCTCTCTTCGCCCCTGATGTCTCTTTTCCAGGTCGACTTTCTCTGCCACGTAGACTTCTGCCATGTGATCTGGGTGATAGCGGAGTTTTGCCTCCCGCAGGCCGGGGACGCCGACGTCAGACTCGCGGTTGATGTAGGTGTGGTCGGGGGCAAGCATGCAGGCCGCGTCCTGGTTCACGGCCTTGTACACCCCTTCGCAGTCGGGCAACCCCTTCTCAAAGTGGACGAGGGCCGTGTCCGGGTTGAGGTCGTCATAGACAGAGATGGCGGCGATCTCCCCGTTGGCCCTGATCATCAGGCCGGAGAGACCGAGGTCGGCGAAGTGGTCCATGGCATAGAGGACCGCGGTCTTCTCCTCGGCCAGCACGGGGGCCTCGTCGCAGTGCCGCCACTCACACCATTTTTTCAGGAACTCCCGCACCTCACCGAGGCTCTCGGGGTGCATCTCCTCGACGACAGGGCCACACTCGCGCCTGAACCTGTTGAGGTGGCCGCGGATGGTGAGGTACTTCTTTCCTGATAGGTCGCAGAGGTCCGAAGCGAGGTAGACATAGTCGGCGAAGTCCCGGTCTGACCTGAAGGGAAGGCCCGGATAGAGGGACTGGATCCACTCCCGTGTCCCCCCGTCGAAGACCTGGTACGGTGTGGCACATCCTTCCCTGACAGCAAGAGAGAGTGTCTCTTCCAGGACTGAGGGGTCCCGTGGGCCTATCGGCCCCCTGAAGGTTTTCTCCTCGCCGATGGTGCTCATGATCACGACGCCGTCACCGACACGGGCATAGGCATAGTGGGCGTAGTGATTCCAGCACACCATGGTCACGAAACTCATGTCAGAGTGCTGTTGCGGGTATCTCGTATAGAGATCAAGGAAAAAAGCCCGGTCTTCGAGGGTCACGGGGGTGAAGTCATCGGGTGTGAGCATGGTCCTCCTCTCCGAGGAGCATCGGCACATGCCCCTTCATCCGGGCGAACCCATGCTTTTCATAGAATGGTGCGGTCCCCGGCTGTGCGACAAGGCCGATCCAGGTGATCCCTCTCTCCCTGCAGAAGGAGACGAGTCTTTCGACGATGGCGTCGCCGATCCCCCGCCGGCGGTATTCCGGGAGGACAACGATGTCCTGGAGATAAGCGTCCGAGCAGCCGTCTGAGATTGCACGGCCCATGCCGACGGTGCGGTCGCCATCTGTGGCGATGATAAAACAGAAACTCCCGGTTATGAGGGGTGCGATCCCGTCGAGCGTCCACTCCTCCTGCCACCACCTGCCGGCACGGTACAGGTCGACGATCTCACCGGCGTCCCAGGTGGAGACGACGTCAAGGGCGATCTCCCGGTCCATGGAGAGGACTGGTCGCCATCCTATAAAGACACAACGAAAAAATAGGGATCAGGACCGCCCGGCCTCGCGGCCGAGGGCGAAGGCCCTGAGGTTGAGGTCGAGGAATTTCTGCGGCACGAGCCGCGTGACCGCTTCCTCCAGGCTTTCCGCCTTCAGGGGGAGGGACGGTGCGGCGGCACCGAGCATGACGACGTTCTGGACGATGAGGTTACCCGCCTCTGCCGCGAGGCCGGCGGCGTCGACCAGGGTGACCGGGTGGCCTTCGAGGGCGGCGACGAGGTCGTCGCGTGCGGGCATCGGGAGTTTTTGCATGAAGACCGAGGTCGGGACGACTGTGTGGTCGTTGACGATGATCCGGCCCTCGGGCTTGAGGTAGTGGCGGTAGCGCACCGCCTCCATGAGGTCGAGGGCGATCATCAGGTCTGCCCCGCCCGGCGAGATCAGGGGGCCGAATGTGCCGCCGATCCGCACGTGGCTCTCGACGGAACCGCCGCGCTGGGCCATGCCATGGGTCTCGACGCCCTTGATCGGGACGCCTTCGAGGAGGCATGCCTCGCCGATGATGTTCGAGGCAAGGATAGTTCCCTGCCCGCCGATGCCGACGATGAGAAGGTCGTAACTGCTCATTTTCTCCCCTCCTTCACGATAGCCCCGGCAGGACAGATCTCGGCGCAGACTCCGCAACCGGAGCAGAGTTCGTTGATATTCGCCTTTCCTTCCGCGTCCTTCCCGAGGGCCGGGCACCCGAAGCGGAGGCAGGCACCGCAGGCGGTGCAGGTCTCGGGGTCGACCCTGAAGTGTGCCCGCCGCACGCCGGCACGCCTGGCCGTGATCACGCAGGCCTGCCGTGCGATGACCACCTTCGTGCCTTTGCGGGCCTTTGCCGCTTTCAGGGCCTCGAGGGTGGCGGTCAGGTCGTATGGGTCGACGGTCTCGACAAAGGATGCCCCGCAGGCCCGGCAGATCGTCTCAAGGGATATGGGAACGCTTGCCTCGCCCATCGCGGTCTCGCCGGTGTTGGGGTTGGGCTGGTGGCCTGTCATGGCGGTGATCCTGTTGTCCAGTATGACCAGGGTCATGTCCGCGCCGTTGTAGACGGCATTGATGAGGCCCTGGATGCCGGTGTGGAGGAAGGTCGAGTCGCCGATGGTGGCGACGACCGGCCTCTTCTCGCCCGAGTTGGCGATGCCGCTCCCGACTGTCACCGAGGCGCCCATGCAGATGGTGGTGTCCACGGTGCCTAACTGGAGGCCGAGGGTGTAGCAGCCGATGTCGGAGGGGAAGATCCCGTCGGGGAAGACTCTCTTCATGGCGTAGAACGTCGCCCTGTGCCCGCACCCGGCGCAGAGGATGGGGGGACGCGGCGGGAGGCCTTCAGCAGGTGCGGGGCTCTGGAAGGGACTCTCCTTCAGGATGCCGGCCTTCACCATCGAGGCTGCGACGGCCGCGGGGGAGAGTTCGCCCTCCATCGGGACGGCGCCGTTCATCTGGCCGAAGACTTCGACGCCGCAGGCGAGTTGCCTGAGGCGTTCCTCGACGACCGGGGCACCCTCCTCGACGACGAGCACTTTCTTGTGCTGCTGCACGAACTTCTCCATCCATGCGCCGTCAATGGGGAAGCACCCGACCTTCATGAAGGAGACGCCATCGGGGATGACCTCCTGCACGTACGAGGCGGCGATGCCGCTTGCGACGACGGCAGTCTCGCCCCGCACCTCCGCGGTGTTGTAGCCGAGGTCCATGACGGCCTTCCTGACCATGGGTTGCTTCTCGTTCAATTTTTTGTGGAGGGCTCTCGTGTGGGCCGGGATGACCACATACTGCTTCGGGTCCTTCTCGAAGACCCCAGTCCTGTGCTCCTCAGAGACCTCGCCGAGGTCGACGTCGCCCTTGGAGTGGCAGACGCGGGTGGTGGGGCGGAAGAGGACGGGGAGGCCGACTTTTTCGGAGAGGGCGAAGGCGTCCTTCATCATGTCGTGCGCTTCCTGCACGCTCGACGGGTTCATGCAGGGGAGTTTGGCGAAGTGGGCGTACCTCCTCGTGTCCTGCTCGTTCTGGGAGGAGTGGGCATAGGGGTCGTCGGCTGAGAGGATCACGAAACCGCCCTTTGCACCCGTGTATGCGCTCGTCATCAGGGGGTCGGCGGCGACGTTGAGGCCGACGTGCTTCATCGTGACCATCGACCGCTGTCCGCACCAGGAGGCGGCGAGGGCGTTTTCGAGTGCGACTTTCTCGTTCACCGACCACTCGATATAGAATTCACGCTTTTTCTGCGCCCGCAGGGTGTCGATCACCTCGGACGACGGGGTTCCCGGATAGCCACTCGCGAAGTCGATGCCTGCCTCAATGCAGGCGTGCGCGATGGCCTCGTTTCCAAGGAGGTACTGTTTTACCATAGATCTCGTCCCAGTGCTATTGCTCCTGCGTGTTCTTTAATGATGTCGTTCTCAGGTGGTCCTGAAGCCAGGTTCTGACGCAACCTTTAAATCCGAGGTGGTACAACATTTACAGGCACTAATACGAGTGTATTAGGGCCCGTAGCATAGTCGGTGGTGCACCCGGCTGATAACCGGGAGGTCCTGAGTTCGAGCCTCAGCGGGCCCATGCCTTTTTCCTTGTTTCTGTGTGTTCTCTTGGGATTGTGGATATTTTATAGGGTTTCGTTTCTGGTGGTGTTCCCGGTTGATAACCGGGTGGTCAGGGGAGTACCCCTCGCCCGGATGATGAAGGGACTGAGACCCCCTGACATCCCCGTATCACCCCCTTTTTCACAGACAACTCCCCTGATCCGGGCCCGTATCGCACCCCATTCCCGATCCGGCCATAGTGGCGTTTGTTCATGCGACGCAGCACGGGGACCGTACCTCTCCCCGCCCACAGAGGGACAGTATGACTGGAAGTAATCCTGTCCACCATGACCGGTCGTGGCGGGCGTCGGTGGGGCGGGAGAGAAGCAGAATAGATGGCCCTATCTGTTCATATTTCGAGCGAAAATTGAGGGTTAGATATCTCACGCGTCGTCAAGATGGCCTGATCCCGGATTCATTGGCGGTCCCCTCCACTTGAAGGCCTTTGTCCGATCTCGTCGCCGGCGATTAACGTTGAGATCGATCCCTCTCCGTCCCTCCCCTGGAGAAGGGTGACATTTCAAAAGGGGAGTGCATGAAAATGCAACGACAGTAAGAAATCACCGGTGTCAGAACCTTGCCCCCTTCCGACCGTGCGAGCGATGGTGCTACGAGACTCCATCGCCAGCACCCCCTTGCTGATAATGGCATATATTATATTCTCAAACTTTCATTGCACATCATATTATCCTCGCATTTTTTGCGATGACTGTGTTAGAAATGTATCTCGGCCCGGGGTACGGCAATGGACGTTAAAAAGATTTTAACAGACAAAAAACAATTTCTCGACCTACTGCTCCTTGCCGATGAACAGGAAGATATGATTGATAGGTACCTGGAACGTGGTGATATGTTCGCCCTCTACGATGGCGATCTCACAAGCATATGCGTGGTCACACAGGAAGGCGATATGGTCTATGAATTGAAGAGCATAGCAACCGATGAAAAATATCAGGGACGGGGCTATGGTACTTTTCTTGTGAAATATGTTCTCGATTATTACCGGGGCAGGTGCAAAACCATGTTCGTTGGTACAGGTGACCGCCCTGCGGCCATCCGATTTTATGAGAATTGCGGGTTTCGGATCTCGCATAGAGTCAAAAACTTTTTTCCGGATAACTACGACCACCCGATTTTTGAAAATGGCGTTCAACTTGTAGATATGATTTATTTGAGAATTGAATTAAGCAAAAAATGAGTACGCCCTCTTCCGGGTGCCTGGCGTACAATCGCGTCGGCATTGGTGCCCTTACTCCTTCAAAGATCTTTTAATCGCCCGTTTATAGATCAGGGGGTGGACAAAGAAGAAGGCCGTCACGGCGATGTACACGGCGACCGCCGCCAGGGGCACAAAGAGGGCGAGCAGCACGCCGATTCCGCAGGAGACAACCCCTCCCCGTCGCCGTCGCACCATGCCCCTGAGGTCTTCTTCGGCAAGGCCGTCGACGAGCAGTTTCGGGCGCCAGGCAAGGTAACGCATGATCGCGCTCAGCGCGACCGACGCGATGAAGAGGTCCCGGCCGTACAGGAGCACGGCCAGGTGCGAACCCGCCCCTCCGAGGTGCCCGGCCATCATGCTCGTCGTGAAGGGCATCAGGGAGACAAAGAAGAGCGTCAGGAGGGTCAGGCGGAACGTGACGGCGTCTTCCTGTTCCGTCAACTGCGTGATGGAGGCGTGCGTCATCCAGATCCCACCGATAAAGACGAAACTGATGACATAGGCGAGAAAATCCGGCCACTCCTCCAGGAGTGCCAGGAGAAGGTTTTCGGTGCCTTCAGGGACGGGCAGTTCGAGGACGAGCAGGGTGATGACGATGGCGAAGACCCCATCGGCAAACGCGCTCAACCTGTCCGAGGGGAGATAGTCGGGGAGGCGACTCCGGTCTGGTTTTTTCGCGCTCTCGTCCCGCGGCCGGTCACCCCCCCCTCACCACGCCGCCCTGATGGGACGGGGAGGTGAAAAGAGTTTGGGCTGCACCCGGTGCGGCCCTCGATAGAGCCGATACAAGTAAAAAATGGGAGGATCCCTCTCACAGCGTCTCAAGCCCGTACATGTAGGGCCTGAGCACCTTCGGGACCTCGACCGAACCGTCCTCCTGCTGGTAGTTCTCCAGGATCGCCCGGATCGCCCGCGAGGTGGCGATCGCGGTGCTGTTGAGGGTGTGGATGAACTCCTTCTCCTTGAAGTCGGTCGGGCTGCGCATCCTGATATTCAGCCGCGTCGCCTGGTATGAGGTGCAGTTCGAGCAGGAGACCGTCTCGCGGTACCGGTTCTCGCGCGGCATCCAGACCTCGAGGTCGTACTTCTTCGCCGCCACCGTTCCGATATCGCCGGTGCAGATATTGACCACATGGTACGGGAGGCCGAGGCCCTGGAAGACCGCCTCGGCATTTGCCAGCAGTTCCTCGTGGAAAGTCCAGGAGTCTTCGGGCCTGCAGAAGATGAACTGCTCGATCTTGTTGAACTGGTGGACGCGGAAGAGTCCTTTCGTGTCGATGCCGTGGGACCCGATCTCGCGCCTGAAGCACGGGCTGATCCCGGCAAACTTGATCGGGAGGGCGTCTGCCTCGAAGATCTCGTCCTTGAACATCGCCGCCATCGGGTGCTCGGCGGTCGCGATGAGGAACTCGTCCTCGCCGTCGATCTTGTACATCACGTTCTCGAAGTCGGCAAGGTCGGTGACGCCCTCGTAGGCCGCCCTGTTCATCATGTACGGCGGGGATAT
>NZ_CALFSA010000043.1 GCF_937919355.1 uncultured Methanofollis sp. | reverse complement strand
CGGCAAAGAAGACCTTCGCCTTCATCGGACCCGCAGGTCTTCACGCCCCAGGTAGTGCCGCGTGAGGTCGGGGTCGAAGATCCAGCACACCCTGCCGTCGGCATCGATCGCAATCTTCTCCGACTCGATAAGATAGTCGATCACCGTCTTGAACGTCTGGTACATCATCTGCCGGGGGAGGCGCGACCACATGGCACGGCGCCGGTATTCGCCGCTGTGCTCACGGGCAAAGTCCTCGACCATGCGGATGGTCTCCAGGGTGGGGGAGTGCGAGGCAGAGGGGGAGGCGGTCATGGACGAGCATCTGATGTATAACTATATATAACAAATTGTCGGGGCGCGACGCGGTGTGAGGGTCCAATCTCCTGCGGATTTCTTTCGTAGCACCAGAAAAGTAACCCGAAGGAGGCTCACGGTGTGCCGCGAAAGCAGTGGTATGAGACGACAGAATCGATGACTTCAAATGACGACTTCACAATTCACGCACATTTCCCGGAGAGAAATGTGACACTCACATTCTTGATCTCATTCTCTTCAGCCGCGATAGACATACCTGCTCCCCCGTCCCTTCCTCTCAAAGCACGCTCAAAGCCCCGCGTCTTCGCCGCCTCAGAGAGGGGGTCCGTCCCGGCCATGCCGGGATAGGTTCCCTGCGATCAGGTCAGGGAGATCATCACGCCTTTATCACGCCAGATCACGCCTTATCCGGGTGACCCCTTCTTCTCCCTGAACAGGACATAGTGTGTGTCCCGCCGCGATATACCCCGCCGTTCAAGAATATGCTTTGTGACCATGTCGTTCAGGTCTCTCAGTGCGGTTCGGGCGGCGACAGCGTTGAGGTTCTGATACTGAGTGTTGGTGATGGTGCCATGCTCCTTGAGGAAGGAAATGGCTGCGATCTGCCGGTCGTTCAGATCGAGTGCCTGCAGAAATTCATCGGTGAATTGATTCATGCGCAGGGTGAGCGTGAAGCCGAGGGGCGTACTGACGATCTCAGGCGCGGGCAGTTTTTCCTCCTCCAGTGCCCGGATGATCCGTTCGATCCCGGATCCATAACGCTCCACGAGGCCGGAACGGTAGAAGACATCTGCAATCTTCGGGTTGCGGAGATAGGAATAGTGTTCCCTGAGGATCATCTCGATGGTGACACCCTCGGGGAGACGACCGGCGTTGTGGAAGCGGATGTGGTCGTCGAAGATCCTGACCTGCGTCTGGATGGTGTTGTTGAAGTAGTCCCGATGGATGAGGGCGTTGAGCAGGGCCTCGCGGATCGCCGGGAGAGGGTATTCCCAGACCTCCTTCCTCTGGAAAGACTCCTGCATCGCCTCCCCGGAGATGTCGTAGCGGACGCCGATATAGTTCTTGATGATCCTCTCTGCTTCCTCGAACTGGACGAAGAGGTTGCCCCTGATCTCGTGGTCGCCGATGATGATGTCGGCCTGCCTGAACCTCCCGATCCTGATGATGGTATTCGGGAAATATGTCTGCGGGTCCTTGCCGAAGAGGATGATGGCGCCGTTGGTGATGCGTCCGTCCCTGATAAGGCCGAGACGGCTGAGGACGGCATCGACCGATTCGTCCGGGTCGATGACCGTGATGCGGCCGGTCGTGCGGGCGAGGGTGAGAAACCGCCTGACGCTCTCCCTGTCGATCTCATCGGGGTCGAACGTCCCGGTGACGCTGTCCCATTCGATGCTCTCCTGGAAGAAGACCCGCAATTCGTCAGGGAGCATCTCGCGGGTGGTGTCGCCGACGCGGGTGTAGTAGCGTCCATCGCAGGCGACGGGGGTGCGGCTCTGCTCGACAGTGACGGCAAGGATATTTTTCCCTTCGACCTCGTGGGTCTCGATAACCGGGTGGATGCCAAGCCTGCTGCTGATGCTGTCTGCGAGTTTCTTCTGGGCGTTGTTCCGCAGGTCGATGCCGGTGACGGCGTGGTCGCTGTCCCTGACGCCGATAACGGCGGTGCCTCCGGAGGTGTTGGCGAAAGCGGAGAGGAGTTTGTAGAAGGTGTCGCTCACCTCTTCCTTGAAGTCGATCCGCCGTCCTTCAAAACAGGCGAGGAGGGAGGCGAGGTTATCCGTGGGCTTCGCCTCCAAAATGCACCGGGGAAGCGAGGGCGCTGCTGCGTCCCAGGATCTGGCAGAAAGATTTCATCACTCTTCTGGGGTGGTGCATGCTTCAATTTATAGTGTGCGGGAAGGGAGTAGGCTGTTACCACCCATATATGCCCCGATCTCCCCGATTGAGAAGGGGAAAAAACAGAACCTCCCCATCCCTCCCCCGCTCCGGCAGGTCCCAAAAACTCCCCTTAAAAACTCCCCTTCCCCAACAACCCCGCGTACAACAAAACCCGGCACGAGTACTCCGCCAGAGACGTGTAGAGATACGCCTCGTCAAGACTCTTCCCCGCCGCGAAGGTGCCGTGGCCGCGGGCGATGACAAGGTGAGCGTCCTTCAAGGCCGCCGCCACATTGTCGGCAAGTTCCTGCGTCCCCGGCGCCCCGCCGACGACCGCGATCTCCTGGCAGAGCATCTCCCCCTCGCTGTCCCTCGGGACGATCCTCTCGCAGGCGAGAGACGCCGCCACCGCATGCGCCGGGTGGGCGTGGACGATCGCCAGGTGAGGCGTCAGGTTGTAGACCGCCTGGTGCACCCTGTACTCGCTCGACGCCCCCTTCGGCGCCGACCCCTCGCAGGGGACGAGGACGAGATCCCCCGGGTCATCGAGGTACGACCCCGTCCTCGTGATCAGGAAACCGTCCCCCTCACGCCTGCTCATGTTCCCGAAATTCCCGCCGACAAGGCCCTCCGTAAAGAGCCTCTTCCCTATACGCACACAGTCTTCATCCTGCACTCGTCACACCGTCCTGAAACACAGAACTCCTTTGCATATTCGACGACCCGGCCATGGGCACGCCCGTACTCCCCCGCGTCCTCAGGGAGCACCCTCTCGAAGGCCGCCTTGAGATCGGTATACGACCCCGTGACCCCGACACACCCGCAGATCCTCTTCGTATACGCGTCGACCACGAAAGACGGACGGCCAAACCCGTAGCAGAGAATGCTGTCCGCCGTCTCCTCGCCGACACCCCTGACCGCGAGGAGCGCCTCCCGCAGGGCAGGCGTCGGCAGGCGGGACAGGCCCTCGACACCCCCCATATCGAGAATCCGGCGGCACAACCCCTTCAGCCGCGCCGTCTTCAGCCGGTAAAAACCCGTGCACCTCACCGCCTCCTCGACCGTCGCCGTCTCCGCCCGGTCGACCCCCGCCACCGTGCCGATACCCGCCTCCCGCAGGCGGGCAAGGGCGCGTTCGACATTCTCCCAGCGCGTCTGCTGGGTGAGCACCGCACCGATGACAACCTCGTCCGGGCATGCGTCCCACCAGGTAATCTCACCGTAGCGTGCGGCAAGACCCCTGAGCAGGGCCCGGACTCGCTCATCCGGATCCATGAAAGAAAAATGGTGGAGTATCCCTTACTCTTCGATCAGGGGCCTGAGGATACTCTCAAGGACATCGGCACGGGTGACGCCCTCGATTTTCTGGAGTACAATGCCGTCCTTCTCGATGATAAGAGTCGGGACAACACGGATCTGGTACTTCATCGCCTCCTCCATGTTCTGGTCGACATCCACTTTCCTGATCTCGACCAGGTCGCCCATCTTCGCCTTGAGGTCTTCGAGGATCGGCGTCTGCATCCTGCACGGCCCGCACCATGTCGCAAAAAAGTCAGTCAATACCGGTTTGCTCATTACTATCCCTCTTTCTGGAGATCATCGATCAGAGATAATAAAATGCTTTCGAGCGTCTCCCCGTCCGTGACCATCTCAAACCTCCCGACCACAACCCCGTCCGCCTCGATGACGACCGTCGGAACGGTCGTCAGGCGGTAGGCCGAAACAAGATCGCGTCTCTCCGCAACATCGATCATCCTGAATTCCACCCTGTCACCGAGCCTTTCCGCCACCTCCTCCACAATGGCCGTCTGCTCCCGGCAGGGCTCGCACCACGCAGAGAAGAAATCGATCAGCACAGGTCTACCCATGAGAGCGGTATGGAAAAAAAGAGAAGATAGATTTTCCGGTTATTTGGAGAGGATCGCCATGATGATCTTACCGTATGCAGGCCGGGTGATCAGCACACCGACGAGCACGCCAAGGATCGTGATGATGGCGAAACCGCGGAGGGTCGAGAGGTCCATCAGGGCGAGAGGCAGCATCGCGAAGATGACAGTCCCTGCAGAGACGACAATGATCCCGAGGGCCCGCGAGAGCCTCTTCATGTAGATGCTCGACGACGGCACCCGGCCCTCGTGGAGCACCTCGTCGGTGATCACGACGAGCTGGTCGATACCCGTACCCATCACGGCGATGATACCGGCGATCGATGCCAGGTCAAGCTGCTGGGCAAACCGTGCAATACCGAGCAGGATGACGATCTCCGAGAGGTTGGTCAGGACCATGGGGAGCACGATGCTCGGTTCACGGTACCGGAAGTAGACCACGACACCGACGACGACCAGGGCGGCGAGCGCCGCAAGGATGCAGAGGAACTTGTAGTAGTCGCCGAGTGTCGCCGAGACAGAGCCCGACCCCGCGACCGTCACGTCCACAGGCAGGGCGCCTGCCCGGAGGTGGATCTCAAGGTTGCTTGCGTCCTGGAGGCCCTCGTCACCGACGCCGGTGGAGGCGCTGAGGCTGCGGATCGGACTGGCCTTCAGCTGCGAGGCGAGGTCAGGGGAGAGAGGAGCCGAGTAGACGGTCTTGTTGTCGAGGTACATGACCAGTTCGTGCTTCTGCGGGTCGTTCACCGCATTCGAGGCGATGGCGGCTTTCTGGAAGGCGGCCGCACCCTCGGGGTTGAGCGTGAAGCCGACGCCCCACATACCCTGCTGGTCCTTCTTCGGCACGTCGACGCTCGTGATCACGTCGCCAAAGATGACATGCTCGGTCTGGTTCCCGCTTGTCTGGACACGGATCTCGAACTTGCCCTGCTGACCGACGATCTCGTTCGCCGTTTCCATATCGACGCCGGCGAGTTCGACACGCACATAGCGGGTGATACCGTTGAGACCGGTGAGGATGTTCACCCGTGCGTCCTTCGTGCCGAGGCTGTTCACCTTCTCGTCAAGGGTCCGCTTCACAAGTTCGGCGGTGTCCTTGGAGACACCCTGGTTCACGGTGACGATCGTCGCCCCGGCCTTCTCGAAGACAGGTTTGAGTTCCTCGCGCGTGAACGCCTTCCTGACCTCGACCTGGTCTGCCGAAAGCGGGATGACCTCGGTGTCCAGTTCAGCGCTCAGGGTCTCGGCGAGTTTGTTGATGTCGATGCCGGGCTCGACGGTGACAACTTCGGCCTGGAACTCCATCTGGAGCCAGGAACCCTGCTGGAGGTCGAGACCGTACTGGAGGTTGGTCGTGAATTTCCCGTCCTCAAAGTGAGGGCCGATAGAGATGACTGAGAGGATGACAAGGGCCACCAGGAGGATGACCCTCCAGTCTCTACTGAGTTTCTTGAGTGTATCGCTGTTCATGCTCGTCTCCCATTCTTTTCCAGGTATGCCTTGAGGACACCGGCGTTGAAGACCCAGGTGTTCATAAGGTCCACAAAGAGACCGATGAGAAGGACGGCCGAGATCTGGGCGATGACTTCAACGCCGCCGAAGGCCGTGACCAGGAACATCGCCGCGACGGCGGCGATCGTCGTCGTCGTCATGATGATGCCTGTCCTGTAGGCCCCGGCGAACTTGTCTTCCGTCTTCCCCTGTCTTTTGAGGACACGGGTCGTGAGGAGGACGTCGCTGTCCACCGAGTAACCGATGAGCATCAACAGGGCCGCCGTCGTCGGCAGGGTGAGAGTGATGCCGAGGAGGCTCATGATCGCCGCCGTGATCGTGATGTCGGAGAACGCGGCGAAGACAACGGCCAGCGAGGGGATGAAGGTCCTGAAAGCGACGAAGACCACAATCGCCATACCGAGGAAGGAGAAGATCAGGGCGATGAAGGCCTGCTGCTGGAGGGTGCTCCCGAAGGCCTCGCCGATATGGTCGACCTTGGCGTCAGGGTAACGGTCCATGACCCTATCATTGAGCGCCTTTGTCTGCTCGTCGCTCATGGGGCCGAACTTGATGTACTTACCGCCGTCAAGCCCCTCGCCGACGTCAGTCAGGGGGTATCCTGCAAAATAGTCTTTGATCTCATCAATACTGTCGTCAGTGATGACGTTGACGGCAGTACCGCCTGCAAAGTCGATGCCGGGCTCTAACGGCATCCCTGTGCTCAGCCAGTTGAAGGTGAGGAGGCCGAGCGCCAGGAGAAGCAGAATGAGTGGTATCGTCACCATCTGCTTCGGCGGGTATTTGTTGATATCGTAGGTGACAAAACCCATAGGTATATGGTCTGCCGTAGAAGGGATTAATATTTGGATATTCCCCACTACAAAGCGCATTTTGGGGACGGAAAAACTGTTCGATCTGTCCTTTCGCGGGGGGCTTTTTTTCCAGATACCCCTCCCCGGAGAGTCCAGAAGAAAATAGGAACGTATATATTGAGTCCGGCACCACACACCAGTATGCGGTCGCCGGCCAACATCAAGAGAGAGATCGAGGCCCGCCTGAAGACATATCTCTCACGAGACAGCACAGGCATCAGGCACGAAGTTCTGACCTTTTTCGTCAGGATCAGGTCGACGACGATCCCCGATCTCTATACACTGCTCTCCCGGACCTTTACGATCAGCTACCACTCCATCGCCTCGATGGTGGGGATCATCGCCTCGCGCATCGGCATCCTCCGCGTGCGGCGGGACCAGGAGAGCCCGAATGCCGTCTACGAACTCAAGGACGAGTACGTCGGCATGGTCACCCGCCTCCTCGACAGTGGATAGGCGGGCGATCACAACAGTTTTACCCTTTCCTGCGGTGACGTATAAGGGATGATAAGGACCGGGAAAGAACCCTCTCTCCCGAGGATAAAAGTCTCGGAGGAGGTTCTGTCATATGTTCAGAAACGGGACTGCGATTTCAGGGTGTGTACCTCCTGCGGAGGCCCGATTTTACTTCCGATCTCGGTCAAGCCCCCGAAGGCCACCGACGCGACAGTGAAGGCCGGGCGCCACTGGATTTATATTTCCATGTATCAGGCGCCGTACCTGGACACCATAGACCTCGGCCTTGTGCCGGCCTACGACCTGGAGTGAGGATGTCGTTCGAGGAACTTCCCCACCAGGCCGACGTGCGGGTTCGGGTGCGGGCGGAGGACTGCAACGTCCTCTTTGCCGAAGCGGCGAGGGCGATGTTCTCCATCATGTATGTCACCTGCGACGAAGGGGAGATCGAGCGGAGGGTCTCGGTCACATCGGACGACATGCAGTCCCTGTTGATCGACTTTCTCTCCGAACTCCTCTTCGTATCAGAGGTGGACCGTGTCGTCTTCTCCTCCTTCGATGTCGTCATCACCGGCACGAGCCTTACGGCGACGGCACGGGGAGAACCTTTCAACCCGGCGAAGCACCTGGGCGGCATGGAGGTGAAGGGAGTATCCTACTCCGGGCTGACGATCACGAGAGACGGGGAAGGGTTTTGTAGCGAGATACTCTTTGATGTGTGAGGTGTCGAAATGCTTGAAGGGATCACGAAGATCAGCGAGGTCGAATGGGAGGTGCCGGTCGGGTATGTCCCGGGGATGCGGGTACCAGGCCGGTTCTTCCTCTCCGAAGACCTCTCGGAGACGCTGGAAGGGGGAGCGGTCCAGCAACTCGCCAATGTCGCCACGCTCCCGGGCGTTGTCAGATATTCCCTTGCCATGCCCGACATCCACTCGGGCTACGGCTTTCCCATCGGGGGTGTCGCCGCCTTTGAAGAAGATACGGGCGTCGTCTCGCCGGGCGGGGTCGGCTACGACATCAACTGCGGCGTCCGCCTGATCACGACGCCCCTCACCATCGCCGACATCAAAAACCCGCGGGCCCTGATCGAGGAACTCTTCAGGACGGTGCCGACCGGCGTCGGGGCTGAGAGCACGATGCGCCTCTCCGAGGCCGACCTCGACGACCTGATGGCCGATGGCGTGGACTGGGCGATAGACCACGGTTTCGGCATGGCCGCCGACGCCGAGCACTGCGAGGAGAAGGGACAGATGCAACAGGCAGACCCGGCCGCGGTGAGCAAGAAGGCCCGGCAGAGGGGCAGGCCGCAGGCCGGCACCCTGGGGTCGGGCAACCACTTCCTGGAGGTGCAGGCGGTGGACGCCATCTTCGACCCGGAGGCGGCGAAGGCCTTCGGGCTTGAGGCCGGCCAGATCTGCTGCATGATCCACTGCGGGTCCCGCGGCCTTGGCCATCAGGTCTGCACCGACCACCTGCGTGTCCTCGAGTCGGCGACCCGGAAGTACGGGATCGAGATCCCGGACAGACAACTCGCCTGCGCCCCTGTCCACTCCCCTGAAGGAGAGGCGTATTTCGGGGCGATGGCGGCGGCGGCAAACTATGCCTGGGTGAACAGGCAGGTGATCACCCACCAGGTGCGCACCGTCTTCGCCCGCCTTTTCGGGATCGCCTACGAGGAGATGCCCCTCGTCTACGACGTCGCCCACAATGTGGCGAAGAGAGAGGAGCACGACGTCGACGGGAAGAGGCAGACCCTCTGCGTCCACAGGAAGGGCGCCACCCGCGCCTTCGGCCCCGGACTCACCGAGGTGCCGCAGGCCTACCGTTCCATCGGCCAACCCGTGATCATACCGGGGAGCATGGGCAGTTCCTCCTACGTCCTCCGCGGCACGGCGACGGCGATGGCGAGGACCTTCGGGAGCACCTGCCACGGCGCTGGCCGGGTCATGAGCCGCACAAAGGCCAAACACGCCACACCTGGCCGGGAGATCAGGGAAGAACTCCTGAAACAGGGGATCATCGTCAGGGCGACAAGCGACGCCTCGATCGCCGAGGAAGCGCCGGACGCGTACAAGGAGAGCGACAAAGTCGTCGACGTCGTCCGCCGGGCAGGGCTCTCCCTCCCGGTGGTCAGGCTCCACCCTGTCGGGGTGATCAAGGGGTGACCGCAAAGGCGGCAGTCCTCTGGGACGAACCAGGCACCTTCAACAGGTTCGTCAACGAGTGCTGCGGGGTCAGTTGCGACCCCGTCAACCAGTTGCTCGTCGCCTCTCCCTTCTACCGGGGGAAATACGTCGCCCTCATCGTGCCGACCGGGTTTGCGAACCCCCGCTACTCCCGCCTCCTCCCGGCACTCCGGGCCGCCGCCCCCCGCATCAAGGCCTTCGTCGAGAACGGTGGCCACCTCCTCGTCTTCGGGGCGATGGACGAGAGGCCCGGCGCCTATGACTGGCTCCCCTTCAGGGTGGAGTACAGGCACGAGTTCAAACAGAGAAAACTTGTCTTCTCCTCCGGGAGCGAGTACGCCGCCATCGTCGAGGACTACGACCCCGAGGCCGTCGAGACCGACGGCGTCTTCCCCGCCACCGACGCCGAGATCGTCGCCGCAACACCCGAAGGGGAGGCGGTCGTCCTTGCAAAGACAGTCGGGAAGGGCATTGTCGTCGTCACCAGCATCCACGAATACCCCTCAGCCCGGTTTGTCGGTACATTCTGTACCGCTGAAAGAGAAACCTTATTTTAGAAGAGTGTAATGGAGAGTACAGGTGGAATAATGGACCAGTATATCATTTCCGCTTCATCCACGACAGACGATCTCATGCCGGTGGTGATGGCGGTCCATCTCCTCCTCAACAAGTTGCCGGTCACGGCACGGTCGCGGGACGCCCCCGGACTGCGTGTTGAGGACGGGAGAGTGATCGACGGTCACTATACCGGTCCGCTCCTCGAAGCCGCCATTGCAGAGAACAGACTGAAAAAAGATGTGCCGCCCTCAGGCCCGTACAAGGGGGTGCCTGTCGTCGTCGCACCTGTCCGCGATTCCGAAGGGAAGGCGATCGGCGCGATCGGCGTCGTCGACATCACCGGGATCTTCGACCTCGCCACCCTCATGGAGCACCAGTCTGCGATCCTGCAACAGGTCTGCGGAAAAGACCCCTGTCCCCTCCCCACAGAATCGATCTCCGCAAAAAGGTAATAGCCATGAATGATGTTACTGAGAAAGTTCTGAAGATACTCGAATCGGCCGAAGACCCCATCACCGCTGACCAGATCAGCGAGGCCCTCGATATACCCGGTTCGTCGGTCGCACGCCATATCAAGAGCCTGCGCGAGACCGGGCACGACATCGAGTTCTCGCGGGGGTCGGGTTATCTCCTTGTGAAGGGCGGGGGAGCGATCACACCCGAAGAGATCGGACGGACGCTCAGGACCACGGTGATGGGCCGGGAGATCAGGTACTACGAGAGTGTCGGTTCGACGAACTGGACGGCACGGAAACTCTGTACCGAAGAGGACCCGGCGGCCCTCCACGGCACCCTGATCGTCGCCGAAGAACAGACCGGCGGCTTCGGGCGGATGGGCCGCGCCTGGGTCTCGCCGAAGGGCGGTATCTGGGCGAGCCTCATCCTGAAACCGACGATCCCGGTCAATTCGCTCTTCCTGATCACGATGGCCGCCTCCATTGCGATCGCCCGCGCGATCAGGCGGAAGTACGACCTCGGCGCACTGATCAAGTGGCCGAACGACGTCTTCATCGGCGACAAGAAGGTGGCCGGACTCCTGGTCGAACTCTCGACCGAGGGGGAGAATGTCAACTACTGTCTCCTCGGCATCGGCATCGACGCCAACGTGGACCTCGGCGACCTTCCCCCCGACCTCCAGAAGACGGTCACCTCTGTCATGACCGAACTCGGCCACGAAGTCGACCGGGCGTCCCTGCTCACGACAGTCCTGAAAGAGTTCGAGGGGAAGTACCAGATCCTGGAAAGCGGCGAGTACGACCCGATCGTCAGGGAGTGGAAGAGTCTCTCCCGCACTCTCGATAGCCGCGTCTCGATCAGGACGATGCGGAAGACCTTCGAGGGCGTCGCCATCGACATCGACCAGCACGGCGCCCTGATCATCAGGCGTGACAACGGCAGGATCGAGAAGGTCGTGGCAGGCGACTGCATGCACCTCTGAAGGCGGACCATGTACGGCAGTGAAGAGCGTTCCCGCATTATCGCAGAGTCTGCCGGCTTTGTCGCCCTGATCACCGCGGGGTCGTGGGTCTCCATCCCCTTCGTCCCCGTGCCTCTCACCCTCCAGACCTTCTTCGTCCTCCTCTCCGGGGCGGTCATGAAGAGGTGGGCGGTGGTGCCCGCGGCGCTGTACCTCCTCCTCGGCCTCCTCGGTCTCCCGGTCTTCCACAACGGCACGGCAGGCATCGGCGTCCTGATGGGGCCGACAGGGGGGTTCATCGTCGGGTTCGTCGCCGCGGCCCTCATTGCAGGCCTTGCGTACGAGAGGGACGCCGAGATGGTCAGGGCCGCCGGCCTTGCCGCCGCATCGCTGGCGATCTACCTCTTCGGGGTCTCCTGGCTTGCGTACTCGACAGGCATGGGACTTGTGGCCGCAACTCTCGTCGGGATGGTGCCCTTCCTCCCCGGCGACGCCGTCAAGGCGGCGGCCGCATATATCGTCGCACGAAGACTGACATGATCGAGATCGCCGGCCTCGTCCATGGTATCCTCTCTGTCCCCTCCCTCAGGATCGGTGAGGGGCACACCGCCCTCATCGGCGAGAACGGGAGCGGCAAGTCAACTCTTCTCTCTCTTCTTTCCGGCATCGCTGTCCCCCACAAGGGCAGGATCACCATCGACGGCCGCCTGCCACGGCAGGTCGACGTCGGGTGGGTCACTGAGTTCCCGGACCAGAGCATCCTCTTCACCCGCGTCGACGACGAGATCGCGAGTCCCTCTCGTTTCGCCGGTATCCCCTGCAGGGAAGTGGAGAGGCGGGTCGACGCGGCCGCACGTCTCGTCGGGATCGAGGACTTCCTCCCCCGCACGGTCAGGGAACTCTCCGGCGGCGAGCGGGCCCTTGTAGCACTCGCGACCGCCCTCTCGACAGACCCGGAGGTGCTCGTCCTCGACGAGTTCGACTCCCACCTCGACGGCGAGACGGCGGAGGTCGTCGAGGAGGCCCTATCGAGGTCGAGGTGCCGGTACTGCGTCCGCTGCACCCAGGACATGGCCACCGCAGCGCGGGCCGATACCGTGCTCTACCTGGAGAAAGGACGGGTCGGCGAGATCGGCACGCCCGCCGCCGTCTTCGCCGCCCGCGAACAGACCTGTTTCTACCCGCCCCTCTGGAGGATCGCCCGTGGACGTCAGGCTTGAGGGCGTCACCTTCAGGCGCGGCGCCTTCACCCTCACCTGCTCCGGCGTCTTCGGGGAAGGCGTCCACCTTGTCAGCGGGAGAGTGGGGAGCGGGAAGACGACCCTCGCCCTCCTCCTCGCCGGCCTCGTCCGACCCCCGGAGGGGACGGTCACGAGGGACGGCATCTCCTCCCTCACCCTCTCCTTCCAGAACCCTGAATACCATGTCACCGAGGCAACGGTCGGGGCCGAGGTGAGTTCATACGGCGCCGACCCGGCAGAGGTCACGGCCCTCTGCGGCCTTGCCGACCGCCGGGAGGACGACCCCTTCACCCTCTCCCGCGGCGAACTCAAGCGCCTCCACCTCGCCTGCGTTTTTACGAGGGCGTACGACCTCCTCATCCTCGACGAACCCTTCAGTTCCCTTGACTGCGTCCAGAAAAAGCGCGTGTGCACTCTGGTGAACGAGCGAAAAGGGGGCGTCACCGTCATCTTCACCCACGAGAGACAGGTGCTCCCGCAGGTCGACTACCTCTGGGAGGTCGAGGACGGACAGGTTGTCTGTCTCGGCAGGGTGCCGGACGCCATCCCGGCATGGCGTCACGCCCCGCCGTACCTCAGGTACGCCCTCGACGCCGGTGTCGTGCCGGAGAACATCAGGTTTCAGGACGCGATGGAGGCGTTATGCAGGACGCACGACTGAGACTCTTCTGTATCTTTGCCCTCTCCATTGCCGCCTTCCAGTCGGTGCACGGCGCCGCCCTCGTCTTCCTCTGGTGGGCGGTATTCAGCAGGAGACGCGCCTCCCTCCCGCCGCGGACCGCCGGGGCCGTCGTCCTCCTCACCCTCGGCATCACCGCCGCCGTCACCGAGGTCACCGCAGGCGGCGGCCTCGCCTACTTCTTTCGCCTTGCGGCAGTCTTTCTCATTGCTTTCTGGGCGTACAGCGAACGCATCCCGGGCGAACTCCTCGGCGCCGGCGTCTCCCTCTTCGGGAAACATCTGGGTTTCGACATCGGCCTTGCCGGCGAGATGGGCATGGAAGCGCTCGCCTCCCTGGAGGGGGACATCGCGCGGATGAGGATGGCCCTGAGACTGAAGGGAAAAGGCCGCGGTATCGGCGCAGTCGTCCCCCTCGGCCTCGGCCTCCTCCATGCACAGATGCAGAGGTCGAGGGAGCGTGCCTCACTCCTTGCCGTGCGCGGCTACACCGGCGGGGGGTCGGTCTGCCCGGTCTTCATACGGACACGAGCAGACGTGTACGCCGCTGCTCTTGCCGGAATTATCGTAATTTTCTCTTTTGTACCTCTTAGTGATGTATTTATATGATCAGATTGAAAAATTGAGAGGCTTGTTGATATTTTGGAGCCCCGAGGTATTCAGATGAGTGCTGCCAGTTCTAAAAGGGTATATATCACCGATACAACGCTCAGGGATGCCCATCAGTCGCTCATCGCCACCCGCATGAGAACAGAGGACATGATCCCTCTGGCTCGGAAGATGGATGATGTGGGCTTTTTCTCCCTGGAGGCCTGGGGGGGTGCGACTTTCGACAGTTGCATCCGTTTTCTCGATGAGGACCCGTGGGACCGCCTGCGAGACCTGAAGGCCGAACTCGCAAAGACGCCGATCCAGATGCTGCTGCGGGGGCAGAACCTGGTGGGCTACCGGCACTACCCCGACGATGTCGTGGAACGCTTTGTCGGTGCCGCCTACAAGAACGGCGTTGATATCTTCCGCGTCTTTGACGCCCTGAACGATATCAGGAACATGGAGAAGGCCTTCACCAGCGTGAAGGCGGCAGGCGCCCACCTGCAGGGTACGATCTCGTACACGACAAGTCCTGTGCACACCACGGCCACTTTTATCGATATGGCCGAGGAGATGGCCGCACGTGACTGCGACTCCATCTGCATCAAGGACATGGCCGGACTGATCATGCCCGAGGCCGCCCGCGAACTCATTGCAGGGATCAAGGAGAGGGTCGATATACCGGTCTGTCTCCACTCCCACTCGACGAGCGGGATCGCCCCCATGAGTTACCAGGCGGCGATCGAGGCGGGCGTCGACATCCTGGACACGGCGATGTCGCCCTTCGCCCTCGGCACCTCGCAGCCCCCGACGGAGAGCGTGGTCGCCGCACTCAAGGGCACGGCCCGCGACACCGGGATCGACCTCCACGCTCTCCATAAGGTCAGGGACCTCTGTGTCAAGGTCAGGGAGAAGTACGACGGTCTCCTCAACCCGATCTCCGAGAGGGTGGACAGCGACGTCCTGATCTACCAGCTCCCCGGCGGCATGATCTCGAACCTTGTCTCCCAGTTGAAGGAGCAGGACGCCCTCAACCGCCTGGACGAGGTCTTCGCCGAGTTGCCGAAGGTGCGTGCAGACCTCGGCTACCCGCCCCTTGTCACCCCGACCTCCCAGATCGTGGGGACGCAGGCGGTCCTGAACGTCCTGATGGGCGGAAAGAGGTACGCCAATGTCACAAAGGAGGTCAAGGACTATGTCCGCGGCCTGTACGGCCGGTCGCCGGCGCCGATCTCGCCCGAGATCAGGACGCTCATCATCGGCGACGAGGACGTGATCACGGTGCGGCCCGCCGACCTCCTCGAACCTGCCTACGAGAAGATGCGGGAACAGGCACAGAAGGACGGGCTCGTGCGGAAGGAGGAGGACGTCCTCACCTACATTATGTACCCGGCGATCGCCCCGTCATTCCTGAAGGGCGAGAGGAAGCCCGAGGCGATCCCGCAGAAGACGCAGGCGGCGGCGAGCACCGCCGATGTCCCGGGTTTCATGGAGGTCGAAGTCGACGGCGAGATCTTCTCCGTCCGGATCCTTTCTGTCGAGGGGAGTGCGGTCGAGTCGGCCGCACCCGCGGCCGGGAAGGAGATCCCGCGGGGCGAGATCGCCGGCGGCATCAAGTCCAACATGCAGGGCATGGTCCTTGAGGTGCGGGTCTCTGCCGGCGCCGAGGTGCGGAAGGGCGATGTCCTCCTGGTCCTTGAGGCGATGAAGATGGAGAACCCGATCTACGCCCCTGCCGACGGCAAGGTCACGGAGGTCTTTGTGGATGCGGGCGACGTCGTCCAGAACGGAGACGTCCTGATGGTGGTCGAATAATCCTCTCTGTGTGGTCCTATGAGATATTTTGAGAAGGTGCTCATCGCAAACAGGGGCGAGATCGCCATCAGGGCGATGCG
>NZ_CALFSA010000042.1 GCF_937919355.1 uncultured Methanofollis sp. | reverse complement strand
GGGCGAGGCGGTAGTTGCCGCCGCCGAGCACCTGGTTCTCGGCGCCCAGGTTGTGGGCAAAGCCCTCGAAGACCATGCCCGTGTAGTAGTCCAGGCCGCGCGCGATCCCAAAGTTCACCGCGTAGTCGATCTCCTCGCCGTCCAGTATCTGGAAGATCCCCTCAATCCGCTCCTTCTCCGGGATATTGCCGCAGATCTCGAAGGCCTCCGCGGGCCCCCGGCAGGAGACGAGACCGGTGAGGGAGTCTTCGAGCTCGGCCTGCCCGCAGGTCTCCAGGCAGGCCTTCAGGCCGTCCAGGTCGCGCTTGTCGAGGTACGCCATCACCTGTCTCTGGAGGGCGGGGTCCACGCCCGAGAGGAGGTGCTTCATCGGGGCCAGGAACCCGACCTTCAGGTCGTAGTCCAGGCCGACAGACCGGAGGAGGTCGTCGGCGACCATGATCACCTCGGCGTCGGCCGCCGCCGAGTCCGCGCCTATCAGTTCGACGCCGAACTGCCAGAACTGGCGGTACCGGCCCTTCTGGGGCCTCTCATACCGGAAACAGTCGGCCACATAGTACCAGCGGAGAGGCTTTGCAAGGGAGCGCCCCTCGTTCACGTACATCCGCGAGACCGAGGCCGTCACCTCGGGCCGCAGGGTCATCTGCCGCCCGCTCTTGTCCTCGAAGACGTACATCTCCTGCTTGATATTCTCGCCCGAACGCATGGTGAAGAGTTCGAGGTGCTCGAAGGTTGGGGTGCAGACCTCGCCGTAGCCCCACCGCCCGACGGCCTCGCGCATCGTTGCTTCCGCAGCACGCCGCTGCGCCATCTCGTCGGGCAGAAAATCCCTGGTTCCGCGTGGTTTCTGTAGCATCAGATCGACTCCTGCCGTAAAATTTGCCTTTCAGACCTTATCTTACCTGCGGGGAACATTCCCGAAAAAGCGGGTGGCGGCGCTCTCCCCGCCTGTCCAGACCTTCTCCCGCGGCACGCGCCCCTGGAGGTACAGGGCGAGGAGGACCGCACCGAGAGCGAGGAACTCAAGGTCCGGGGTGGTCAGGGCCATCAGGGACCCGAAGAGGGCGAGGGCCGAGTAGAGCACGCCCCTGTACGCCGCCTGCCTGTAGCCGGGGAGGGCGGTCCGGTAAAAGATCCGGGCGTCCCGCAGCCAGAGGAAGAACGTCGCCGCAGTGCCGAAGGCGGCCACGTAGACAAGATAGGTCATTACCGTGGGTGATTTATTATCCCCGCACCCATATTTTACTATTGGACCATGACTGCGGACACTATCCTGAGAGAGGTGCTTGCCGCGTACGCCGCCGGCAGGATCTCCCTCGACGATACCATTGACAGGATATCGGGGTTGAGGGTCGAGAAGGTGGGGGAACTCGCCAGGATCGACCTCGGGCGGGAGGTGCGGTGCGGCATCCCCGAGGCGGTGCTCGCGGAGGGGAAGGAGACGGCCGACCTTGTGGCGATCATGCTCAAACATGCCGACGCCGCCGGGCGCTGTCTCGCCACGCGGGTCTCCCCTGAACAGGCGGAGGCGGTGCGGGCCGCGGCAGAGGCGGCAGGCCTCACGTTCAGGTATGCGGAGAGGGCGCAGGCAATTGTCCTCTCGAAAGGGGGACAGCCAGAGAAGAACGGCGGGATCGTCGCCGTCCTCACCGCGGGGACGGCCGACATCAGGGTGGCCGAGGAGGCGCGGGTCGTCGCCGAGGAGATGGGCTGCGAGGTGCGGACCGCCTACGACGTCGGCGCCGCCGGGGTCCACCGCCTCTTCCCGGCACTGAAGAACCTTGCCGGGGCGCACGTCTATGTCGTCGCCGCCGGGCGGGAGGGGACTCTTCCGGCCGTCGTCGCAGGGCTCGTGGACAGGCCGGTGATCGGCGTCCCTGTCTCGACAGGCTACGGCTTTATGGGCCAGGGGCAGGCGGCCCTCGCAAGCATGCTCCAGTCATGCTCCGTGCTGACCGTCGTGAACATCGACGCGGGCTTCGTCGCCGGGGCGCACGCTGCGCTCATCGCCTCCCTGGCGGGGCGGCCATGACGCGCGCCTTCTACATCGGGCGGTTCCAGCCGTATCACAACGGCCACCACTCGGTGATCACGAGGATCGCCCCCCAGGTCGACGAGATCGTCATCGGCGTCGGGAGCGCCCAGCTCTCCCACGAGGTCGAGAACCCCTTCACCGCGGGTGAGAGGGTGATGATGATCGCGGCGGCCCTGGAGGAGATCGACATCCCCTTCTATGCGATCCCGATCGAGGACCTCCGCAGGAACGCCCTCTGGGTCTCGCACGTCTACTCGATGACGCCGTACTTCGACGTCGTCTACTCGAACAACCCCCTCGTCATCAGGCTCTTCTCCGAGGGGGGCATGAAGGTGCAGACCCTCCCGATGTACATGCGCGACACCCTCTCGGGCACCGAGATCAGGCGGCGGATGGCGACCGACGAGGACTGGCGCAGTCTCGTGCCGGAGAGCGTCGCCGACGTCATCGACCAGATCCACGGGGTCGACAGGATCAAGCAGATCGCCTGTTCCGACTGAGTGCCTGAAACCCTTTAATAGCGGGCCACCGATAGATCGGTGATGTTCCGCTTTCTCAAGGGTCTTTTTTCAAAGGAAGAGGTAGAAGAGAGCCTCACGCTCGCCTTTGACGGGGTGGGGGCGTGGCTGGACGCACGGGA
>NZ_CALFSA010000041.1 GCF_937919355.1 uncultured Methanofollis sp. | reverse complement strand
ACGCAGTCGAGGCGGCGGGGTCACGCTATATCATCACCGACGGCAGGACCATGACAGGAAAGTTCGCAACCATCGCGTCCTGGATAAACCCCGGAGCAGGGATGCGCCCGTACGCACGCGGTTTCCTGCCGCCGAACGCCGCCCAGACAGAAGGACAGAAGATTGCGTGGGTCTATGACGCTCCCTACTATCACACGATGGCGACCAGGCTGCAGATACTGGACGGGTCGATGACCGAACCGTCGGACGCCTACTGCGTCGCATATGACAACAGCACCCTCGCCACGCGGGGGTACCCCCAGATCAGGCAGGTCTTCCGCGGCCCGCTCGACGATATCAGGGAGAAGGCGGAGGCGTACACCATGAGCGCACCGGCAGGGCAGGGCGCCGTCGTACTCAGCGACAACCCGGCCCTCCCCCTCGACACGGTCCCGGCCCTCACGCACTACAGGTTGATCTACGAGTCGTCGAAGGACCCGGCGAAAAGCGTCAAGGTCTTCGAACATGTGCCGGGTGCGGTCGTGAAAGGGGAGGGTGTCGTCGAACTGCCCCTTGTCACGAACAGCGGGCGTGCATTCACCTACAGGCAGCAGAGCGTGAACGGGACGTTTGTCCTGCCGTACGCAACCGAAAGCGATAACGGTGCGGTCAGGGCGACAGGGCCGTACAGGATCGCCGGGACAGGCACCACCTTCACGGTGACGGACGAGGCGGCCCTCTCCGGGTAACGCCTCTATCACCGGGTCTGGCAGTGTGGACTGGGAAATCGTCTGGGATGTTCTAACTCACGAGATCCCGGCGCAGAAATCCATTAGCCGTGCACTGCTCGGCCATGCTGAGGGGGAGATCGGCTGAAAAAGATGTTCTGCCGAACCGCTCGTGTTTCAGGCGGTCCGCCAGAGACGGTTATTCCTCTTTTTGATCGGCCTTGAGGAGCATCATGCTGACGAAGACCGCCGCGAAGAGGACCTGGATGCCGGCGAGGAAGAGGGCGAGGGCCCAGACTGCATTCGCGATCTGGAAGAGGGAACCGAAGCCCGCCGAGGCCCACTGGTAGACGATGCCGAGGCCGACAATGACGCCGGCCGCCATCATGATGCCGCCCCCGGCGATCCCCCACTCAAGGATATTGTAGTTCAGCAGCCTCGACACGGCCTTGCTCTCCCGCCCGTAGCCGTGGACGACGGAGAAGACCCTGATGATGAGGCCCATCAGCATGCCCTCGAGACCGCCGATGAAAGCGAGGGACGCAAGGATGAAGGAGTGGATGCGGTAGGTCTCGACGTCGCCCCGCATGAGGAACATGAGCATCAGGGTAAGGCCGAAGAAGGCGAAGAAGAGGCCGGGTACGGCAAGGAACGGCACCGGCCTGTAGAGGAGCATGAACCTGACATGCCGCCAGCCGTCGGAGAAACTCTGGAGTTTCGAGGGGGTGAGGCGGGGGTGGTAGGTGATCGGCACCTCCTCGATGCGGAGGCCGGCGAGCGCCGCTTCGATGATCATCTCGGAGGCGAACTCCATCCCGCCGGTCTTCAGGTGGAGGCACTCCAGGGCGTCCCGCCGGATCGCACGAAAGCCCGTATGGGCGTCGGAGATATGGGTGTGGAAGACCCTGTTCAGGAGCCAGGTGAGAAGGGGGTTGCCGATATAGCGGTGGAGGGCGGGCATGGCGCCGGGGAGGATCGTCCCGTGGAGGCGCGACCCGAGGACCATATCGGCGCCGGCATCGAGAGGCGCCAGCAACTTCGGGATCTCAAGAAAGTCGTAGGTGTTGTCGGCGTCCCCGATGACGACGTATGTCCCGCGGGCCCGCGCAAAGCCGGCAAGATACGCGTTGCCATAGCCCATCTTCTCCGGCCTGACGACGACAGCCCCGAGTGAAGCGGCGATCTCGGGGGTCCGATCGTGGGACGAATCGGCGATGACGATCTCCCCCTCGATACCGAGGTCTGCAAAGACC
>NZ_CALFSA010000040.1 GCF_937919355.1 uncultured Methanofollis sp. | reverse complement strand
ATGCCTGGGCCCCCTGGAAAGAGGACGAAGACGACGAGGCCGCCTCGCCCATCGCCGACGTCATGGACACCGCCATGAACCTCCTCGCCCCCGCAACCGTCCTCGACATCCTCAAGAACTACACCCTCTATGCCACCGACGCAAAGAACCGGAAGATCAAGATCGTCTGCCGCCACCAGCAGTACGACGCCGGCAACAAGATCGTCAACCGCGTCGTGGACGGCCGTATCAAAAAAGGGCTCATCTGGCACTTCCAGGGCTCGGGGAAATCCTTCCTCATGGTCTTCGCCGCCCAGAAACTCCGTCTCCACCCCGCCCTGAGAAACCCGACCGTGATCGTCGTCGTGGACCGGACCGACCTCGACACCCAGATCAACGCCACCTTCCACACCACCGACATCCCCAACACCGTCAACGCCGGCAGCCGGGAAGACC
This sequence comes from uncultured Methanofollis sp., assembly GCF_937919355.1. Classification (GTDB taxonomy): domain Archaea; phylum Halobacteriota; class Methanomicrobia; order Methanomicrobiales; family Methanofollaceae; genus Methanofollis. The sequence goes on along the minus strand of NZ_CALFSA010000040.1, from coordinate 2,857 downwards.
TCAGGCGCCTCCTCTCCCAGGACACCAGAAAGATCATCATCACCACCATCCACAAGTTTGCCGAGGCCGACGGCGTCCTCAACGAGCGGGCCAACATCATCCTCCTCTGCGACGAGGCCCACCGCACACAGGAGGGCGACCTCGGCCAGAAGATGCGGAAAGCCCTGCCGAACGCCTTCCTCTTCGGCCTCACCGGCACCCCCATCAACCAGGTGGACCGCAACACCTTCCGGGCCTTCGGAGCAACGGAGGACGAGTCAGGGTACCTCAGCATCTACTCCCCCGAGGACGCCATGCGAGACGGCGCCACCCTCCCCCTCCACTTCGAGCCCCGTCTCATCGAGTACCATATCGATCGGGAGGGAATCGACGAGGCCTTCTCCACCCTCACCGACTCCCTTGATGAAGACGAGACACGGGACCTGATCAGGAGGGCCAGCCGCCGGTCCACCTTCGTCCACGCCCGTGAAAGGATTGAAAAGGTGGCCGAGGACATCGTGCACCATTTCAAGGAATCAGTCGAGCCAAACGGCTTTAAGGCGATGATCGTCTGTTATGACCGGCAGTCCTGTGTCCAGTACAAAGAGGCGCTCGATAAACTCCTCCCGCCTGAGGCGTCGGATATCGTCATGACCCTCGGCCGCAGCGACCCCGACGAGTGGAAGCACCGCTGGGACCGGAGCAAGGAGGACGAGGAGAAACTCCTCGACCGCTACCGGGACCCGCTCGACCCCCTGCAGTTTGTCATCGTCACCGCCAAACTCCTCACCGGCTTTGACGCACCCATCCTCCAGACGATGTACCTTGACAAACTCATGAAAAACCACACTCTCCTGCAGGCGATCTGCCGGACCAACCGGCCCTATTCCGGCAAGTCCTTCGGGCTGATCATGGACTACATCGGGGTCTTCGACGAGGTGGCCAGATCCCTCGCCTTCGACGAGAAGAGGATGAGAGAGATCGTCACCAACATCGACAGCCTGAAAGACCAGTTCCCCGAGATGCTCGCCGCCTGCCTCTCCCATTTCCCTGGTGTTGACCGGGGTGTGAACGGGTGGGAGGGACTCATCGCCGCCCAGCAGTGCATCCCAACTAACGAGGCACGCGATGCCTTCGCTCTCGATTATATCAACCTCGCAAAACTCTGGGAGGCCATCTCCCCGGATCCCTTCCTGGCGGCATACAAGGAGGACTACCGCTGGCTTACCCAGGTCTATGAATCGGTGAGACCAGTCAACTGTGCAGGCCGTCTCCTCTGGAAGAAACTCGGGGCGAAGACCCTTGAGATCATCCATGAAAATGTGCACGTCGAAGGGATCAAAGACGACTTCGACAGGATCGTCATCGACGAGGATACGGTGAGGGATCTCCTGGAGAACAGGGACGAGCACACGATCAAGAAACTGGAGATCCAGATCATCAAGCGCCTCAGGAAACATGCAAACAATCCGGCATTCGTCAGGCTCGGGGAGCGTCTGGAGCAGATCAAGGAGCAGTACGAGCGTGGGTTCATCGACAGTCTGGAATTTCTGAAGTCCCTCATCCAGCTCGCACGCGATGTGGTGATGGCCGAGAAAGAGGTTGAAACGGTCGAGGAGCAGCAGCAGGCGAAGGCAGCCCTGACCGAACTTTTTGAGGAGGCACGGACCGATACGACGCCGGTGATCATCGAGAGAATCGTCACCGACATCGACGCGGTGGTGCGGGCTGTCAGGTTCGATGGCTGGCAGCAGAGCAACCCGGGGGAACGGGACGTGAAGAGAGCCCTCAGGGGAGCGCTCAGAAAATACCAGTTGCAGAACGATCAGGATCTCTTCGACAGGGCGTATGAATATATCAGGCAGTATTACTGATCTGTATCAATCCAGCATCTAGGTCGCATCCGTGAACAGACTCCCTGAAAAGCCACCCCTAGCATGGGACGAAGTACCCATTCGGACGATCGAAAAAGAAACGGTGAAGCGGATCAGGGACGGTGTTTCTCCTTCCCCACCTGTGAGGGATGTCTGAAAGAAGGGAAGTGCCCAACCCTCTCCGACGTCATGGGGTCGGACACGTCCATCATGACTAATCCAGATTAGTACTAATCAGGACTAGGGATTTCGTCGACCAGAAGGAGGAGCGGCAGATACATGACGAGGAGTGGCATGACCCGCCTCGGGATCGTGGAGCGCGAGCTGCCGATCCTGGTACGACCTGGCGTACGATCTGGCCGCCATCGAGGGTTTCGTGAGAGGTGAGTGATGCCTTCTGAAGATACCGGAGTTCGATCTCATCAGGTCCGATGAACTCAGCGAGGGCGTCCCCCCCTCAGTGTTGTCGGTATGATGACTGACCTGAAATTACGCAGGGATCGATCATAACCTCCATCATAGATACCTCCGTATACTCAGGTATACCCACCGACACCACCACCATCAAGATCAGGGTCCCCTGAAGCACCGCCTGGACTCTCTGAAGATCCACCCCAGGGAATCCTACACCGACGTGATCGAGCGGCTTGTGGAGATGGCAGTCGATGACGAGCCCCTCAGCGACGCCGCCATCAAGGCCATCGAGGAGTCTCTCGAAGATATCAAATTGGGTCGGGTCTACACCCTTGAGCAGGTCATGGCGGAGCTGAAAGACGAATGAGCTATCGCGTCTTCTTCTCCGCGACGGCCCGCCGTGACATCAAGCGTATCCCGAAGGACTACGCCCTCACGATCGGTACTGCCGCGGAGACGGACCCGAAGAGGCATGTGAAGAAGATACAGGGAGGACAGAACCCGCCATTTTACTCTCTCAGGGTCGGCGAATACCGCGCCATCCTCACCATCGTCGACGACGTGATGGTCATCCACGTGATCGAGGTGGG
>NZ_CALFSA010000039.1 GCF_937919355.1 uncultured Methanofollis sp. | reverse complement strand
TAACCATCAATGGTCCGGATCACCTCCAGGGGGATCTCGTTCACCGCCAGTTTGCGGGTGAACAGGAAGATCGGGAGCGACCTGTTCCTCGTCCTGATCTCCCTGATCATCTCCGCCGGACCCGGCGCATCAGGGGTGTCAGACTGGAGATCCCAGTCGAGAAGGACGCCGGCGATCTCGGGATACGACGACCTGAAGATTGAGAGGGCGTCGTCGATGGTCGTGGCCTCGATCACGCCAAAGTCGAGGTCTTTCAGGAACCTGATGACCTCCCTGAGAGCGATGCCTCCTGCGGTCTTTGCTCCGAGTTCGGAGTCAACGATGAGGATGGAGAGGTCGAGGTTGCTGTACCATTCCATAGGTTGCGTGTTCCTCAGGGGGAGTGGGTGGGGGAGGCATAAAAGGTACGGGGGGAGGAGGGGGCGGTCTGGATTGGGGGCAGGCAGTGGACCGGCACATCTCCTCAGGGATCAGGAATACGGGCCGACCGGAACAGAAGAGTCTCTACGATCAAATCAGGCAGAGTGCTCCCCACTTCAGTGGGGAGGTGCATGCATCTCGCTTTTTGAAACGAACAAGATCCTGACTCAGTGGAAGAGGGATCGACCAGAACTGAAGCAGGTCTATGCTCAGAGCCTCCAGAATGTTCAGGTCAGGGTGGATCTTGCCTTCAAAGCGTACTTCCGGCGGGTGAAAGCAGGCGAGAAAGAACCTGGATTCCCACGGTTCAAGGGAAGAGGCCGATACGACAGTTTCACATACCCTCAAGGTCAGAAAGGAGGGTTTAAGTTCAATGGAGATCGTCTCCACCTCTCGAAGATCGGAGACGTGAGGGTCGTCCTCCACCGCTCCATCGAAGGGACGATCAAGACACTCACGATCAGGCGGTCTTCGACCAGGAAGTGGTATGCCTGCTTTGCGGTCGAGTATGATCCTTCTCCTCTCCCACAGAAGGAGACGGCGGTCGGGATCGATGTCGGTCTCGAATCAGCCCCATATCCCTCAGGGTATGAGGCTCTCTCACGCCGCAGAATCTGCGGTGTGGGAGACTTCGCCACCCTCTCGAACGGAGAGAAGATCGAGAACCCCCGGTTCTTCCGTACCGACGAGAAGGATCTTGCAAAAGCGCAAAGAAGACTCTCAAAAGCAGAGAAAGGTACTCCAGAACGGAAGAAGG
>NZ_CALFSA010000038.1 GCF_937919355.1 uncultured Methanofollis sp. | reverse complement strand
GCGATCACCGACGGCACCCGGAACCTCCTCGACGTGGACCCCGACGACCCGCACCAGCGCACCCCGATCTATGTCGGGTCCGCCGGCATGATCCGGAAGGTGAAGGAGATCTTCGGCAGGACGCACGCATGATCACCGTCACGGTGGCGACCGCAGACCTCGGCGGTTTCCCGGCAGGCCAGAAGGCGCACCCTCTCGTTATCGAGAGGGCCGCACAGGTACTCCGCAAAGAGCACGGCGGCCTCATCGTCGACTCCTTCGTGACGCGGTGCGGGGGGAGGCTTGCCTGTGTCTTCACCCACGACCACGGCGCCGACGACCCCCGGATCGCAGACCTGACCGCCCGCCTGATGGAGGAGTGTCGCACCCTTTCAGGCAGTCTCGGCCTCAGGGGGTCGGGTAAAGTGGGGAGGGCCGACCTCCCTGTCGAGAGCGGCGAGGGCGTGCTCGTCTTCCTCTCCAGCGGGGCAGGATTTGGGGCCTGGAGTGAGGTGCTCGCCCGCATCTTCGCCGACCCGTACACGACGCCCGCCCTGGTCGACGACCCCCTCCTCCGCCAGGGTTTTGCCTTCACCTGCAGCGACGGCGGGGTCTACCCCACGCCGTCCGGCTTCTACGCTCTCCTCGGGCACATCCGCGGCGGTGCGTCGGTCGTGAAGGTCGAAGGACAGGAGAAGACCGTCGCCGCCGTCGGTCCCGGCACCGACCCGGTCCTCCTCCTCGGTACCGGGCGGGGGTGCCCGCCTGTCGCCGGCGTCCTCGCCGCCGTCGCGGTCTCGGGCCTCATGCCTGTCAGCCTCTGCGACGCCGTGCCGGTCTGCGCGAAGGCCGTCTGCCTGGGTTTCGGCGTCCATGAGGGGATGCTCATCGGCCCGGCAGACCTCTTCGACGACCCCGCCTTCAGGCGTCTGTGAGACCTCCGGAAAAAACGGTGCAATGAGGTTTTCCCGGCTGATGGAAAGATTAAATACTTTCCACCACCACATAACCTCAGATGGTCAACAGTATTGTTCTGCCAGTGAAAAAGGTTTTTTCGCTCGTTGATTCAAAAATTAGCGTAGAGATCAAGGACGAAGGCCGGAAACTGCAGGGGAGACTCGTTGCCGTGGACGAGCACCTCAACCTGCACATGGAAGAGACGATCGAGTTCTCGGGCGACCAGAGGGGACGCAACCTCGGCACCGTCGTCATCAGGGGGAACAATATTCTTACGATCGCACCCCTCATCTGATGGACATGCCGTCTGTTGAAGAGGAAGCCCTGAAGATCATCCAGGCGAGGCCGGAAGGAGTTCTCCAGAGCGAACTCTGGAAACTCCTCAACATTGACAGCCGGAAATGCTCACGGGTCGTCAAGAAACTGAACGATGCCGACCTCATCGACCGTGTCGAGTACAGGGAGGAGGGGCTGAAGACCTACCTGCTGAAGGCACGGCAGCAGGCGGTCGACCCCTCTCTCCTGATGGCAGGAGACGAGTTGATCCCCTGTGTCGGTTGTGATCTGGACTGCACTGTGGAACAGTGCCCGGTCCTCCTCGACTGGATGTACGAACTGGCGATCAGCGAAGTTAACGAGTGAATCGTCCTTCCCGGGACGAACTCCCATTTTTCGGAGAGGTCTTCTCTCCCCCGCCTATCCTTCTGATACCTGTATAGAGTGCCGGGGACGCACGGACACCAGACAGGAGACTTCTGTTCATCACCTCTGCCGGCGGTACAGGGCCATCACTATAAGCCCGGCAAGCGCCACGCCCCCGGCAAGCAGGAGGAGTTGCGGCAGGGGCCTGTTAAACAGGGTCGAAGACCCGAAACCGAACAAGGAATTTTCAGGCGGTACTGCCGCCGGGACGTCTGCAACAGGGGGCAGTGTTTCTATCGTCCTGACGGGCGGGAGTGTGGGGGGAGGGGTCGGTTGCGTCGTCGCCACGGTGACAACCTTTTCAAGGGTGTACATGCAGACCCTCTGGTCGCCCGTGCCCGTCCCCGAGAGGAGGAGGGACCCGTCGTTTGAGATTGCCGCTGCGGTGACAGAGGCAGGCTGGAATTCTTTCCAGAGGAGTTCGCCGTCTTTCGAGAGGAAATAGACGGCCCGGTCCTGCGATGCCCCGACGACCCTGCCGTCGGAGGTGATCGCAACATGGTGGACGCGGTTGTCTGTCCTGTACTGCCAGAGCAACGTCCCATTGCTGCTGTAGAGGTGGACCCGGTGATCAAGGGACCCGACAGCAATATAGTTGCCGTCAGGGGAGATGGCGACCGACCTGATACCTCGCCCGGCGTCCTTCTTCCAGATCTTTTTGCCGTTCTTGCCCACCAGAGAGACCTGGCCGTCGGAACCCGCAGCGATCAGACTGCCGTCGGCCGAGATCGCAACAGCATCGACGTCGCCTGTTGCATCATATTTCCATAACTCCCCCCCGCCCCGCCTGAGAAGGCGTACGGTGCTGTCGTCGCTCCCCACGGCGATATATTTGCCGTCAGGAGATATGGCCACGCTGAAGGCGAAGTATCCCGACTCCCACCGCCAGTCCAGGTCACCCTCGCGGGTGAAGACCCGCACCATGTCCGAACCTTCGACGACATAAGCGCCGTCCTTCGAGACCGCAGAACCATAGACAGGACAACCGGTGTCATGACTCCAGAGGCGGGTGCCGTTCCGGTCATAATAGTACAGGGTCCCGGGCCTGTTTGTCCCGACCGCAAAGGTCGACCCGTCGGGCGCCAGCGAAAGGGTCAGGATCTCGCTCCCGAAGGCATGCTCCCATGTACGGGTCGCCTCGATCTCTCCGGCACTCACGACCGTCACGGTCTGCACTACCAGAACAAAGAGAAGAATGTAGAGTATCCACTTCGACATGCACGTCCCCCGCCACTTTCTCCCTTCCCGAGAGCAGAGAGGAAAGAGAGTTTGTGAGAGATCACGCCACCTCTATATGAATTTTGTTATGGCGGAGAGGCGGGGGCCGCCTTCAACCACAAGTCTTATGAGGCAATATCGCCAGGCCTGATGCATGGGCCCCCGCGAGGTTGAAGGGGTGTCACCCCCTCTCGGCAGTCTGATCTTCTGCGCACTTACCCTGGCCCTCGCCGCTCTTCTCGTCCTCATTTTTCCGCATTTTTCATTCTCCTTCTCGGTCCAGGACGAACCGTGCATCTTCGAGATCGTCGACATAAATCACACCCGAGAAAAGACTCATGAGTTGAACTATGACAGTCGCGTCACCCTCTGGTACAACCCCCGTCCTCCTCCCGAGGGCGCCGGCGACGTCGCCCTGAAAGAGTTCTGGAAACGTCTCGGCGTCCATAAGACCGAAACCGACAGGACACGGTATTATGTCAAAAACGATCTCTATCCCACATTTTTCAAAAACGGTCAGAAGGTCGAGGCACGCATCCTGACGATGGAGGCGCACAGGTTCATACAGACCGGTCACACCGGTACCCAGTATATGACAGGAACGGGGAACATGTGGTGCCCGAAAGGCAGGATCACCATCGACTTCGCCGACGGCACTTTCCGCCCCGGCGACGTTGTGCGGGTCGAGATCAGGGACGTGAGGACAGACGCTCTCGTCTCTGCCGATACCTATACTGCATAGCGGCGCGGGCGGCGAGGCGGGCGACCCGCAGGGGTTCGGGGATCTTGCCGTCGCGGGTGAAGGCGTCGACGACCCTCCTCGCCTCCGCCGCCTCGATCCCCGCGGCCCGCAGGTAGACGGTATAGCCTGTGCCGAGGGGGAGGGGGACGCGAGGGCCGAGGCGGCGGTATGCCGCCATCCTCTCTGCATCGCCGGGGAAGTGGGCGGCGATATCCTCCTCCAGACCCTCGGAGTCCTCGTACGTCACGACGACGACGGGAAGGCCCGTCGCCCGGTTGACGGCGTCGGGGTCGATGATGTTGTACCAGGCGATGACGCACCCGGAGAGGAGGATGCAGTTGATGTCCTCGCGTCCGAGGCCCAAGAAGAGGGAGACCGCGGCATCTGTTCCGTCCATGCCGCCGACGGCCACCTCGCCGAAGCCGAAGCCGTCGACCACGCCGTCCCTGCGCATCACGACGCCGGCAAGCGTGGACCTCTCGCGCCCCCGGAAACTTTCGGCGATACCGAGGGCACGCAGCCCTTTCTTCGCCATGTGCATGGAAGCACTTATGACGATGGCTTTTTAAATAGTATGGCAATGGAGATCGAGAAGGACCTGGTGTGCATCTTCATTCCCACCCTGAACGAGGCGCCGACCATCGGAAACCTCGTGAAGGAGTTCCGGGAACGGGGATATCGCCGGATTCTGGTCATGGACGGGCACAGCACGGACGGCACGCCGGAGATTGCGCGGGACGCGGGTGCCGAGGTCGTCGTCCAGACCGGAAAGGGAAAAGGGAACGCGATCATCGAGGCCCTTGATATCATCGATCTCCCCTATGTCCTCATGCTCGACGGGGACGGCACATATCTCCCCGCCGATGCGGGGAATATGCTCGCCCCCCTCGTCTCCGGTTTCGACCACGTCATCGGCGACCGCCTCGCCTACCCGGAGAAGGGCGCCCTGACCCGCCTGAACCTTGTCGGGAACTATATCATCAACTATTTCTTCAAGGTCGCCCACGGCCGCGACCTCCACGACATCCTCTCCGGCTACCGCGCCTTCACCCTCTCCTCCCTCCAGCAGATGAACCTCCAGGAGGCGGGGTTCGAGATCGAGACCGAGATGGCGGTGCAGGCGGTGAAGTTCGACCAGCAGGTGGCGGTGGTCCCTGTCCACTACCTGATGCGGCCGGGGACGCCGACCAAACTCAACCCCCTCCAGGACGGGTTCAGGATCGTCTCGGCGATCTTCCGTTTCGCCCGCCTCAACAACCCTCTCTTCTACTTCGGGATCATCGGGATCGTCCTCACCCTCATCGGCGGGTTCGTGGGGGTCTATGTCTTCCTGGAATGGCTCAAAGATATCGAGCACCTCCCCATGACCATCCTCACGGTGCTCCTCATCGTCGTCGGCATCGAGATCTTCATGTTTGGCGTGATCAGCGACCTTATCCTCGCCTTCCACCGCGAGGTGATCAGGGAGGTCCAGAGACTCCAGCCGCCGAAGAAGCGGTGACCTCCCCGGATCCCTGGGTAGCGATCAAATATTTTTCAGGCACGCTGGATGAGTGCACACCAGCCAGGGGCAGGTTCATCCTCACCACTCCCTTTTCGGAGATTTATCGTACTGGGCCGCCCCGGGATAGGGGCGTGTAAGCGATAACGAGTATGAGATGATATCATAGACCTTCGAGGAGGCACCGAGAGGTGCCGGGCGGGTTTGCCGACTTCGCCCGAAGGGGATGCTCGCCTATCCCCTGAGGGTGAATGTCCGGGAAAGAAGAGAAAATGAAAATGATTAGAAAAGGTGAAAAAGGTATGAACCCATCACCATTTGTAGATTGTCGTCAGATTGAAATGAATCAGCATGGAGGTACGTACACATGGAACCGATAATTACACTCACGGGTAAATTTTACAATGAAGATTGCATATCCGGGGCAAAAAAACATATAGAATCAAATTCCGTCGATCTTATCATCACCGATCCCCCCTACGGGATCAACGGGGACAAACTCCACCAGCACTATAACCGAAACGAGGCTTTTGTCGTTGATGGGTACGTCGAAGTCCCCGCCTCCGAATATGGAGAATTCAGTCTGAACTGGATAAAAGAGGCCGAGCGTATTCTCAAACCCGGCGGATCAATCTACATCGTCTCAGGATATACAAATCTCTACCATATTCTTCATGCCCTCCGACAGACCTGCCTTGAAGAGATCAATCATATTATCTGGAAATACAATTTCGGAGTCTATACCAGTAAGAAATATGTCTCCTCCCACTATCACATCCTCTATTACCAGAAACCCGGTGGGGACAGGACCTTCAACCTGGAATCACGGTTCGGCCTTACGGAAAAGGATCCTGATAATGGTTCATTGAACTATCAGGACCGTGAAGATGTCTGGATCATCAACCGGGAATACAAACCCGGACCGGTGAAGAACAAGAACGAATTGCCGACCGCCCTGCTCGTGAAAATGATGCAGTACAGCAGCAATGAAGGGGATCTGGTCTGTGATATGTTCCTTGGGGGCTTTTCGACCGCAAAAGTTGCTATCGGTCTGAACCGCCGGGCAACGGGTTTTGAGATCTCCTCCTCGAGGCTTGATACGAAAACCGAAGAGATGACAAACATCAAACCAGGAAGTCTTCTGTCCACACTCAGAGATCCTGAGATCGAGGAGAAGGCGAACCAGGGCAAGTCATGGACCGAAGATGAGAAAAAGGCTCTGCTGATCAGGTTCAATCAGCTTATCGGATCCGGCGAAACAAAGAAAAACACGATAGAAATATTGGAAAAGGAACTTGGCCGGGGCCGGTGGTCCCTTGAGAAGATGCTGAAGAATCTGGGCCAGTCCAATGGCAAACGAGGCAGACCAAAGAAAAAAGCAGGTGATGAAGTGCCCAGAGGTCAATCAGTTCTTTCTTTTGAATAACTTTTTTTTCTCTGTGAAGAATGGCAGGAACTATCAACACCTCACAGAGGCGACTTTCAATGAATGAGGGGCTTTGTCGGTCCGAAGTGCATATTTCGCACGTCTTGGACTACCATTGGCATTCCGCATACCTTTCTGGAAAAATTTCAGCCACCCTTCTTCGATACCCCTATCGAGAACGGATTGATCCTCTATGAAGTAGGCATCGATGCTGTCGATGTCGAATGCGACTTTTCTCATTCTGGACGTTGCACCGCGCCTGATCCGTTCATGTTCGTATGTCGAAGTCCTGCCTTTCAGGATGTCGTGCCATATTTTGAACTCGCCGGAGTTATCGAATTGCGCCTCTCCCTTTACGACGATGAAACCCACTCCCCCATTCTCTGCAACACACGCCTCGACCGCTTCCTGATCATTGAGGATCATCGGTTCGTTGGGTGTCCCTTTGCTCGTATGTTTCGGGTGCGCCTTCAGGTCCCAGACGAGATGCCGCCTATAATCAAATGTCGTGTTTCCATAGGCCGGACCAAGGGCGCCCCCGAGGGTTTGGGAGAGGACGGAAAATATCTTGTATTCGTAATACCACCCGATCCATTCCATCTGGCGCCATTGGTAGTCGGCCTCTTTTAACTCCAGAATCGCGTCTTTTCCGTCGACGTGTTTGGGGAGTTTTTCCAGTAAAATAGATGTTATGTCCTCTGCTTCTTCAAAAAGACTGTCTGGATACATACGATCTTGATCAGAATGTTTTGAGTGATAAAATGATCATTTTGAGTTCATATCGGGGACATTTAGATAATTTAGAGAATATTTTTTGTTTTCAATAATGAGGAGAACCGGGTTTCGCTCCCGAGCGGAGCACGGTGCTCGGCGGGGAACAGGCAAGGAAGAGGGGGGAGCAAACACGACAGGACTCTCCCACATTTTCAGCGCATCAATAACGGATCATGTATCAATCCCACGAGTATATCCCCCCATCATTGCAGAAGGCTTATGAGAGAATCCCGTCTCCCTCACGCAAAAAATTCAGGTGGCGAACCGTCGAAAGGCCCGCAGAGGGGCTCT
>NZ_CALFSA010000037.1 GCF_937919355.1 uncultured Methanofollis sp. | reverse complement strand
CCGAGCGTCCGACGGCGGCGTACTCTCACGGAGAATACAGAAATCCCGCCCGACAAAAAAAAAGTGTGGCTTTACTCCTCGTACTTCCCCTTCACGCCTTCCCATCCCGTGTAGCCGCAGTAGATGCAACCGACACCGTCGCACCGTCCGCAGCGTTTTGCAGGCCGTCGCACAAGCACCCTGCCGGTGCGGTCGCAGTTGGTGCACCCGAGACCACCGCAGTGGTTGCAGACGACCTCCTCATAGATATCTTCAGCCATACCTCACAATTTTTTGTTGTGAAGGGGATTAATCCTTCGAAAGAGGTGATCCACAGGAATTTATCCTTTCACATGCCACGCAGGGCATGCACGAGTACGGCCGCCAGGTAGTCCACCTCGTCTTCGGTCTGGGCATCGCATCCATCCTCCTCGTACCTGTGCCCGGCCTTGCCGTATTCATCTACGCGTCGGGACTTCTTGGCGGCCTCATGCTCATCGAGGCACTCCTGCGCGGCTGGTATGTCCCCGGCATCACCGAGATCATCGGCGCCCTTGAGAGAGAGAACGTCTTCCCGGGAAAAGGCACGGTCTACTTTGTTGCAAGCGCCCTCTTCTGCTCGGTGGCCTTCACACCGCAGGTCGCCTTCGTCGCCGTCCTCTCGCTGACCGTCCTCGACTCGGTTGCCACCCTCGCCGGCCTCCGTTTCGGGAAGCACCGGATCATCAACGGAAAAACCCTCGAAGGTTCGAGTGCAGGTTTTTTCGCACTCTTCTTCGTCCTCCTGCCGGTGCTGTCGCTTCCCGCCGCATTCGTTGTCGCCGCCATCGCAACTCTTGCCGAACTCCTCTCCCCTATCGACGACAACCTTGTCATACCCCTTGTGGCAGGGTGTGTCCTAACGCTCCTCCCCTGAACATCCGGGCGGCGTGCCTGACCCCTGCATCCTCCTGTACCCCCTCTCCGGCACCGTCATCTCAAACCTCGCGCCTGCCCCTCCCCCACCAGTCTCGGAGATCCCGATCCCGGTGAGGTCGAGGATCTCCTTTGCAAGAAATAGGCCATATCCCGTGTTCTTTCCATAACCGGCCAGAAAGATCTTGTCCCTGATATCCCTGGCAATGCCGGTGCCGTTGTCCTCGACGGTGATGACGCCCTGCTTCCCGATCTCACAGAAAGACACCCTGATCTCGGTCACCCGTTCACCGTGCCTGAGAGCATTTTCAAAAATATTAAAGAGCACTTTTTCAAACATAGGGTCAGCGTAGACTTCGACATCCCCCGTCTCGACGGTGATGGATACCTTTCTCGTACCCAGAGACAGATTGGCAGACGCTTTTCTCACCATATCTCCAACATTCTGCCATGTCGGGGCATTCACACCCATGCTCTCATAATCACGCGTAAAGACAACCTGACGCTGAACCCTGCCGATCAGATCGCTGCAGACACGGAGATAATTCCTGACTACAGGTTCTCCGTCGCCGACTGCACGATTGATCAGGGTCATGTACCCCTGCAATGCCGTCGTCTGGTTGAGCAGGTCGTGGCGGGTGATGCTGTTCAGGAGGTTGAGTTTTTTGTTTGCCTTCTTCAGGGCCTCCTGATATCCGCGGATCTCGGAGATGTCCTGACAGATACCGCTCAGGCGTGCAGGACGACCGGCATCGTCTCTCTCGACCACAGTCCCCCTGGCCTGGAGCAGCACGGTACGGCCCATATCGCCCGTGAGATGTACCTCCTTTACAAAGATGGGAGACACCCCCTTCAGTGCGGCAACAACAGCCTCTTTTACAGGGACATAATCTGCCTCAGAGACCAGCGTGCCGATCGCCCGTGCGTCTGCCTCCTGGCAATCAGGTGGATAACCGAGCATGGCGGCAAGGTGCCGGTTGAATGCGACTTTCCCTGTAGGGACGTCCCACTCCCATGTACCGAGTTTCACTCCCTCGACGACCTGTTCCAGTCTTTCCCTGCTCTTGTTGAGTGCCTGCTCCGCCTCCTTGCGACTGGTGATGTCTCGTGAGATGGTGGAGAACCCCATAATTGTCCCGTCTTCGTCACGGATCGGGGATATTGTAACGGCAAGAACGATCTCTTTCCCGTCCTTCCTCACCCTGACCGTCTCAAAGGAGTTCTTATGGCCGGCTCTGGTGATCTCTCGTATTGCATCCATGAACTCTTCGCGGCGCTCAGGGGGGGCGAGCATGGAGACGTGACATCCTGTTACCTCATAACCGGCGTATCCATATATCCGTGTGGCCCCGCGGTTCCAGTCCGTGATGTACCCCTCCACCGTCGTCCCGAAGATCGCATCGTCCGATGATTCGACAATGGCCGCAAGGCGACGTCTGACCTCCTCCGCATTTTTTTCTGCCGTGACGTCACGGAAGACCAGCACCGTACCCAGTACCGTGCCGGTCTTGTCCATGACAGGTGCGGCATTGCTGGCGATCACCCGGTTTACGGCGTCGCGGGAGACAAGGATGGTGTTGTCCGGAGAAAGACCGGGACTATCAGGTCTGGTCACACTCAGGACAGGGTCTATAAGGACACGGGATGTCCTCTCATCAATTATACAGAAGACGTCGGTAAGAGGTCTGCCTATCGCTTCTTCCTCCTGCCACCCGGTCAGGGACTCGGCCATGGTGTTGATGAGTTTCACCCGCCCGTCTGCATTGGTAACGATGACTCCGTCACCGATGGAGTGGAGGGTGACATTTAGCCACTCTTCACTCTCCCTGATGGCCTTCTCGATCTGCACCTGCTGGGTGATATCCCGCATGACACTCTGTGCACCGATCACCGCGCCGTCCCGCAGTATCGGGCCACCGTTGATCTCGCCGTCGATAGAGACTCCATCTTTCCTCTTCACCCTGATCCTGAGCCTGTCAAATTTCTCTCCCTCCCGGAGAGTTTTCCGGAAACAGGTGTCGATTATGCCCCGGTCCTCTTCGGCAACAAACTCGCGGAAGAAATGACCAACAATCTCTCCGATCCCGTATCCGGTGATAGAAGTCATCGAAGGGGAGGCATAGGTGATGACACCTTCCAGATCTGCGGTGGTCACGCCGTCGGCAATCCCCTCGGCAATGATACGGTAACGTGCTTCGGCTTCATGAAGTGCTGATTCAGTCTGCTTTTTCCAGGATATGTCGACTGCAATGCCCTGTGCCCCAAGGATATGACCGGTATCGTCCATGATGGGTGTAAGGTTCAAAAGGACTGGCATTGTTTCCTCTTTCCCTGACAGGGTCAGGACCCGGACCTCAAGGCCCTGCACCCGGGTGTCAGTGCGTACCAGGCGGTCCCATGCCTCCTCTGCGTCTCGCCGGTCATCTGGGAGGATATGGAGATACCATGGTTTCCCCAGTGCCGTATGTTCCGGCAGGTTCAGGGCTTCGAGACCCCTGCGATTGATATAGATAAGATTTCCATTGACGTCTGTTTTGAAGAAGATCTCCGGGAGGTTGTCGACAAGTTCACGGTAATTTTTCTCAGACTTCCGGAGTTCGCACTCCATTCTTCTCCTTCGTACTGCCTGCTGGACCTTGTGGGACAACTCCGTGAACTGGGCTACGGGGTCGCCTCCTTTCTGGAGATAAAAGTCGGCTCCGCTGTTCAGGGCGTCTATGACAACTTTTTCCCGTCCTTTCCCCGTGAATAGGATAAATGGGAGGTCGGGACGGCAGAGACGGACCTCCTTGAGGAAGGTGATCCCGTCCATATCAGGCATATCATAGTCTGAGACGACGGCCTCATACCTGCCTTCCCGGAGTTTATCCAGTGCTTCTGTAACTGTTGTGGCTATGTCAACGCGAAGGTCGCCACTCTCTTCCAGAAACACCCTGCCGATATCGAGGAGGGCAGGTTCGTCGTCTACCAGCAGAAGACTTATCATTGATTTCTCCCGAGAAAACAAGTTGATGAACAGTGATTTTCTCTTTCACCACCGTGCGATATATTTTTTACAGTATATATGGAATTCCATTCTGTCCGGCACCATTCCGTACCTGTCATCGACCCCTGCAGTTTACCCCGCACGATAGACGGGGCACCTTAAGATGTCCTGATATCAATAGTATTCGGAAAGAGAACCGGGGGGAAATGAGAGGATAAACATGGACGCACGGTCATGTGCCCTGAGATGGGGACAGGTCTTCTCCACGCACTCGTCGTCACGGCGCTTCCTTGAGATCGATCTCCTGCGGGGGATCGCCATCGTCATGATGGTGGTCTACCACGTCCTCTTCGACCTCTGGTTCTTCGGGATCGCCGCCGTCGATGTGCTGGGCGGGTTCTGGCGCTACTTCGCCCTTGCCACCGCCACTCTCTTCATCGCCCTCGCCGGTCTCTCCCTCCCGATCAGTTACGAGAGGAGACGGTCGAAGATGAGCGGGCTCTCGCTCCGGGCCGGGTATGCACGGCGCGGCGGGAAGATCTTTCTCTTCGGCATGCTTGCCACCCTTGTCACCTGGCTCTTCCTCGGCGAGGGCTTCATCGTCTTCGGCATTCTCCACCTCATCGGCTTCGCCATCATCACCGCCCCCTTCTTCCTGCGGTTCGGAAGGGGGAACCTCCTCGTCGGCGCCGCGATCATCCTTGCCGCCGTGCCTTTCAGCCAGATCGCCGGGCCGTACTGGCTCATACCCCTCGGCATCCACCCGGCCGATTTTTACAGCGTCGACTATGTCCCCCTTGTCCCCTGGCTCGGCGTGGCCCTCATCGGCATGGCCATCGGTTTCGTCCTCTATCCCGGGGGGAGACGCCGGTTCAGCGTCCCGGCGATGGGGGGGAAGTGCGTGGACGCCCTCTGCGTGATGGGCAGGAACTCGCTTGCGGTCTACCTCCTCCACCAGCCGGTGATCGTGGCGGTCCTCCTCCTCGTCATGGCCGCGACCGGGTGAAGGAAGGAACGGGTCCTGAGAAAAGATCAGACCAGGGGTTCGGGGTCCCGCCCGCCCGCCGCGGGCAGCGCCTTCCCGCTGACCAGCACCTGCCTGTCCGTCTCCTGGAGTTTTGCGAGCACCACCCTCTTGCCTGAGGGGGTCATCGCAAAGACCGGCACCGCCGTGCCTGCCTGGAGGAGGGCGCGGGGCCCGGCCTCCTCCCGGACTGCGGCCGAGGCGCAGGCCGTCACCAGGTCGGCGACGGCCGCAAGGCGCCGCGCCTCCTCTCCAGAGACGCCGGTCGTGTGGACGGCGATGATCAGGGCGTCCGGGTGTGCGGCCCGCACTGCTTCCGCATCGTCCGCGGTCGCAACCGTGACTGCCGCCGGAGAGAGGCCGAGGTCGCGGGCGAGTGCCGCACCGGCGGGCATGTCGATCCGCGCCGTCGCCGGGTCGAGCACGCGGCCGCCGAGGTCTTCGATCCTCCTGATCACCTGCGGTATCGGGGAGGTCGCGATGATCCCGGAGACCCGGCCGCCGATGCCCTGCACCAGGTCGGGCGCGGTGACGACCACTGTGCCGGCGCCGTCGCAGACGATGACAGCCGAGCGCACAAGCCCGTTCCTGAGGGCCGACGAGATCAACTCGGACGCCCCGAAGAGAACGAAGTCGGATCTGTCGGTCACCTGGCGGTCGGGCGTGCACATGCCGAAGGCCCGCATCCTCTCCTCGATATTCGCCCTGATCGCCCCTTCCGTCATCTCGTGGACAGGGCAGGAGAACTTCTCCGCAAGAGGGCAGGAGCGGATCAGGGGTCGCCCGACCTCGACGACCCTGCCGTCCCGCACCACGACCCTCGTCTTCCCGATCGCCTCAAGGATATGCTCGTCCTTCATGGTTCCTCCGAAAAGAGCGGGACGTCCCTGAAGGCGTCGGCGTCGAAGACCCCCCGCGTCGTCACCCGCAGGTGCGGGATCACGGTGAGGGCCAGGAAGGAGAGGTACATGAAGGGGTGGTCCACCGCCCCCATCGCCTTCGTCTCCGCAGAAAGGCGCTTTAGCGCCTCGCAGACCTCAGGGTAGGGCATTGTCGCCATCAGGCCGCCACAGGCAAGGGGCAGGGTGGTGACCGCACCGCCTCTCACCGCGGTCATCGCGCCTCTGTGCCCGACGACCTCCCTGATCGCCCTGATGATATCGGCGTCGGTGACACCGGCGGCGATGACATTGTGGGCATCGTGAGAGACGCTTGTTGCGATCGCCCCGTCCTTCAGGCCGAGGCCGTGGACCAGGCCGACACCGCACCCCGTGCCGCGGTAACGGTCGCAGACGACGACCTTGAGGATGTCCCTCTCCAGGTCAGGGACGTCTGTCACCTCCAGGGAGAGGGACTCGGTGACGATCTGTCCGGGGACAATACCGATCACATGCGCCCTGCCCGGTCCCCCGACCGCGAGGTCTTCTGGAGCCGGCACAGGGCAGGTGAACCGCGGCCGCGGGCAGAGAGGTTGCCTGAAGCCGGGGTCTTCGTATTTTTTGCCGAGAATATAGGTCTCTTTCACTCTGAAGACCTCGCCCTCCGCGAGGACGCAGAAGTCGGCACGCCGCCCGGGTGCGATCGCACCCCTGTCGTCGAGGTGGAAACGCTCTGCCGCCGTCAGGGTCGCCGCACGGAGGGCGGTCTCCAGGGACACACCGGCTTTCACGAGTTTCCTCACGGCATCGTCGATGTGCCCCGCAGAGACGAGCATGTCGGCGTGGCGGTCGTCTGTCGCCAGGCAGCAGCGTGCCGCCGTGCACGGCGTCAGCAGGGGGGCGAGGGCCGTGATGTTCTGCTCGGTCGAGCCCTCGCGCATCATGATGTACATCCCGAGTTTCAGTTTCTCCTCGGCCTCCGCGCATGCCGTGCACTCGTGGTCGCTCTGGATGCCGGCAAGCACGTAGGCGTTGAGGGGTTTGCCCGAGAGGAGGGGGGCGTGACCGTCCCGCACGGCACAGAGCCCGATCTTCTTCCCGACCTCCGGGTCTCCCGCGAGGACGCCGGGGACGTTCATCACCTCGCCGAGGCCCACGACACCCTCGGCGTCCGCGTATGCCGCAAGGTCGTCGGCAGAGAGTTCGGCCCCGCCGATGTCGAGGGGCGTGGCCGGGACGCAGGACGGGAGAGTGAGGAGGATGGACATCCCCGCCTCTCTCCCTTCGGCGAGCATAAACTCAAGTCCCTCGATACCTGAGACATTCGCGATCTCATGGGGGTCGGCGACGGCCGTCGTCGTGCCGTGGGGGACGACGCACCGGGCGTACTCGCCGGGCACCAGGAGAGAACTCTCGATATGAGCGTGGGCGTCGATGAGGCCGGGGACCACCCGCGCCCCGCCGAGGTCGACGGTCTCCCTCGCCTCGTATTCGCCTGTCCCGACGACGATGCCGTCGGCGACTGCAAAGGAGGTCTCGGCCCAGGAGCAGGAGAAGGGGTTATAGAGGAAAAGATGCGTGAAGAGGCGGTCGGCAGGTTCATGGCCCTGCGCCACCCTGAGAACCCGTCCCATCTCTCACACCTGGATGTCCTTGATCACAGACACTGTCCTCTCGGTGCCTTTCATGAAATACAGGTAGATCTTGTAGTCTCCCGGCGAGAGGTCTATCGGGAAGGTCAGGGTCGTCGTACCGGCGGGCAGGGTTTCTGCACGGGCGATCTTCGCCACCTCCGTCTGCTTGAGGTCACGGGTCTCAAAGACCGTCACCTGGACCGTACCGTTCACCGCTCCCGAGGGGTTATCGACCGTAACCTGCAGGTCGCCGTCTGCATAGCGCACGTCCCCGAAACCTATTGCCGTGCACCCGGCAGTCCCCGCGACCATGCAGAGGCAGATCCATATCAAAAGGGAATGTCCAATCTTCAATCAGGCCACCATGAGAGTGTCACTGCTGAAAAAAGATATATCCTTTGGTCTGCTGTCGTGACACAATCATTTCAGATTCTGGATAAATAATGAGAGCGCTTCATGCACGTTCTCCCCGGACTTCGCGGATACAAGGTATACAGGTGCGTCCCCGTTCTCACGGGCAAAGCGGGAGGGAGACGAACCGGGGAGGTCGCACTTGTTGAGCATGATGGCGTACGGGACATTTCTTGTGACAAGCCACTCTGAGAGACGCTCGACCATGGGGTCGGGGCCAGCCGTCGAGTCGACAACGACGATGGCACCGTCCATGCCGCGGGCGAGGATCTGCCTGACGAACTCAAAACGTTCCTGACCGGGCGTTCCAAAAAGATAGATCGTCTCCCCCCCGGCCTGGACCTTCCCGTAATCCAGGGCGACCGTCGTCGTTCCACCCTCGCACCGTGCCTCGATATGCCGGGCGGCAGGGTCCAGACACTGGATCAGGCTGGACTTGCCGGCATTGTACGGCCCGAAGACACAGAGCTTGAACTTACCGTGTGCCATCACCAATGCTTAGGGCACTGCCCTATTTTGATATTTCGATATGGATTGCACAAAAAATCAAAGTTTAAAAAAAAATTGAAGGCACCAGAAAAGTCAGATCAGCCCCGTGAGTATTCCTTACATCTTCTCGACGGTGACCCTCACCCTGTCACCGGCCTTGAGGCCATGTCCCTTCGGGACGTCGATATTGAACCAGAGCTGGGCAGGGTCTTCGTCACCGCCACCTTTTGGTCCCTGTTGCATGATGCAGTCCTTGTGCTCGTTGACCCGTGCAACAAACTCGATCTCTGATTCAAATGAGATGATTTTTTCCATGCTCTGATGTATGGCACATGATACTACTTATGCTGCGCGCGGACTGACCATCCATGTCGTGGAATTGGAGTAACTCCAGCGGGTAATCTCAAGTTCGTCACAGATCTCCGAGAGGATGGCAAGGTTCGTCCCCACCTCCTTTGCAGAGAGCCCGAGATCGTGAGCGATGTACTTCGACTTGAAATAGTGTTTGCCTCTTTGTATGCCTGATTTGAGGTAATGAACAATCCGGCATTGAGTCTCGTTATACTGCTCCCGGATACTCTTTTTTCCATTCATCTCAATACCTCAGCGTGTTAGACTTGTATCCTGCGCATTATAAATAGTTTGTGTTTTCAGGAGCGGACAACGGAGCGATTACATCGGGAAATCCCCTACGGTCTTACCCGGATGAGTCCCTTTAAAAATACGGGGATCAGAGATCACCGCCTTCTCAGCGCAAAGAGGAGGAGTGCCGCTGCTCCGAGGGCAGGGATAATAGTCCCTGATGCCTGTGTCATGGTCGTCACCGGCATTGGTGTTGTAGTTGCCGCCGTTGTCAGGGACGGTGACGGTGTCGGGACCGTCATTGTCGCAGTCGTCGTTATAACTGTCGTCGGGAGGGTGGTAGGTGCTGTCGTCGTTGCCGTTGTCGGGGTCGTGTTCACCGCGATCTTCTCGCCAACAGAGAACGTGATAATATTGGAGTCATCCGCATAGTCCGCGAATCCCTGCGGCGATGTCCACCTGGCCTGGACCTTATATGTCCCCTGCTCGAGGTTATCAAGCACCAGTGCTCCAGGCATGCCCGGGTCGTCGGTGTATATCTCTGACCCCCTGAGGGGGATATTTGAATAATCAACACCCTGGAAGGATGTGAGTTCAGCACCTCCAGGTGTTATAATAACGATCTCAACGGCGGCCGTTGTATCCCCTGCCCGATAGTTCTGGCCTACACGGGAGGAAAGTTTGATTGCAATGGGTGTCCCGATGGGTATCGAGATGCCAGATATCCTATCTGAATGATTGGGTGCTGCAAGGACCGCATCAATCTCCACTTCGGGATAGCGGATCATAATCCAGTTGCCTGCGTCTATTCCCGGACTATAGGCATAATATGTGCCAGCATCGTCCTCGACATCGACTTTTCTTAGTTCAAAGTTCGTATCGTCCTCGACCGATATCTCATTGGCCACCCCTTTTGCAGGGTTATTGTCGGTGTACAGACGAAGAGCCGTGACCGGAACATCAGGTGCATTCCTGAGGGCTGTCAGGTTCAACCCGGTCTCATAGACAAATATGGTATCTCCCGGACTGACATCGGAAATTGTTGCCCCTCTTGCCGCGACCGGCGTTGCAGCTGCCGCAGAAAGGAGGAGAATGGTGCAAAAGAATACAGCCGGCAGTGAACGATAGCGTGGATTCATAAGATTCCCTCACCCCCTCATATCAGTCACGTCATTTATGCCTTTCGACAGGGCGGGAGAAAAAAGATTGGGAATCCAGTCCCGGGATCAGAGTTCCTCCACTTCTGCCTGGCCGATCTTCTCGACCAGGCCGGAGAGGGCGGCATCGCGCATACCCTCGACGAACTTGATGGACCCGACGACAAGGTGGCCGCCGCCGCTGATGCCGCCACCGGTGATCTCGTCGCGGAGTTCGCGGACCATCTTCGGGATGTTCATGAGGACGCCGCGGGACCTGAGCACAGCAAAGTCCGGGCCGAAGCCAAGGGTGACGACCGGTTCGCCCGGGTGCTGCTGGCAGAGACGGTCGTGGATCTCACCGGCCGTCTTCCCCGGCGGCGGGAAGGTGAAGCGGTGTGCGAAGATCTCCACGTCGATCCTGAAGAGATGGGCGCCGTTCGGGAGGACTTCCTCGACCACATGGGGCATCGAGGCGGCCATCTGGTCCTCGATCGCTTCGTTGGCCTGCTCGACAAGGAGGTCCACGTAGCGCTTCTGGAGGTCGCGGTTCTCCTTGAGGTTCAGGATGTCCTTGATCAGTTCCCTGCCGTCGTTGAACCTGAGCCAGAACTGCTCATAGTCGAGGGCGAGGGCGATGTCCTTGCAGGCGTCCTCGGAGTACTCGTCCGCGACCAGGTCAAGATAGCGCTGCCTTTCCGGCGCCTCGCTCCTGTCGCCGACACCGGCGACGGCCGGGAGGTGACGGATCAGGTTGCTCACCTTCGGGTTGATGAGGCGCGCCACCTCGGTCCCGAGCATGCCGGCCGTGATCCCGAAGTCGCCGCCTGCATGATAGGGGTTGACGTGGGCGATGACGTACTCGTCGACGATGGCGTCGGGGTGGTGGTGGTCGACGACGATCATGGGGAGGTCGTAGACCCGCGCCATCTTCATCGAGGGGAGGTCCTCCTCGGTCGATCCGTTGTCCATCAGCACAATGAGGGGCATCTTCTGCCCGAAACGCTCGTGGTCCTTGAGGGCGAAGTCGAGGTCGCGCGTGATGTCCTCGACCTCATAGAAGGGGGCCTTGGACGGGGAACGCTTGAAGAGATAGTACGCCGTGTCCAGGTCGTCGCCCTCCTCCCGCATCAGGGAGATGACCGCCTGTTCGACGGCGGCCGCCGCACAGATGCCGTCGGCGTCG
Organism: uncultured Methanofollis sp.; assembly: GCF_937919355.1. Classification (GTDB taxonomy): domain Archaea; phylum Halobacteriota; class Methanomicrobia; order Methanomicrobiales; family Methanofollaceae; genus Methanofollis. Next base: position 18,628 of record NZ_CALFSA010000037.1, on the reverse strand, counting down.
GCATGGTGGCGGAGGATGATCGGCTGGGCCTCGAAGACGGCGCGCCTGATCAGTTTGGCGACCTTCCTCATCTCGGGCTGGAGCTGTCTGAGGACCTCGCTCTCCACAAGGAGGGGGACGTCCTCGGGCTCTGCCCGTGCGTCGAGGGCGGCCTCGATCCTGTCGTGCACAACCTTTGCATCGTCGCCGGTGAGCGCTTCCATCGAACTGACCTCGATCTGGAGCTGGTTCTGCCGGCGCATAACCTCGCCGGAGACGCAGACAACATCTCCAAGGTCGACCTCAGGGTACGCCCTGACCCCGGCCTCGACGAATGCCGCCGCATTGCCGCTCCCGGACTCGTCGACCAGGGTGAAGATCGTCGGGCCGCTGGTCTGCTTGACCTGCGCGACCTGGGCTTCAAGGGTGATGCTCCTGCCCACCATGGACTGGATCTCCCCCAGTTTCGTCACATGCGCGCGGCGGGTAACGGTCTCCAGCCTGAAGACCTCCGGGACCACCTCGGCGAGGTCGATGTTGCCGTTATTCCTGATATTGATGACCTTGACGTAGATCTGGTCACGTTCTTCGTGGCGCTGGAGGATGTTACTCTTGTGGACAAGCCCCTTCAGCCGGGCGTTCAACTGCACGAAGGTCCCGAAATTTGCAAAGCCCTGGACAGTCCCGGCATAGATCATTCCCTCTTCAACGTCCTCGATCCCGCAATTGGGGCCAAGGGCATAGACAATAGTATCTTCTGTATTCGCCATTTTCGTACTCTCTTGTCTGGAAAGTGCTTATGTATTTTCACCCGAACAGAGGGCGGTAAGACGTTCCTCACCGTCTCTCCGTCCCTTTGCGATGATGAGATCGCCTGCCTGCAGGCGTTCATCACGTCCCGGACGGTACTTCCACCTGCCGTCTCTGCTCCGGATCGCAAAGACGACCATGCCGGTCACCGTCGCAAGCGAGGCCTCGCGCAGGCTTCTGCCGGCGATCGCCGACCTCTCTTTCACCTCAAGTCGCGTGATGATCTCGTCGGACTCGCGCACGATCATCCTGAAGACCGGCGGGATCTCGATGTCGCGGAGGAGGACGTCGACGATGGCCGAGGCGGCGCTGGTGATGGTCCCGGCAAAGGAGGAGAGATGGATCAGGCCGCGGAGGTATTCCACGTTCTCGATCCGCCGCGCCGCCTCAAGGAGCCAGAGGTCGAACTGGTAGCGCATCTCTTCCATCCTCTCGTCGAGGACGACGACCTCCTTCGCAATGTCCTCGTTCGTGAAGAGGAGAGAGGTATAGGCGAGGCCGACCGCCAGTTCGGAGAGGTTCTTCATCTCGATCATGAGGGCGACGGCGCGGTCGAGGTCGTCGACGCACCCGGCCTGGACCCACTCCCTGTGTGGATGCGGCTTTGCGCCGGACATCGTAAAGAGGGGCGTGATCCCGGCCCTGAGGCCCTTTGCGAGGATGATGTCACCGGCAAGGGTCTTAGAATACTTGTCGGGGTCGTAGATCCAGCCTGTACCTCGCCGGACTGCGATGACGCGCATACCCGACCGGCTCTGGAGTTTCACCTCGCCGAGGGTCGTGCCGTCAAGGAGAGACCCGGCATGCACCTCGGCCCTGACCGTCACCTCTTCGGCTTCGGGCAGGGCGTCTCGGAGTTTCTGCGGGAACTTTGCTCCTCTCTGTATGAGTCGTGCGATCTCCGTCGCAGAATTGGAGATCCTCTCGGCCGACTCAGCGATCTGGAGGAGTCCGCTCATCGCCTCGGCTTCCTCAACCCGCCGCGCCCCCAGGATCGCCGAGATCCGTGCCTGGTACGCGTGCCTGTTCATGACCTCTTCGAGGTTCTCGACTTCGCCGGCGATCTCGCGGCTCTCAAAGAGAATTGCAGAATAGGAAAGGTCAACCATCAGTTCAGAGATATCCTTCATTTCGATGAGGACATCCTTGAGGCTGGTCGGCTGATACTCGACTTCCATCATGAATCTGTACCGTCTTCACTCTCAATAGTGTTACGAGAGTATATTAATGCGCAGTTTGCACACCGGCCTTTCTTACACGACGAGGTCGATGACCGCAACAAGGACCACGGCGCCGAGGAGGTCGATGACGGAGCAGATGACCGGGATCCCGAAGTTGTCGGGGTCGAGGCCGAACCGGAAGGAGATCGTCGCGGTGAGGTGGGCGATCCCGTTCACCAGGGTCATGACGACCGCGCCGGCGAGGGTGGCGATGGTGACCATGGGGATGAGGCCGGGGGAGGGTGCCCCGAGGAGGAGGGCCGCACAGTGCGCGAGGGCTGCCATCAGGGGGAGGAGCAGGAAGGTGAAGAGGTAGGTGTGGGCGAACTGCACCAGCACCTCCCTTGAGGGGGTGAGGGAGGGGGTGATGATGCCGAGGTGCATCTCGGTGCCGAGGCGCGAGCAGAGGATGCCGCCGATGGACCCGCAGATCCCGGCAAAGGGCGGGATCAGGATGAGGAGGGCGGCCATGCTCACGAGGCGGTCGAGGCCGAGGGTGTAGGTCACGCCGGCAAAGGTCCCGAGGACGGAGAGGCAGACGAGGAGGGGGAGGACCTCGGTGGAGATCCGCCGCACGCGCCCGCCCTGTGACCAGGAGTAGAGGCAGGCCGCGGCGGTGCATACGAGCACGACCCCGAGGAGGAGCGTCCTCGTCGCGGGGGGGAAGGAGAGGACGGTCACGGCCGTGATGGTGAGGACCGGGATCGTAACGAGGTCGCCGAGGGTCGTCACGGCGGGGGCGGCGATCATGTCCATGTCTATGCCCTGCCTGTACGAGAGGACGGAGACGAGGACGGTAAAGCCCATGACGATGAGGCCGGCGACGATGCCGGCGAGGACCGATATGAGGACGAGGTCGCCTGTGGCGATCACCTCGACACCGGCGACGACGCTTGCAAGGCGCGCCACGATGCCGAGGGCGACGGCGGTCGCAAGAGTGAGTATAAGAGAGACGTGGAGGTTCTCGGCAAGGACGCCGTCTTTGTGGAACCCTGTCGTGAACTCGCCGAGGTGCATGGACGAGGAGAGGCGGGAGGCGAGCACGCCGGAGATGCTCCCCCGCATATTGATCGTCGGCGGCACCAGCACGAGGAGGCCGGGGATGAGGACGAGGACCTCACGGACTGAGGAGAGATAGGACCCGGCGACGACGGCAACCGCGGTGCTGATGAGGAGTGCCGCAAGCCCTGTCAGGAAGAGGCGCCGCTCGCGCCTCGCACCGTTTCCCGCCTTCATCCTCAGCCTCCGTCATTGCCGTCACTCCCTGAAAGGAACTTCCACCATCGTCAGATCCGCTGGTGCAAGCACCTCGCCTTCAAACTTCTCCTCTGCATCCCGTATATGGTTTGTCATCGAGGTATAGCGCGAACTGATGTGGACGAGGGCGAGGGAGTGGGCTTTGAGTGCCGACGCCGCTTCGCCGGCCTCACCGGCCGTCGAGTGGAAGACCTCTCCGGCGCGGCCTCTCTCGGAGTCGTCGAAGGTGGCGTCGTGGATGAGGAGGTCGGCCCCTTCGAGGCCCTCTGTCTGGAGGTGGTGGATGGGGCGGGTGTCCCCGGTATAGATGATCATCCGCCCGGGCCGTGATGTCCCGAGGATCTGGTCGGGGGTGATCGTCACCTCGGCACCGTCGCGCGTTACGGTTACGCTCTCCCCGCGCTGGAGGCGCCCGAAGAGGGGGCCGGGCGGGACGCCGAGGGAGATCGCCTTCTCGCGGTCGAACCTGCCCGGCCGCACATCTTCTCTGAGGACATAGCCAATGCTCGGCATGCCGTGGGCGGTCGCAAAGGCTTCCACCTGATAGCCCTCGAACCTGACGGCCATGCCGGGGGCTAACTGGATGGGCTGGAGGTCGAAGCCGAGTTTTGTCCGCCCGATCTTGATGGTGTAGTCGACGAAGTCGTGCACCCCGTCGGGGCCGTAGATGACGAGGGGTTCTGTACGGCCGTTGAAGGCCATGGTCTGCACAAGCCCGAGGACACCGAGGAAGTGGTCGGCGTGCCAGTGGGTGATGAAGATGGCGTCGACGAGGAAACCGGTCCGCGCCCGCATCATCTGCTGCTGGGCCCCTTCGCCACAGTCGAAGAGGAGGGTGTCGGAACCGTGTCTGACCATGACGCACGAGGGGTTGCGGTTCGGCGTCGGGAGAGCGCCGGCCGTACCGAGGAAATACACCTGCAGGGTCTCGCCGGCTATACGAAACACCTCCTGAAAACGTCAAGGCTTTTCCGCGCCTCGTCGAGGTTGCGCCCCTCGACCACGGCCACGCCGCCGTGGTAGCCGGCGGCGACGGCGTGCCCGATCTTCTTCCAGTCCTGTGTGCCGTCGCCAAGGGCGAGGTGCTCGTCGGTGGCGCCGTGGTTGTCGTGGATGTGCAGGTGGTCTGCCTGCCCAATCTCCCCCAGGAAGGCGTCGGTCTTCCTGACGGTGTTTGCGTGGCCGAGGTCGAAGGTGACGCCTATCCCGTCGATACCCTCGGTGAGACCGAGGAGTTCAAAGGGGTCGTGACAGAGGAAGTCGGGGATGTTGATCATGTTCTCCAGGCAGGCGACGACGCCGTGCTCTTCAGCGCATTTTCCGATCTGCCGCAGCGCCTCTTTCTGGAGGTCCCATACGCGGTCGGGGAGCAACTTCCCTGCGGGGGAGAGGTAGCCGGGGTGGATGGTAACCCTGTCGGTGATGTCGGCGGCGTTCTCGATGCAGAGGCAGACCTGCCGCACAGACTCGCGCCAGATGGGGTCGTTGATGGAGGCGAGGTTGAGGTCGGCGTAGGGGGCGTGCACCGTCGCCTTCAGGTGCGTGCTGTCGAGGACGTCGCGGATCGCCGCCTTGTTCACCGGGTTTTCGAGGCGGTAGTGCCCGTCGGCCGAGATCTCCCAGCCCGCGTACCCGCACTCCTCGATGCCGAAGACCCAGTCCACCGACTCCCAGACCTTCGAGGAGGAGGCGAAGTACGGTTGAATGCTCATGCGCACCCCTCCAGGGCGTCGAGGAGGTGCCGGGCTTTTGCCCTGTACTCATCCATCGTGCCTTCGTTCTCGAAGAAGACGTCGGCCATGGCGAGGGCGTCGCCAAGGCCCCAGCCGAGTTCACGCTCGTCGCGCTTCCTGAGGTCGTCGGGGGATGCGGGGTCGTCGGACCTGCCGCGGCTGCCGAGGCGGGTGAGACGCGTCTCGAAGGAGGCCTTCACGCCGACGAGGAGGAAGGAGGGGAAGTGTTCCCTGAAGATCTCGACCTCGGCGCTCCCCCTGATGCCGTCGATGACGGCGACGGGGGCGCCTGTGGCCTCCACCTCGGGGACGGTGATGAGGGCGATCGCCCCCATGCCGTGCTTCGCGCGGAGGTCTGAGGAGATTTTTCCCATGTTCGTGTCTGTCAGGGGGAGTCCGGCGGTGGTGACCGCCTTCCTGATGGCGTCGCCCATCACCACGACCGGGATCCCTTTCTCTGCTGCAATCCGTGAAAACTCGCCTTTGCCGCTTGCCGGCATGCCGACGATTCCGATGACTTTCATCTCTCGCTTCTCCTCTCCTGCTCGATAATACTCTCCGCCCTGACGATCCGCCGCCCTTCGTAGGCGACTTCGCCGTCCTGCCGCGTCCTGATCCTCACGCTCCGCCCGAGGCGGTCGGCGACGGCCGCGAGTTCCTCGAAGTCGAGGGGGGCGACGCCGGCGATGACGCCCTGCTGGAGGACGAGGTCGATGCCTTCCGCGTCCTTTGCGATGTAGGCGATGTCGTCCTCGCACCCCCGGAAGGTCGTCACGACCGCCTCGAACTCCGGGAGTCTGCCGGCGTGGTGGGCCGCGGTGCAGAGGCGGAGCGACTCCTTCACCCTGTCTGCGAAGTCCTCCTTGAGGAGGTTGTTGTAGTGGCGCCACTGCGTCTTGAGGTCGAGGGAGACCTTGTCGACGAGGCGTCTTTCAAGGAGCGCCCTGATCGTCGCCGGGTAAACGCCGTTTGTCTGAAGGCCGACGCCAAGGTCCATTGCCTGCACGCCCTCAGCAAGGGCGAGGAGGGCCTCCTTCTGCATCGTCGCCTCGCCGCCGGAGAAGACGACGCCGGAGACGAGGAGGGAGGACTCTTTGACCATGGCAAGGACGTCGCCGATCTCCCGCTCGTCCGTGCCGTCCTGAAGGGCGGCGTTCTGGCAGTAGTGGCACCGGACAGGGCAACCACGGAGAAAGACCGTGCAGACGGCCCTGCCTCTCCAGTCCACTGTGCTGAGCGGGACGAAACCGCCGAAGTTCACCTTCAGAAAAACCACCGTTGTATATCATGGGCGAGCGGTTTTATAGAATCTATCGAACAGTGCAGGAGGACGGCGATATGCGGTGGTCGGGGATGGAGATCGGTATCTTCATGGATGCATACTCCAAGACTCCCGTCCATGGACACGCCCCTCCCCCTTCTCCTGATCATGGCGGCCCTCCTGCTGGCAGGCGGGTGTCTCCAGCAGACGGCCGATGTACGAAGCCTGGAAGAGACGCGGCAGATCGGATATGATGCGATCGCAGACCTGGACCGTGAGATCGAGGCAGACCCGGAGAATGCCACGGCATGGTGCACCAAAGGCATGTATCTTAACAACATCGACGGTCAGTACAACGCCTCCCTCGAGTGCTATGACAGAGCACTCGCCCTCGACCCGGACTATGCCCTTGCCTGGTACGCAAAAGGTATCGCGCTCTGGAACCTCGGAGACGACGGTGGTGCCGACGGTTGCTTTGAGAAGGCCGTGGGTCTTGACCGCTCCCTCGCCCCCTATGTGCCGTCACGTCCGGATACAGAATACGGGGCATCGGCCGTCTCAATCGCCACAGGCGACTGACGTGAAGCGGATTTCCCATCAGGATATCTGACCCTGCTCCACCTCATCCTATTTCTGGACTATAGGAGGGCAGGAGGGCGACCTCCCGGTGAATCGACCTATGCCGTATCAATCCTGATCGGTCCGGTATTTCCCGGCAGGCACCAGGACCTCGAACCGTACGCCTTTCCCTTCTGTTCCCGTCTCCCGGATCGTCATGCCGGTGATGCCAAGAATTTCCCGCACAAGGAAGAGGCCGAGGCCGGAGTTCCGCCCGAAGCCCCTGTCAAAAATTTTTTCTTTCTGGGATATGGGGATGCCGGCACCGTCGTCTTCGTAGACGATCACTCCAGTCCCTCCCTCCTCGTGGAAAGACACCTGTATCCGCGTCGCACCGTCTCCGTGGCGGATGGTGTTGTCTACCAGGTTAAAGAACACTTTTTCAAACATGGGGTCGGCAAAGACCTCCAGCGTACCGGTGGAGATGGTAATCCCTATGTCGCAGGGGGATGCGTTCTGGTATGCACGCTCCACGACCGTGCTCACGCAGCAGTACACCGGTGATCCCGCCCCCATGCTCCGATAGTCCTGCATGAATGCGATCTGGTCCTGTATCGCCCCGGTTGCTGTCAGTATCCTGCGGAGGTATTCCCCCTGCTGCCCGGAGGCTGGCAGTTCATCGGAGAGAAAGTGTGCATATGCCGCAATGACACAGATCTGGTTGATGACGTCATGGCGTGTAATGCTGGAGAGGAGAGTGCTCTTTTTGTTGGCCTCAGCAAGTGCGTCCTGCGCCAGTTTGGCATCGGTGATGTCCCGGAGTATCCCGGCCACCCGTACGGGGCGACCGCCTTCGCCGCGACTCATCACCTTTCCCCTGATGTGCACCCAGCGCCAGGTCCCGTCCTTCCCTGGTACCCGGCACTCACTCTCGTAAAAAGGTTCATTTTTCGAGGTGACCTCACCCATACGCTGGAGGAGGACCGGGGAGTCCTCGGGGTGCACACGCGTCTCGATCTCTGCGGCCGGGATCATCTCTTCCCTGAATGTATCTCCATTCCATGCGTCTGTGATAGAATGGACCGTCACCTTTCCCGTCGCCATGTCCCAGTCCCAGATCCCGAGTTCTCCCCCCTGGATCGCAAGTTTCAGCCTTTCTTCAGCGAGGATACGCATTCTCACTTCTCTATTCAGGTCCGTCCAGCGCCTGAAGGTGAAGATGCCGATCCCGACCGAGATCACGAGGACTGTGAAGAGGACTTCGTCGAGTTCCCATGCTTCATATGTCGCGGCCCATGAGGCGAGCATCTCAAAAGCATCCATGTATAATGCAATCAGGAGAATGATCACACCCGAGGCCGTGAGGATCAACCCATCATGCAGGGTGCGACTGCTCTTGAGAGGGGTTGTCAGCCCGTTGAGGCCCATCCTATTTCTTTTGGGAGGTTCGGTATATAGTACCTTCGATATATGATCTGGATATCTGTTTGGATTATTAAAAACAGAAGAAATTTCATGGAGGATAACGGAAATAAGGGTTTTTCTGATCATGCCGCCATGTGCGCGGGACATGGTGGAGATCTAAAAATTGCTTGTTAAAACGTAAACAAATTTACTTGTCCGGAGAACAAGCAAAATTTAGCGAGCGCCGGCAAAACAGAGGGTTTATGTCAGAGTTTACCCAACAATGAAGGCATGGGATTAATTGAGGACGCAAAGCGCGGCGTCATCACCGAAGAAATGAAGACAGTCGCGGCAAAGGAAGGAGTCACCGAGGACTTCGTCCGCCGCGGCGTGGCCGAGGGCCATATCACCATCCCGGTCTCGCCGTACAGGAAGGTCAAGATCTGCGGTATCGGCGAGGGCCTCCGCACCAAGGTGAACGCTTCCATCGGCACCTCCACCGATATGGTGGACGTTGACCAGGAGATCGAGAAGGTAAAAATGGCCGAGAAGGCCGGCGCCGACACCCTGATGGAACTCTCGACAGGCGGCGACTTCCTGGATATCAGGCGCAGGGTCATCGCGGCGACGACTCTCTCCGTGGGGAGCGTCCCCCTGTACCAGGCCTTCATCGAGGCCGCACAGAAGAAGGGCGGCGTCGTCTTCATGGACCCCGACGACCTCTTCAGGATCACTGCGGAGCAGGCGAAACTCGGCACGAACTTCATGGCCATCCACACCGGCATCAACCTGGAGACGATGAAGAGGCTGAAGAACCAGGGCCGTCACGGGGGTCTCGTCTCCCGCGGCGGGGCCTTCATGACCGCATGGATGCTCCACAACGAGCAGGAGAACCCGCTCTATGCGGAGTTCGACTATCTCCTTGAGATCCTCAAGGAGCACGAGGTCACCCTCTCCTTCGGGAACGGCATGCGGGCCGGTGCAGTCCACGACGCCACCGACCGGGCGCAACTCCAGGAACTGATCATCAATGCCGAACTCGCGGACAAGGCCCACGACTACGGCGTGCAGACGATCATCGAGGGGCCGGGCCACATCCCGCTCGACGAGATCCAGGCGAACGTCGTCGTCCAGAAGAGGATCACCAACAGGAAGCCCTTCTACATGCTCGGCCCCCTGGTCACCGACATTGCGCCGGGCTACGACGACAGGGTCGCCGCCATCGGCGCATCCCTCTCCTCGGCCTACGGCGCCGACTTCATCTGCTACGTGACCCCGGCAGAGCACCTCGCCCTCCCGACCCCCGAGGAGGTCTACGAAGGTGTGATGAGTTCCCGGATCGCCGCGCACGTCGGCGACATGATCAAGCTGAAGAAGAGAGACGCCGACCTCGAGATGGGCCATGCCCGCCGCGACCTCGACTGGGACCGGCAGTTCGCTGTCGCCATGAACCCGGAGCGCGCAAAGAAGATCAGGAGCGAGCGCATGCCCGCCGACACCGATGGCTGCACGATGTGCGGCGACTACTGTGCGCTGAAGATCGTGAACAAGAATTTCCACTTCTAAATTTTCTTTTTTTCAGAGTGAATTCCTCGTATCTAATCAGGAGGATACCTCTGAAGGTGCTTCCTGCACTCCTTGAAACAGGGGCCGTGACGTCAGGCTCATGGGCTTCGAAAATGGAAGGATGATGATAATCCTCTCTCGGGGGGATTGCATCCTGTTTCACAGAAAAAGAGGGGAGGAGCGGGGATCAGTACACCCCCTTCCCGAGTTCGGGGGCCGCGGGGACGTACTGGAAGAACGTCCCCGTCCCCTTTTCTCCTTCGACAGTCCCATGGAAGTAGTAGGTCGGTTTGAGGTAGGGCTGTTTGTCTCCCGGCGGGCTTGCATAGTAGCAGAGTTTGATCTCATCGACGGTCGCTTTTTGCGGTGAATTCATCGTCGTGACGATCCCGGTCTGTTTGAGTTCTTCAATCGCCTCTCCGGGAGAGAGGATCTCGAACTCTTTATAGGGTTCGGCCTCGCGCCAGCGCTTGGCGACCTTAAGGATGTCGCCATCCCCCCCAACGGTGACATATATCCCGTTTCCGGCCACTGAAAGGTTGCTCAGTGTGCCAGTGAAGAGGACTTTAATGTCCTTATAGTTTTGAATGGACGTTTCGTCGGTACTATTCAAAAAGAACCCTTCACCATGCGTAACGCCTGAATACACCGCCCCTTCAGGCATGAGATCGTGAGAGATGAGAAACGTCCCGGCGATCTTCCGTGCCTCCTCGTCGGTCGGGAGATTTTCAGGGCTGTCCCTGGGGTCTACTCCACTCCACCTCTTCTCCCACGTGTATGTCATATAGGCCGTTTCTTTTTCGATCTCAAATGTATAGGGATCTTTTTTAATAACATAATTGATTTCATCTTCCTCAAGCGGTCCGGACATCCCAAACTTCTTCGCCATCTTCAGTGCATCCTCTTTCGACACAGGAGTGTCGACCGTCCTGTAGACCATGGCCTTTTCAGGATATCGAGGGAGGGCAATGTCGAGGGTGACTTCAGGAATATTCTGTACGCCGTACGGCCCGGCAACTTCAATCCCCCTATGTACGTCTTCGTCTGCCTGCGGATATTCCACCGGCAGCAGCGTCGTCCCGCCGATGATCAGCAGGAGGACGATGAGTCCAATTGCGATCTGTTTTTGTGTCATCTGACTCACCTCTGTATGCATGGCTTTACGACGTACTGAAACGCTGGCGGATCTCCGGGCGGGGTGGACGATGCGGGACGGGTACCCGTGGTGCGACCTCCCGTACTCGTCGGAGGTTGGTCTCCTCGTCGCAGAGGGCGACGACGAGTTCTGACAGGGCGTGGGCGCTCACAAAACCCGCCCCGCCTGACAGGGCAGGGGAACGTAATGGGAGGTATATATATAGACAGAATATATGTTAATTGATTAGAGGCGATCAGAGATGACATTACTTTTGGACGATGACGAGTGGGCGGAGTTAGAGGACCGTCTGGCCCATCCCGAGAAATATGAGACCGAGGGGGGCCGGAAATTTATGGAAAGTGTGATCGATCTTGAGAACTCGGTGGACGTAATGGCGAGGCGGGTTCACATTCCGGCCAGGTTTTTCGAGGAGGGTGAATTTTGAGAGGAGGTGGCAGGGTTAGAATTCTGAATGATATGACACCGGTGGACACCTTTTGTTGTTCCAGTCCCGAATTGAATCATTTTTTGAAATACGAAGCCCTTGAAGATCAAGACAACGCGCTATCTGTGACTCGCGTGGTGTATGATGGCGGGGGCACGGTCGTGGGTTTTTTTACGCTCTGTGCGGACAGCATCTCAAGAAAGAAAATCAACCACGACCATTCTGGCGTCCCCGGATTTCATTACCCCTGCTATCCCGCGATTAAACTTGCCCGGATGGCGACGGACAGGAGGTACGAAGGCAGAGGGGTGGGGAAACTGATGCTGAATTATTCTTTGTCTCTTGCTCGAATCTTATCAAAAACGGTAGGGTGTCGTATCCTGACCCCGGATCCTAAATTACTGTAGGAATCTCTATCAGGGTAAAATCGTACGCCATGCATCCGATTTTGAAAAATGTACCTGAAGGCTCTGGAAAATCACTCGTGACCTGAAGTTTTGGAATGAAGAAGGAGAATGCTCTGATCCGAATTGCCGGGGTACGTGCTGATCAACTCCCCGGAGACGGTCGTCCCCGGATCTCGGGTTGTAATTGACAGGGGTACGGCGGGACCGCGATCCGGTGAGTGGTCCTTTCATATGAGAAGAGAAAGACCAGAGCGAATCTACAGGTCCAGGTATCACAATCTTTGGTGTCTGTCCGGTTTTCAAAATTCAAAAAAGACAGACTGATATCCCCCTCCTCCCCATCCTCATTTATGAAACCGGAAAACCAGAAGACTCTCGACGACTTCCTCTCCCATGCCGACACGATGGCCGACGACGTCCTTGCCGAGACCGGGAACTGGCTCGGCACCGTCCCCTTCATCTTCACGGTGATGCGCGAGCGCCCCGAGGCCTTCACCCTCTCCGCCCTCGGCGACTACAGGACAGCCAGACCTGCAAGCATGGACACGAAGACCGCCGAACTCGTGGCGATCGCCGCCGCCGCCGGTGCCGGCGCCGACAAGTGTATCAAAGTGCATATCGGAGCGGCGGTCCGGGAGGGGGCGACAAGGGACGAGATCCTCGACACCATCCTCATCGCCGGCGTCATCGGCAAGACGCACGTCCTCGCCTCCTCCCTCCGGGCCTTCAAGGAATCGTTCCCGTGAGGGGAGGCCGAAGAACAGTTTTCACGATATCTGTGCAGGGTCTTTGAATGTAAAATGGGGCAGTCGAAGACCTGCACCGACTGTATGTCTCCAGCACAAAAAATGGAGAAACTTTACCCGAGGTTTTTGACGACGTCCTCGCAGGTCTGGACGGTGATCTCGGACCGTGCCACGAGGCGGGTGGCAAGGAGGGGCGCCGTCTTTGGGTCGAGGGCGATCGCGTGGTTGAAGCACTCCATCGCGTCCATATAGGCATCAGGGTTGGGACTGAAGGAAGCCTCGCCCGACATGCCTGTGATGTCCCTGAACGCCTCCCTCATCTGCTTCTCCTCCCGTATCGAGATATAGAGGAGGGCGTCTCCCTTCTTGATCCATGCCCCTGCATCGTCCGGCCGTGCCCGGACAATCCGGTCATAGTAGCCGACCGCCTCGTCGTACCTCCCGAGGAGGAGGCTTGAAGCGCCGGCGGTCTGGAGTGCCCGGAGATCATCCGGGTCGACGGCGAGGGCATTCGTGCATGCCGCGACGGCACCGTCAAAGTCGCCGGCCATCATGAGCACCTTTCCCTTCTCGGAGAGAATTTCTGCACCCCCATCACCGGCAGTGAGGGCACGGTCATACCAGGCGAGTGCTTCGCCGTACTTCCCCTGTGCCGACAGGGCCTCCGCCTTCACCCTGAGAAGCCCGGAGTGGTCGGGAACAACCGTGCCCGCAACGTCTGCACAGAATGCCGCCGCTTCGTACTGCTCGAAGGATACGAGAGTGGAAGCGGCCGCGGCGCCGGCATCGCCGAACATTGAGGAGAGGTACGCGGGGTCATCGGCGATGCGGTCGGAGAGGGCGAACCCTGCAATGATCAGGACACCGACGATGAGGAGGAGCCACTTGATCTTCACATTTTTTTATTGACCGGATTTCAGAGATATAACTTTCTATATTTTCGTCGGAGTGTGCGTACGGTACGTGGATTTGTCTCTCAAATCAGTACCAGATCTGTCATTCAAAAAAAGAAGCGGGGTTAACTCCCCTGCAGGTGTTCTGCCGGATATACGGGTTTCTGCTGCGACCCGAGGGCCGCCTCCAGTTTTTCGGAGAGGGCCGTGATCGCGGCGAAGTCCTTCTTCTGGGCGTAGTTCGCCGCCCTCAGGTCTTCGGCGAGTTTCCTGACCGTCTCGTCGCCCCTGCCGGCGACAAGGCCGGCGCGCTTCACCAGGGCCGCCGCCTTTTCGAGAGTGCTCTTCTGCTCGCCGGAGTACTGGATCTCCCAGGCAAGGCGCTCGAACTCCTCGCGCCGCTCGGGCGGGAGGGACCCTTTCACCTTCTCGAAGGCGAGGTCGAAGTGCCTGCCGGTGACCCGCACATTCCCGATGGCGTCAGCCCGTTCCTCCGGCGACTTGTCCTTCATCGCCCCGATGAACTCGCGCATTGCCGCAAGTTTCGCCTCCCTGACCACGGCCTCGATGTCGGCGCCGACATAGCCGTCGGTCCGGGCGACAAGGTCGTCGACCTTCACGTCGGCCGCAAGCAGGTCCTCGACGCCCTTCAGGTAGACCTCGAAGATCTTCTTCCTGCTCGCCGCATCGGGCGGCGGCACATAGATGATCCGGTCGAGCCTGCCCGGCCGCAGCAGGGCGTCGTCGATCATGTCCGGCCTGTTCGTGGCGCCGAGCACCATCACGTTCTTCAGTTCCTCGAGGCCGTCCAGTTCGGTGAGGAGCTGGGAGACGACACTCTCGGTCACGTGGGAGGATGTGGCGTACGAGCCGCGTTTCGGCACAAGGGAGTCGATCTCGTCGAAGAAGACGATCGACGGGGCCGCCTGCCGCGCTTTCCGGAAGATCTGCCGCACTCCCTTCTCCGACTCGCCGACCCACTTGGAGAGGAGTTCAGGGCCCTTCACCGAGATGAAGTTGCACTCGCTCTCGTTGGCCGTCGCCTTGGCGAGCATGGTCTTCCCCGTTCCCGGCGGGCCGAAGAGGAGGATACCCTTCGGCGGCTTCGTGTGCATGCGGCTGAAGACCTCGGGGTACTTCAGCGGCCACTCCACCGCCTCGGAGAGTTCGCTCTTCACGTCGTCGAGGCCGCCGACGCTCTCCCACTTCACGTCAGGCACCTCGACGAGCACCTCGCGCATCGCCGAGGGTTCGACGTGCTTCCTCGCCTCGTCGAAGTCCTCGCCCGTGACCTTGAGGTTCTCGATCAACTCGGCCGGGATCTCCTCCTCGATCTTGATCTTCGGGATCACCTGGCGGAGTGCGTGCATTGCCGCCTCCTTCACGAGGAGGGCGATGTCCGCGCCGACGAAGCCGTGGGTGGTGTCGGCGAGGTGCTGGAGGTCGACGTTCTCGGCAAGGGGGACGCCCCGCGTGTGGACCTGGAAGATCTCAAGCCTCCCCTTCTTGTCAGGGATGCCGATCTCGATCTCACGGTCGAACCTGCCGCCGCGGCGGAGGGCCGGGTCGATTGCGTCAGGGATGTTCGTGGCGGCGATGACGACGACCTGGCCGCGGGCCTTGAGACCGTCCATGAGAGCGAGGAGTTGCGCGACGACACGTCTCTCCACCTCGCCCTTCGTCTCCTCGCGTTTCGGGGCGATGGAATCGATCTCGTCGATGAAGATGATCGTCGGGGCGTTCTCCTGCGCTTTCTCGAAGACCTCCCGCAGGCGTTCCTCGGACTCGCCGTAGTACTTGCCCATGATCTCCGGGCCCGAGATGGAGATGAAGTTGGCATTCACCTCTGTTGCGACGGCCTTGGCGATGAGGGTCTTCCCTGTTCCCGGCGGGCCGTAGAGGAGCACGCCCTTCGGCGGTTCGATGCCGAGGCGCTTGAAGAGTTCGGGGTGGCGCATCGGGAGTTCGATCATCTCCCTGACCATGTCGAGTTCGCGGCCCAGGCCGCCGATGTCCTCGTAGTGGACGCCGGTAGCCTCCTTGCGCATGCCTGCACCGGGCTTGTACGGCGTCTCCTTCAGGTCGACCTCCGTCGTCTCCGAGATGATGGCGACACCCTTCGGGGTCACCTTGCTGATGACGAAGGTGAGGGGGTTGCCGAGCACGTTGACCCGCAGGGTCTGACCCTCGAAGACAGGCCGGCCGATGAGGAGCCTTTTGAGGTACTGCTCGCCGCCGACGAGTCTGATCGGCTGGGTCGGCTGGATGACGACCTTCTGGCCGTAGCCCACCTCCACCCGCCCGATCCTCACGGTGTCGTCGATGCCGACGCGGGCGTCGCCCCTGATGGTGCCGTCGATCCTGATGACATCTCTCCCTATGTCTTCGGGATAACTGGGCTTCACGATGGCGGCGGCCTTCTGCTTGCCCTGGATCTCGATCACGTCACCGGAGACGAGACCAAGGTCCTTCATCACGTCAATGCCGAGACGCGCGATGCCGCGCCCGGCGTCCTCGTAATAAGCCTCTTTAACAGTAAGGTCTCGATAATCTTTCTGCATACTATGCACTCCCCCATAGAGTGTTTACTCAAAGTTAGTGGTCATACTATTTTAAGTTTTTCCACAGTGGCAGAGGAGAGTCTCGCATTCCGTAATGATCGCGTCCATCTGCCGATCAAAAGGTTCGTGAGGGACGGCCCCGACTTCCTGGCCGGCGAAGGCGATCCCGACCGTACGGATCTCCGGGCACCCTGCAAGAAAGCGGTCATAATACCCCGCACCGTACCCGAGGCGGTTCCCCGACCTGTCGAAACCGACCATGGGGACAACGATTGCGTCGAGGTCGGCGGGGGACGCCGGGATCTCGTGGCCGATGGGTTCGGGCACATGAAAGGTGCTCTCCACGAGCATACCCCTGTTTTCGAGATAGGAGAGGCGGAGGGTATGGGTCTCCTTCTCGATGATCGGGACGACGACCCGCGTGCCGCGGGCAAGGAGGGCGTCGATGAGACCGGTCGTATCGACTTCAGGGGGCTTTGAGACATAGACCATCACAGTCCCGGCCCCGTCGAGATAGGAGAGGAGGCGGGAGGTGACAGCCCTGCTTTTTTCCTGGATCTCGTCTGCGGAGAGGGCGAAGCGGAGTTTTTTCACGCTGTCCCGCAATGCCTGTTTTGCCGCAGGATGCTCAGGACGCACAGCATTCATCCATAGTATATCCCTGCCTGCCGGGGATAAAGAAATCTCTTGCCGGCGCACCTCTTTGAAAACCCGCCCGATTACTCTCCAGTAAACCCTGAGGCCCCTCCTGCGAGACCATACGTACCTCCTGTGCCCCGATTCCCATAAAACATAAGTACAGGGCGGCATGATTGACTCTGGTATGTCTGCAAATGTTACGCTGTCAGTCCCCGCCGACGTTCCCGGCACGGCACGGGCGACCTATATCGAGAATTACACGACTATCACCCACGGGTCCGGCCGTCTCATGCTCTTCGCCGGCGACCAGAAGATCGAGCACCTCAACGACGACTTCTTCGGCGAGGGGATCCACGAGGACGACGCCGACCCGGAGCACCTCTTCAGGATCGCGGAGAAGGGGCGCATCGGCGTCTTTGCGACGCAACTCGGCCTCGTCGCACGCTACGGCCGGGACTACCCCGACGTCCCGTACCTGGTCAAACTCAACTCCAAGACCCACCTCGTGAAGACTGCCCAGAAAGACCCGTACAGCCCGATGATCTCGACGGTCGAGCAGGTCGTCGCCTTCCGCAACCAGAACGACCTGAAGATCCTCGGCGTCGGCTACACGATCTATCTCGGCTCGGAGTATGAAGCCGAGATGATGAGGGAAGCGGCCCGGATCATCTTCGAGGCCCACCAGCACGGCCTCGTCACCGTCCTCTGGATCTACCCCCGCGGCGCGGCGGTGAAGGACGAGAAGGACCCGCACCTCATTGCAGGCGCCACCGGCGTCGCCGCCTGCCTCGGCTCCGACTTCGTCAAGGTGAACGCCCCGAAGAAAGAGGGCGCGGTCTCGGCCGAACTCCTCCGCGAGGCGACCCGCTCCGCAGGCAGGACGCAGGTCGTCTGCGCCGGCGGGTCGAGCATCGACGAGAAAAAGTTCCTCAAGGAACTCTACGACCAGATCCACATCGGCGGTGCGTCCGGCAACGCAACGGGCCGGAACATCCACCAGAAGTCCCTCGACGAGGCCGTGCGGATGTGCAACGCCATCTCGGCCATCACCATCGACAATGCATCCCTTGAGGACGCCGTCGCGCTCCTGAAGGGCAACTGACCCTTTTTTTCTTTTTGCCATCCCCTGCCGGGGCGGTGTTCTTATAGGGGATCTGATATAGAGAATTTCGGAGACTGAAGATGACGACACTGCAAGACTATCTCCGGGCGGCAGGCTGCGAGGCCGGGCTGCAGGACCTCATCGAACTCATCGCACGGCAGGCGACCCCGATCAGGGAAGCCTTCATCACCCACCAGGCCTATGCCGGGAGCGAGAACGTCTACGGTGAACAGCAGGCGGCAATGGACACCTGGGCCGACGAAAGGATCATCGGGGCGGTCCGCGACTCCGGCCTCGTGCGCGAACTCTCCTCAGAGGAGCAGGAGGAGGTGCTCACCTTCGCCGGTGCGAAGCAGGACTATGCCGTCGTGATGGACCCGATGGACGGGTCGTCCCTGATCCAGACGAACCTCGCCGTCGGGACGATCGTCGGGATCTTCGGCAACGGGTCTGTGCGGCAGAAGGGGCGGGACCTGAAGGCGGCGCTCTACATGCTCTACGGCCCCATGACGACTCTCACCCTGAGCGTGGGCAAGGGCGTGCAGATCTTTGCGATGGACCACAAGGGCGTCTACCGCCTCCTCGAAGCGGACGTCAGGATACCCGAGGGGAACCTCTACGGCACCGGTGGGAAGAGGCCCGAGTGGACGGCGACGCACACGGCGTTCATCGAGACGATCGAGAAAGAGGGTGCGAAGGTCCGCTACACCGGGTCCTATGTGGCCGACTTCCACCAGATCCTCAAGTACGGCGGGATCTACTGCTACCCCGCCCTGAAAGACAAACCGAAAGGCAAACTCCGCCTGATGTACGAGGCCGTCCCCGTCGGTTTCATCGCCGAGCAGGCCGGGGGCGCGATCACCGACGGCACCCGGAACCTCCTCGACGTGGACCCCGACGACCCGCACC
>NZ_CALFSA010000036.1 GCF_937919355.1 uncultured Methanofollis sp. | reverse complement strand
GTTGCAAGTGTCATCGCCCCCCCCGCGCCCCGCCGCCCCGAGGATCATCCCCACGGCGTACACCACCATCGCCAGGTGAAAGAGGGGGAGCACCCGCATCGCCGCCTCCGGCGTCCTGTCCCGGAGGATGACCGCGTTCGCGACGACGATGAGGGCAAAGCCGACGAGGAGACCGGCCCGCGCAACCGTCCCGAGCACCCCCGCAAAGAGGAGGGCCATGACGCCGTGGACGGCGGTGAACCCCGCGACCCAGAGGACACCCGCCCGCGTCCCGTAGAGCAGGGGGACAGTCCGCATCCCCCGCGCCCGGTCGTTTCTCACATCGACCAGGTCGTTCGCGCCGAGGTGGGCGAGGGCGTAGGGGTAGAAGAAGAGAAAGTAGAGGAGGGCCGTCAGGTCGGGCATCCCCGCGGCAAGGTATCCCGCCACCGGGAAGAGGGCGAAGTCCGTCCGCCCGACGACCTGCGCGATCGGAAAAGACTGGTCCCTCTTCTTCACCTGGTAGAAGACCTCGACGGCATAGCTGTACACCATGATCGCGGCCACGAAGAGAGAGTGCGGGTACGGTAGCGTGGCGGTCAGGGCGAGGGCGGCGAGGGCGAGGATGAGGAAGAGGGCGAGGGCGTGCCCCGCCGGGATCCGCCCTTCAGCAAGGGGCCGCGTCCCGAAGAGCCGCCAGTAGCGCGTCAGCCGCCCCTCGACGTCCCGCCGGTCGCGCTCCCGGTCCACGTAGTCGTTGAGCACCATCCCGGCCTCGAAACCGAAGAGGCCGATGAGGGCGGCCGTGACGACCAGAGACCAGGAAAAACCGCCGTACGTGCCGAAGGCGAGGACAAGGCCTGAACAGAAGAGAAGTGGCCAGGCAAACGCGAACTGGATGCGCAGCAGGTCGGCGTAGGCGCGGAGGGTCATCGGCCGTCGCCTTCCTGCTCGACCATCGCACAGGGGATGGGTCCGGAGATCATCACTCTCCAGCAGGGCACTGGAGAATATAAAGGATGGGGAGGGCGCCTCCCGGCCCCCTCAGCCGTCCCAGCCCTCGGCCCGCAACCGTTCCTTCGCCCGCTCCACGTAGCCCGCGTCCGAGTCGACGCAGACAAAGTCCCGGCCCGCCCGCAGCGCCGCCACCCCCGTCGTCCCCGCACCCGCGAAGGGGTCCAGGACCACATCCCCCTTGAAAGTGTAGAGCTGGATGCAGCGGTACGGCAACTCCACCGGAAAAGGCGCCGGGTGGCCCACCTTACGCGCCGACTCCGTCGGGAAGGTCCAGAGACTCTTCGTCCACTCCAGGAACTCCTCCCGCGTGATCGTGTCCTCCTTCTCCCCCTTCTTCCGGGCATACGAACCCTTCGAGTAGACCAGGATATACTCGTGGACGTCGCGCAGCGTCGGGTTCGAGGCCGATCGCCAGCTCCCCCACGCCGTCGATATCCCGGCCCCCGTCGCCTTGTTCCAGATCACCTCGCCGCGCATCAGGAACCCGATCTCCTCCATCACCCCAATGATGAAGCTGTGGTACGGGATGTAGGGCTTCCTCCCGACATTCGCCACATTCACGCAGGCCCGCCCGCCCGGCACGAGCACCCGGTAGACCTCGGCAAAGACCGCCCGCAGCAGGGCGAGGTACTCCTCCATGTCCAGGTCGTCGTCATAGGTCTTGCCCACATTGTAGGGCGGTGACGTGACCATCAGGTGGACGCTGTTGTCCGGGATCACACTGAGGTCCCTGCTGTCCCGGCAGAGGACCGCGTTCCTGAGGTCCGGCGGGAGGTCGTTCTCACCCGCCGCGCTCTCACTCCCCGCCCCGGCCGCCGCATAGATCCGCCGGCCGTAAAACGCCCGTGCGTCGTGACACTCACGCTTCGAGACCCCGAAGTCGCTCGTCTCCGATTTCCTCCTCCTGATCGTGACCCGCTTTTTGCAGGCAGGGCAGGAGGTGAAAAATGTCCCCCGTCCGGTGTACTCGAACGAACATCCGCAGGCAGGGCAGGTAAGGTGCATCACCACTCTGTTGGCGCACACCCTACATAGGAGTGACGAAACAGGACGGCGGTCCGCCCATGAGAGGGCCGAATAATCGCCGGGAAAAATAAAAAGATATTTATAGCGACAATTCAACCCTATCATCGGTGGAACCATGCCCAGAGGGAAATTCGAAGTCTACCAGGACAAGTCCGGAGAATTCAGGTTCAGGCTCAAGGCATCCAACGGCCAGGTCATCGCCACAAGCCAGGGCTACAGGTCGAAGGAGTCATGCCTGAAAGGGATAGAGAGCGTCAGGAACAACGCCCCCAATGCCGAAGTCCTCCAGGCACGCGAGTAAAGCCGACAGACCATTCCAGAACTCCATCTCGCCTCCCGAAAAAAAATTATTTTTTCGCCTTTGACAGCAGGCGGTCCATGATTTCCGGGCTCCGGTCCTTGAGACCGAAGCCAACAATGATCGCAATAGCGGCGCCGATCCCGATCCCGACGCCCCAGGCGATCGGTTCGATGAAGACGTAGATGATGGTCAGGTCGATGGCGAGTTGCGTCAGGGCGAGCATGACCACGACGAAGTAGAGAAAGACCCGCAGGCCCAGGATCATGGGCCCGGCCAGAGCGACCTCTGCCGCGGAACTCATCTTCTCCAGGACGTCGGCGAAGAAGTCGACCAGG
>NZ_CALFSA010000035.1 GCF_937919355.1 uncultured Methanofollis sp. | reverse complement strand
CACTCCTGGACGGCAGGGTGCTCCATGAGGGCCGACTCAACCTCGAAGGGGCCGATCCGGTAGCCGGAACTCTTGATAACATCGTCGTCACGGCCCACAAACCAGAAGTAGCCGTCCTCATCGAAGTAGGCACGGTCGCCGGTGTAGTAGAAGCCTTTCTGGAAGGACTCGGCGTTCGCCTCCGGGTTATCGAGGTACTCGACGATCAGGCCGGGTGGCCTCGGGTTGAGGGAGATGGCGATCCGGCCTTCCTCATATGCCTCGCAGGGTTTGCCGTTCTCGTCGTGGATCTCCACGTGCCACCCGGGTGAGGGTTTGCCCATCGAACCGAGTTTGGGCTTTATGCAGGGGAAGGTGGCGATGGCGCAGACCGTCTCGGTCTGGCCGTAGCCCTCCCTGATGGTGATGCCAGTCCCTTCCTCCCAGATCCTGATCACCTCGGGGTTGAGGGGTTCGCCCGCACTCGTGCAGTGACGGAGTTCGCGGAGGTCGTACTTCTTGAGGTCGGCAAGGATGAGCATCCTGTAGATCGTCGGCGGGGCGCAGAAGGTGGTGACCTCATATTTTTCCATGAGAGGCAGGATCTCGGTTGCCGCAAACTTGCCGCGGATATCGTAGACGAAGATGGCGGCACCGCAGATCCATTGCCCGAAGATCTTGCCCCACCCGCACTTTGCCCAGCCGGTATCGGAGATGGTGAAGTGCAGGTCACGCTCTGTGAGGTCGTGCCAGAACTTTGCGGTGACGATGTGGCCGAGAGGATGGGCATTGTTGTGTAGCACCATCTTCGGTTCCCCGGTCGTTCCCGACGTGAAGTAGATGAGCATCGGGTCGGTGGCCCTCGTCTTCTTCGCCACCGGCATCGAGACCGTCCGGTGCGAGACCGGAGCAGGGTACATCAGTTCGTACGGGAAGTTTGCCCAGCCTTCGAGTTCGCCGTCCACCAGAAAGCGGACCTGGAGAGAGGGACACTCCTTGCAGATCTCCTCGATCTTCCAGGAATTTTCCATGTCGGTGATGACCATCTTGAAGTTCCCGGCATTGATCCGGTACTCGAGGTCCTTCGGCGTGAGGAGGGATGGGCATGGACAGTATACAGCGCCGAGTTTGATCAGAGCAATGACAAAGATCCACCATTCGGGGATCCGGGGGAGGAGGATGAGTACGCGGTCACCCTTGTTAATCCCGTATTTGAGAAGGATATTCGCCGCCTGGTTTGAGAGGTTCATCATGTCCTTGAAGGTGAACTTCCTCTCGTTGCCTTTCTGGTCAACCCAGATCATGGCGAGGCGGTTGCGGTCTTTTTTGGCCCATGCATCAATGACGTCGTAGCCGAAATTAAAGAATTCCGGGACGTCAATTTTAAAATTCGCATAGGTCTCTTCATAGTTCTCCATGTTATGCTCTGCCATGGGATCTGTCCATATAGGTATGGCACGTCACGGTTTTTTTAACTTGTGGGGGGTGAAAGGAGTGGAGCAAGATGTCACCGCCCCTCATTCATGGGTATGACACTGGAAATGCAGAGCATTTCTGCCAGGGAAAATCTTTGAGTCCGTGCGACGGGAGAGAGCGTATCGCCCATGAAGCAGGAAAAAACGTCCGTACAGGTGAGATGGGTCCCCGCCTTCCCCTCTCTACCATGGTCGCCGGCCCTCTCAGAGAGAGAGGCGTACACTCCCGTTCCACGCAATGCATAAATAGGGGCGCGGGAAGATAGCGCGGTACGGGAGGGAGAGTCATGCCGTACAGGTGGAAGAGCAGGAAAGATGTTGATGAAGCGATCGTCGTCATCATGAACACAATGGAGGGCGAGGGTGAATTCCCGGAATGGCTCAGAAGAACGATACAGGCCGCAATTGATGATTCAGAACCCGAGTATGTCAGATACTTCTATGACGAGGTGAAGAGGTTCGCTCCGGTGTCCCTCAAACTCTTTGGTGAGACGCCGGTGGTATGAAGGTTTTACAGACGGGGTCAGGTCACCCCTGCCCCGGTCTCAGTTGATATCTCCCTGCACGACGGAAAGATCAGGATTTGCCGTTTTTCCCCCCGTTTGAATGGGGGTGCTCGACAAAGTACCGCAGAAGCGTCTTTGTCATCTGCGTCCCGAGAGATGGCTTTGTCCCTTCGAGCCAGAGGAAGAACCCGGCCATATGGGGGGTGCGCCTGCTCTCGTACTTAAACCCGCCGTTTTTCGAGGGGACCATCTTGTAATATTCCTTCCGCTTCTTCGACCTGAAGTAGAGGATCGGCCGGCACTCAGGAAGGTTGACTGCAAAGATCACCTTGGAAAAGTCCTTCATGATAGTCTCGAAGGTGAGTGCCTCTCCCTTCATCGTGACCTCGGTGCGCTGGCAGAGCAGGCGGATCGACGGGGGGTACAGGGCGCCGAAGACGATCTTCTTGACGATCGGTGGGATCTCGTCAGGTTCGGTGAGTGCTTCGAGAGGTACGCCTGCGGCCATCTCTTCCAGGACCTTCTCCTTCCTCTCGTCATGGAGATGGCGGTAGTCGAAGGGTCTTTTCATCCTGATGTCAGCGAGGTGGAGGAGTTTCGGGTGAGTGATCGGTTTCCTGGGTCGATAGCGGATCTCGCGGGGGTTAAGCACCTTTTTGATCTCCTCGCAGGACGCCGTCGTGATCAGGACCGAGTCCGGTTCTTTCATGAGACGCTGGATGATGGAGTTCCGCGAGATGTCCACCGACGAGACCAGGATGAAGGGGACGATGGGTTGACCGAAGAGGTAGCCGATGAGCCTCTTTTTAAAGATGATCTCCTGTTCAAACTCCTTCAGGTCGGTCGGCGAGGTGACTACCTCGCTGAAGGCGATGGTGTTCTCCCGGTCGACGAGGAGGAGGTCGACCTCGGCGAGGTCCTGACCGTTGCCGCGGACCTTGATGTCGCCGTAGTTCGAGTAGAAGGTCCCGTTCTGGTCCTGCGAGATCTTCTGCCTGACATAAGGGGCATCGGCCCCTTTTCGCACGATACCTTTGATCAGGTCGCAGTCTGAGACTGCCTCGATCATCATCTCATAGATGAGTCCCTCGTACCACCGCCCTTCGGCGGTCCGCATCATAGAGATGTCATCAGAAAAAAGGTTTTTTTTCTCGGATTTGCGGAGATGACGGGTTGCCTTGAGGGCAAGTGTCCGTGTCGGCTTGATCGTATTGAAATGCGTCCGCAGCCACTCGATCATCTCCAGCCCATTATTCAATGCCATTGGATGTCCTGTCTTTCGTTGTTGTGATCGTTCAGATAGTAAATACGTTATGAATGGTCGGCGGGATTTCCTTTTTCAAGGACCATAACCCTGCGGGTGAGGCTCTTGTGGACCCGCTGTTCATGGAACTGCAGCACGGTAAAGTATTCCCGGGCGATCGGCCTGATGTCGCGGTGGGTGATGACGACGGCCCTCTTCCCGTCCTTGAGTACCCGCCTGATCTCCGAAAGTGCTCCTTCGTAGAGTGCGTTCAGGGTGTCGGCCTTGATGCAGACAGACTGACCGTACGGGAAGTCGGTCACGACGGCGTCGACCGACGAAGACTCGAGAGGGAGGGCGGTGGCGTCCGCGAGCATGAGGCGGGCGGCAGGGACGTTCAGGTGCGAGCCGCGGATCATGAGGGGGTCAAAGTCACTCCCGACTGTCCGCACGCCGATCAACTCTCCTTCGAGGAGCATACCGCCGGTGCCGCAGAAGGGGTCGTACATCACCTCGCCGGGAGAGACGAGGGAGAGGTTCACCATGGTGCGGGCCATCCTCGGCATCATGACACCGGGGTGGAAGAAGGGCCGGGTTGCAGGGCCCCTGATCTCGTAGGTGCTCCTGAGTCCGTCGAGGACGACGCGACCGAAGTAGCAGCGGTCCCCTGATATCACGGCCCTGTAGACCACCTCAGGGGACCGCAGGGAAACGGGGCCCTTGATATGACTCCCGATGAGACGTTCCAGGTCTAACTGGGAGGGGTACTCGCCGGGGCCGGGGATGACTTTCACCCGTGCCGCAAAGGGGCGGTCGGTGGAGAGGGTGAGGTCGTCGAGGAGGGCCGCCAGTGCCGGGGCTGTGGGAGCGCACTCGCCGAGATATTCCATGACAGTATGGGTGAGGGCGAGGCGAGTTGTTGCCGCCGGGTCGAGACACTCTGCCACCGCAATCTGGGGGTGCCTGTCTGTGATCCGGCCCACACATTCGAGTTCGGCAAAGGGGAGGTTTGGGTGCTCTCCTGAGAGTTCAAAGAGCAGTTTCATGACCACCCATTAATAGGGGATTCTCAGATATATAGGGGCGTGCGAGGGCATATGACTACATCACAAAAGTACAGGTGTATTATTCGGTCAAAAGCGGCATCCCCGGAGATCATAACTATTCATTCGGAGCACCATGGCATCTAAGGAGAGAGAACCTATCTGGGGCGGGACGCCTCCCTTCTTCCGCCCGGAGTTCGAGGAGGCCTTCCAGTTCATCATCAGGGACTACACAGTCCCCGAGCGTGATGTCGCCATCTTCCTCCCCTGTTCTGTCCACAAGCCGTACAGCACGAGCCCGAGCCACCGTCTCTTCGACCGGGTGATCGCCGCCGCCATCGCCCCGGAGAGAGTCCATAAGGTGGTCTTTGGTACCTGCGGGGTGGTGCCGCGGGAACTGGAGAGGATGTACCCCTATGCCTCGTACAGGTATATGCTTGGCCGCTCTCCCGACCCGGTGGTCCACCGGTCGTTCCTGCGGATCGAGACTTTCCGCGTCGCGGCGTACCTGGAGAAGACCCGCAGGACGTACAGGCACAGGGTGGCCTACTGCCTCGGCGAGTTCAGGGAGGCGATGAAGGAGGCGTCGGCCCGCACCGGCGTGCCTGTCACCCTCGTGCCGTCCGACGAGACGATCGCCCGGTGCAGGGATCTGACGTTAAAGTTCCCTGACGGCAGTCTGAGCACGCAGGAGTACCTGGAGGAGTTTGCGGCGGTGTTGAAGGGGGTGTGACCCAGTTCTGCACTCCAGAAACAGAATGATGCAGCGCGTGATGAGTGATTTTTTTATTTTTTTGCCGACCTCTCCTGAAAATTTTGTATCATAATGACCTGCCAGCCCGAAGGGGACAGCACAAGGGATATATTGCCGGGATTATCATACCTCCGAACATACCTGCCCGACAGGAGCGCCTGGAATGGACAGATCTGATCTCTTTCCCGTCGTACTCATCGCCATCATCTGCACCGCAGGGTGCACCGGCCTCATGGAGAAGACCTTCACCCTCCCGGACGGCACGTCAGGTCTCCCTCTCTCGTCCGTCTGGGAGGGGGCGGTGGAGGCGACCGGGATAGATGAGACGAGCGCGATGATGAGCAGTTTTGACCTGATCATGGGTGGTGACAGCCGTGTCGTCCTGCTGGACCTCTGTTTCTCCGGTGAGGTGGACGGAGAGCGACGGCACTTCAATGCCTACCTTCATCAGGACGGCACCGTGACGGTCAGACCGATCGCAGAACGTTCTCTCCCGGGCCTTCCCCATCCGGGCACGGTCTTCAGCGACCTCGAAGCCATCGACCCCGGCGCCTCCTTCGGGGAAAATGACTGGACGGTCCACCTGAGAGAGACTCAGGACGTGATCTATGACCGTGCATACATCCCGGTGTACCTCATGGAGAACAGGACACTCGTACCCCTTGACCGGGTCTCGACGGCATCTGCGAGGTCGCCGGTCTTCTACCTCTCGGTCTGCAAGGTCGCCACTCCTGATATGGTCGTGAAGACCGAACACGGAAGCGGTGTCGGGATACGAAACAGGGGAGGCGAGTGCTTCGTCATCTTCACGCCCGGAGAACTGGAGAATACGACATATAAACGAGTATAACCTGGAGAGGACGAGTCTCCTCCTCCAGACCACGAGCGCATGAGATGACACATGCCTTGCAGAGGGGATTATAGTGGATGGGGATACCGCAAACTGCACATATTCCCTTATATCCGAGAAAAGTACAGTAATTTGGGCGATGACGTCCGCCATCAACCGTCCCCTCCGGGACTGATGACGTCTATTTTCCGCCGGACGGACGTGCACGCCATGGGACACCATTACACCTCTAGCTCTTCATGCAGCTGCAGGTCCGTCTGGCAGAGGGCGAAGGGATTCGCCCCGGTCTTCCATGAAAGGATTCATGCGGGCAGGATCTCTCCGCCCGGAGGAACACGAGAGATGCACACATGGATCATTGTGGGCATCGGCGGATTTGTCGGTGCCATACTCAGGTATTTCACCAGCGGGTGGGTGCAGGGGAGTGTCAGCACCTTCCCCATCGGTACCCTCGGCGTTAATGTGATCGGGAGTTTTTTCATCGGGCTTGTCATGTATCTCTTCGAATACGGAGGTTTATTTGACACGGAAACACGGATGTTCCTGACCATAGGCGTACTCGGGGCGTTTACGACCATGTCGACATTCAGTTATGAGTCGTTCCGCCTCCTGGAACAGCAGGCATTCGGGTTCTTCGCTCTCAACGCCCTTGCGACATTTACCCTGACACTTCTCGCCGTTGGAGCGGGAAAAGTTGCGGCAGGTTATATGGAGGCTGCACTATGAAACTCGGAAAAAATGCACAGGCAGTTCTTCTCCGTATTTACATCGGGGAGTCTGAAAGGTATGAGGGAAAACCCCTCTCCCGTTATCTCATCGAACTCTTCAGGAAAGAAGGGTTTTACGGGGCGACCGTCCTTCGCGGCATCGCCGGGTTCGGCAAGACCAGCCGGGTCCACACACACTCTATTCTCCGTCTGTCTGCAGACCTCCCGGTCGTCGTGGAGGTCGTGGACTCGCGGGAGAAGATCGAGGAGATCAAGCCAGTCCTGGAAGAGATCATCAGCGGGGGTCTGGTCACCGAGGAAGAGGTGACGGTCTGCTTCTATCGCGGGGACGACGGGGAAAGAGAGTGATCACCAGATACCAGGAGAGGGGCCTGTTCCCACAGACTCTTCCAGGATCATATCGCTCCGGAAGGCCATTGACCGTGCGGCACGACACTCACAGGCGTGTCACCGCCAGGGAGAGACTCTATTCTCATCTCTGAGGCAAGGAGTACACCTGATGTTCAGGACAGGCCGGAAGGATGGAGGAGAGGTCTTCCTCCCCGCCACTCGAAGACCGGAAATGCTATTTTCGTTCCTGAAATAAGACTATACCATCATGAAAATGTCGGCCAGGCGTTTTGTGAAGGTCTCCCTCCTCACACTCTGCACTGTCGCCGCCGTACTC
>NZ_CALFSA010000034.1 GCF_937919355.1 uncultured Methanofollis sp. | reverse complement strand
CGGGCAAACCTATTTCTCCTCCATCCCCCACCACCCACCATGGCCGGGCC
Source organism: uncultured Methanofollis sp. (assembly GCF_937919355.1). Classification (GTDB taxonomy): domain Archaea; phylum Halobacteriota; class Methanomicrobia; order Methanomicrobiales; family Methanofollaceae; genus Methanofollis. Next base: position 8,407 of record NZ_CALFSA010000034.1, on the reverse strand, counting down.
AGATCAGACGACTGCCCCGCAGCAGAACGCAATGAAGATCATCCTCATCCTCGGGATCGTCAGCCTTCTCGGCGACATCGTCTCGAATGGGGCAAGGAGCGTCACCGGCCCGTACCTCCTCACCCTCGGGGGCTCCGCCGCCATCGTCGGCCTCGTCGCCGGCCTCGGCGACTTCACCGGTTACGGCCTGCGGGTACTCACAGGCCTCTACTCGGACCAGACACGGCACTACTGGCAGATAGTCTATATCGGCTACGGCCTCCTCCTCGCCATCCCCTTCCTTGCCCTGACCGGCACCTGGGAGGTCGCCGCACTCCTCCTCATCACAGAAAGGGTCGGCAAGGCGATCCGCGCACCGGCACGCGACACCATCATCTCCCTCGCAGCCTCGCCTGTCGGCCGCGGATGGGGAGTGGGCATCCACAAGGCCCTAGACCAGATAGGGGCAATCATCGGTCCCCTCATCCTCTCCGCGATGATCCTGACACCGGGAGGGTATCAGGCAGGCTTTGCCATCCTCGCCCTCCCGATCGTCCTTCTTTTCGTCTTCCTCGCCATAGGGAAGAGGACCGTCCCCGAACCAGGGGTCTTCGAGAGATCAGACAAAGATGCAATCGTGCCGGAGGCACGCCGTTTCGTCCCGTACGCCACTTTCCTCTTCCTTGCAATGGCTGGTTTCGCCAGTTTCCCGCTCATTTCCTACCATATGAAGGCCCAGGGACTCATCGCAGATCCCGCCATCCCCCTTATCTATGCCGGGGCGATGGCCGTCTCCACCCTCGTCGCCCTTGCCAGCGGGTGGACCTATGACCGGATCAGGACGAGGGCCCTCCTCCTCATCCCCCTGATCAACATCACCATCCCCATCCTCGCCTTCAGCACCACTCCGTCCCTCATCATCATCGGCACCGTCATCTGGGGCGCGGGCATCGGCCTCCACGAGACAGTGATGCGGGCATCCCTCGCCGACAGGACGGCCACAGGCATCAGGGGCCAGGCCTTCGGGTACATCTACGCCGTCTACGGCATCGGGTGGTTCCTGGGAAGCACCGTGATGGGCGTTCTGTACGAGGTCTCGGTCACCCATATCGTCGGCTTCGTCGTCATCACCGAGGTGATGGCTTTAGTTGCCTATGCATGGATGCGGGAACAGGCCCGAAAAAAGCCGGCGACGGCCGGGTGAAAACGGCAGGACAAAATGAAAAGCCACCATCAGAGGATGGAGAGGGGAAGGTTCCGCAGCCCGGTGACCTGAAGACAGGTCGAGTATGTCCTGCCAGAGTGCCCGGCGCCGGAGACCTCACCCTCCGCAAGGTCGCGCAGGAGGATGTCCCGGATCACCATGTGGGCATAGACCTGGATATAACTCCGCTGATCGTGGGTCCACCAGCAGTTCACCGGGGCGACATGGCCGCAGTAGGGACAGGAGCACTGTGCCTCCGGGTCTTCCTCGAACCGGTATATCCTGTTCGACGAGAGGAGATTGAAGGAGTTCAGCCGCGCCCGCGAGATCCGCTCGACCTCACGTTCATTCAACTGCATCTTGAAGTTTCGCAGGCAGGCCGGGCAGGTCCGCTCAATATAGCCTTCGTCATCAAAGGGGAACGGGATACGGATATGAATATCACTCACAGGTGCTCACCACCGGGGGTCTCCTCCGGCACGGCCAGGACATGAGCACACCCCATCCACCGAATGCTGCTCCCTCTCATATACCCTTTGGTCTGGGGTCGTGCCAGGAGACGCAACGCCATCCACCGGGACAATGCAGGGAAGATGCTGCATGCAATATCGGCAAGATAGATATGGTGGGGCGCCTGAGTGGTGGTGAATGTTTCTCCTCTGCCACCTTGCCGCCGGCATCGTCATCGGCATCCTCCTCGCCCGGGCAGTCGGGGGCAGGCGAGATGTCGTTGCGGCGTGCGCTCTTGGCGCTATCCTCCCGGATCTTATCGACAAGCCCCTCGGCTACGTCATTCTCGCCGGGGCAGGGGGTTACGGCAGGATCTACACGCATACTCTCCTTTTCCTTGTCCTCGCCATGACAGTTGGTCTTATCCTCTTCTGGCGGTTCAGGTCCCCGGTCGTCCTTGCAGGCGCGGTCGGCGTCGCCTCCCACCAGGTCCTCGACACGATGTGGCTCTATCCAAGAAACTGGCTGTACCCATTCCTCGGGCCCTTCAGGGCAGGGGCGGAGAGCCGCGACCCCTGGAACCTCCTCATGACCGAGTTCTCCGAACCGTCAGAGTGGATCCTCTTTGCGGCTCTCCTCATTGTTGCCATTCTCTTCCTGAATAAAGAGTTCAGGACAACACTCTTCGAAAGGGCAGGACCGGCCCTCGAAAAGATCAGGATGCCCCTCGGAGGGGCGATCATACTCCTTGCCGGGATCATGGTCCTCTCAGGGGTGCTCTCCCTCCACCTGATACCGACCGGCCTCGAAAAACCAGGAGACCTCGTCCTCTGCGGTCTGGTCCTTGGAGGTGCCGGTTTTGCGATCGTGCAGGCCCACTGCCTCAAGATCGACAGTGCATAACTGATCAAAAAAGGGAAGAGAGGTCACTGCCGCCGGATCATCCGGTAACTGACAGTTGCAACCGGGACGACGACGACCCTGTCACTGACTCCTGTCCTTCCATCCACCCGGAGATCCGGGCTGAACATCTACCCTGTCCCTGGAGCCCTTATCAGTCTCCTGTATCTCACAGGAAAGCAGAAGAGAGAATAATATTATAAACATCCTTACAGGATATCAGGAAAAAAGGGGATGACATGGACCAGGGAGAGCATTATCAGCAGATCATCGAGGCCTTCGAGCCAGGCAATATACCCAAAGATCTCGTTATCATTACCTTATGCACTGTAGCGAGCATCCTGTGCGTCTATGTACCCATCCTCAACGCGAGCCCGCTGCGGGTGGTCTTCGGCCTTCTCACGGTCCTCTTCATCCCGGGTTATGCCCTGATCGCCGCACTCTTCCCGGAGAATGACGATCTTGACGGCATCGAGCGGGTAGCACTCTCCTTCGGCCTCTCGATCGCGGTCACTCCCCTGATCGGGCTTGCCCTGAACTACACTCCCTGGGGGATCAGGCTCGACCCTATACTTACCGTCCTCACTATCTTCACCTTCACCATGCTCGCCATCGCCCACGTGCGCCGGGCGGTGGTCCCCGTCGAGAAACGCTTCTCCGTGCCCTTCAGGGAGATGGCAGTTGAAGCGAAGGAAGACCTCTTCCCCGAAAACCAGTCGGGTACTGACAGAGCCCTCTCCGTCATCCTTATCATTGCCATCCTCGCCGCCATCGGCACAACCCTCTACGTGCTTGCCGTCCCGAAGGAGGGGGAGCACTTCACCGAGTTCTACATTCTCGGACCCGGTGGAAAAGCCACTGATTACCCGACCTCCTTTGTTGCCGGGAGCAACCAGTCCGTGATCGTCGGCGTCGGGAACCACGAGTACCGTGACATCACCTATACAGTCGAAGTGCTGCTCACCTCCCAGACCTTCGACCCGACAACCAACACCTCGGTCCTCAGGGATATGGTGATGATCGACCGTTTCGTCGTCACTGTCCCTCACAACCAGACAGTTGAGATGCCATTCCCCTTCACGCTCGAAAGGACCGACATGAACCGCCTGGACTTTATCCTCTTTAACGACACAGTTCCATCTGAGGGGGTCTGGGGGAAGGACAGACTTGATGCAGCGTACCGTGACCTCCACCTCTGGATCGGGGTCAGGCAACCGGAACAATAATAAGGTGGAGGCCGTCCCCCGCAGGCATCGCCGAGGCGATCTTGCAGGACTGACCGAGCCCTTCTGCTGCAATGCAGGCGATGAGGCCACAGACAGGACACCCCACCATCGTGCAGCACTTCGGAGAGGCCGCCCGAACCCTTCTGCATCCCTCAATCAGGGCAAAATCAGTCAGGTCAAGGACGAGGTTTTCGCCATCGAACTGCACCGATGCAGAACCCGCAAGCCCAAGCCCATCCTCGATCACTTCGCTGATAGCCTCACAGAGGTGATCCTTCTCATCAGGAACCTCAAAGGATGCGTGAGTCCTGAGGTGAGAGAGGAGGGGCGCACAGAGAGGAGTGATGACCACGGCGTCACCCTCGGGTGTCATGCAGTAGGAGGAGGATGGGAGGACAACGCTGGGCACCTTCGATCCGGCCGGTATCATTTCTAGAACCCTGCCTTCTTCATCCGGGGGAAAGAAAAGAGCATCGCCCTGGACGCCAAGGTCTGCAACGAGGGTCGCGACTGCGATCGTGCCCTGAACTGGGAGAAGTGCGGTGACGTCAGGGTCGAGTGACTCCCTCTTCGAGAGAGCAAGGAGAAAGATGGCGGTTACAAAACACCCGAAACCGGCGAGGACAAGCATGGCCGTCGTGAGGTCACCCCGGTTGCTGAGGGCTGCAAGGAGCAGGGCGGCTACAGCAGCAAGAAGAAGCACGATAGCCGCTTGAAACGTTGTATTCATCTCAGAGAATTTCATATGTCACCAATCTGCGCTTTCCAGACAGTTCTTGCCCATGCAATTGCAACGACACCCATGCCTATGAGAAATACCAGAGCAAAGACAGCAAGGGGAAGAACGGCATGCCTTATCCCTGTTGTAAGGATGAGGGTGAGGACAAGCACCAGCACAGAGAAGAGCAGATAGGCACCCTTCTCTCCTCCCATAGCAAAAAGATCCAGTTCGGCACCTGCACAACCGAGCGCAAGGAGCATGACGATGATGGCCCAGAGTGGAGAGGAGAGTCCAGCAGCCACCGCCACAAGGCAACCGGCGCAGAGATGCATAAACCAGCCTCCCTCCGTTGATCTCGTCAGCGCTACAACTCCGATATATGCAGCGATCGCTACAAGGCAGGTAAGATCGTCCCCTCCACAGGAGGCGGCCAGGATGCCAGCGATCACGACGGCGCCCTCCCCAATCCGCGAGTCCGTTCAGAACACCTCCACCTGGACAGTGGTGCCTGACCCAATCTGCCATTCCACGGGTTTACGCATCTCTGCCGGCACCCTGAGCCTGACACTAAGTTCCTGTCGCACCGCTTCTATGAGGATCTGGGAGAGGTGACTGCAATCACCCCGGCCGGTCGTATAGATCACGACCGCAGAGGCCCCGGACACGCGCATCGTCCTGGCCACTGCAAGCCTGAAAGGAAGAAACCCCTTCGTACCCCCAAAGACGGGGACGAGTGAGGTGAGACGAGCCCTGAACAGTCCCTCCCCGCCGACAGGAGGAACACGGATGCGGGCCCGCACACCACTCGGGTCAAGATAGCGATAGAGATGGGTCGCCCGTTCAACCGGCCTGATCGCCGCAAGTGCAGAGACAAATTCCTTGTTATCCGGGGAACCCCGAAGAAAGGTGAGGATCTCCCCCCCGGAAATGAGAAGGAGAGGGCATGCGTCGAAGTGTGTGCATATCCCTTCAGCTTCACCGCTTGCGACAATCGAGAACCTGGCAAAGTCTTCCGCTTCCGGGGCGTCATGACAATCAGGAAGGTCGATGATGACCAGAGGCGCCCCCCCGCTCTCCCCCTCGGGTTCGCGGATATAGAGTGCCCCAAACTTTGCCGAGATCTTCCAGTCCACCCGTGCCAGATCCTCGCCCGGGATGTATTCGTGGAATCCCCTGATATCCTCGCCTCCAAGAAGAGTCTTTCCTCCTCCGCTTAATCCCTCCCCTGCACCAAGGCCATACCCCTTTTGACGAACAGACTCAGGAACAACGCGGAAAGGAGGAGTGCAGAGATCAGAACGCCCCAGTCTGATCGTCCCTGAAAAAAAAGAGTCATGAACTGAGAATTTGAGGCCTCGAAAAGAAGTCTCACCAGCAGCCATAGGCCTGAGTACATACCTGATGAAGAGATGGCCCGGCCTTTGCTCTTCTCCTGCCTGCACCCCATCAATGACTGCAACAGCCGGTAAAATGTCCTCCGCACTGACAGAAAGAGGGAGGGACGCATTGTATGTAAGCAAGGCCTTTACAGGCAGGCGCCCCCCCTGCCGTACAATCCTCTTTCCCAGTGTCCGCTCCACGGTAACCGACCTCACAAGGGCAGCGACGGCACGACAAAAAAGGGCCGCCCTGAAGAGGATGAAGAGAGCGATCACGCCAGCAACAGCAGATCCAGCAGGATCGTCAAAAAGCACCGCATAAACACCAAGAGCCAGGGCAAGCACCCCCAGTCCCTGCACGGCGGGACCGCCCTTCACAGCTCAGGACACCTCGACGATCTGGAGGATCTCGCGCACGACCCCACTGGTTGTCACATCACCGATGAGCGCCTCGCGCTCAAGGATAAGACGGTGACTGAGGACTGCAGGGGCGACCGCCTTGACGTCGTCAGGGATGACGTACGTCCTCCCCTGCAGGGCGGCATGGGCCTTTGCACCCCGCAGAAGCGCAAGAGAACCGCGGCTGCTCGCTCCGAGCTGGATATCACCGTGATTTCGTGTCGCATCCACAATATCGGCGATGTAGCGGAGGATCGCATCGCTGGTGTGGATCTGCCGGACCACGCGAATCATGCGGGCAGTCTCCTGGGGAGTGAGGAGGGGGGTGAGCGAAGCCTCGTATTCTGCCCATTGGAGACGCCCCGCCTGATCGCGCCGGAGAATTTCAAGTTCGTCGTCGGCTTCAAGATAGGAGAGGGGGAGGCTGAACATAAACCGGTCGCGCTGCGCTTCCACAAGAGAGAAAGTCCCCTCGAACTCATAGGGGTTCTGCGTCGCCATCACGATATACGGCTTCGGGAGGGGGTAGGTCTCACCGTCGATCGTCACCTGGTGCTCGCTCATCGCTTCAAGGAGGGCGGACTGAGTCTTCGGGGTCAGGCGGTTGATCTCGTCGACGAGGAGAAAGTTCGAGAAGACAGGGCCCTTCTGCAGCACAAAAGTTCCGGTCTCAGGAGAGAAGATCCGCACACCCAGGATGTCAGCGGGCTGGACATCCACCGCCCCCTGGACACGCCTGAAAGACGAAGAAAGAAGATTCGCCATTATCTTTGCAATCGTTGTCTTCGCTGTCCCCGGAACACCTTCAAGGAGAACCGCACCCTCAGTAAGGATGCCTATGACAGTCATCTTGATGAGGGGTTCGTTGCCGACCACATAGTGCTGTGCGGCCTTGAGAATCTCAGCATAGGTGTCGGAGATCTGTTTCACGCTCTCCTCTGTCATGTCCATGCCATCTACTTCCCGATCCATTTTCTAAAATAATATGCAGCCCCTATTATGAAAAGGGCGGCGGTACTGATCTGGAGAAGGGGCCGCTCCTTCACCCACCTGATAGCCCCGGTCACAGGCCCGGCCTCTGCCGTCCTGCTCCATCCCTGCTCGACGAGAAGTATCGGACGACGGGTGAGGAGGGTGTCAATGAACTGCTTGTTGCCCTTCCCTATGCCCATCATTGAGTTGAGAAAGATCCCGGGATCACCAACAACGATCACCTCGCCACCGCCAATCTGCTCCCGTGCAGAGACCGTGAAGCGGCCCATTTCCTCGCTACCATCGAGAGTGGCATTCCTGTTGGTATCGACCCAGGAAAGGAGGGAAGTCCTAAGAAGGGTGTCGCCGCCCTCAAGAGCAGCTGGTCTATCGAGAATGACGGTTGAGACATTCTGAAGAAGAGAGGTATTTTCAACAGGATGCGCTGCAACCGCGGCGGGAGTGGAATAATCCCGGTCCACAGAGACGACTGGGTAGGGATGAATCCAGATCGTGGCCCCAAGTGCCCTGAGCATGGCGTCGCCGGTCCCGAAATCGTCACAGAGTATGATCGTGTTGTTGCGCGCGAGGAACTCTCTCCAGGCCGCAACCTGCACAGGTTGCGGGGGCCCTGCAGGGGCAATGATCAGGAGCGTCGCATCGGCGTAGTTCGAGAGGTCGGCAGGGTCGCTGATCTCATGAGCACCCACCTCTTCAAGGACAGAGAAGAAGGAGGAAGTCCCGTTCCACTGAACATTGTAGCGGCTGTATTGGTCGTAGGACGTGGAGAGGTGGACTCCGGCGACGAGGACGAGGACCAGAAGGGCAGTCGTCGCAAGAAGGATTCCGCCCTTCATCCCATGCCTCCAGAGACATAGGTCCCCGCAGGTTCAGGAAGCCCCTGGAACCGGGAGAGGTACTCGGCCTGAACTGCGGCAGGCTCGAGACCGGCGCACTGCTCCGGGTAGAACCAGGCGGCGAGGTACTGACGGCCGATGAAGTACTGCGGCCCTTCAACGAGGGAGGTATGGATCACGGCGACCTGCCCGGATTTTACAGCCTGGGTAGCGGTCCAACCCGGTCTCCTCCCGATCGCATTTTTGACTTCGATGAAACGGACCGGGATCTGGTCACCATATCCCCCCATCAGGTACGGTTCTCGCCCGACGAGTTTGAC
>NZ_CALFSA010000033.1 GCF_937919355.1 uncultured Methanofollis sp. | reverse complement strand
ACTTTCACCCCCTGCTAGCCCCATTTATATATTAAAACGCCCATTCAGAGATCAATGGTCTTTCGAGTTCCCATAACACAGACTGAAAGCCATATGGACTCCCCTCTCCCTCCACACTTCAGGTACTGGGGCAAGACCATACGGGAAGATGGAAAGAACCGGGCGTACCACCCCCTCCCGTATCATGCCCTCGATGTTGCGGCGGTGGGGGCCGTCCTCCTCAGGTCAGATCCCCTCCTCAGAGAGCGTTTGAACGTACTCCACATCCCCAATTCCGACTTTGAACACCTTGTCTGTTTTCTCCTTGCCATCCATGACTCGGGCAAGCTTTCGACCCCGGCCTTCCAGAATAAAGATCCGGAAGCAGATGTCATGCATGCAGACCTGCGGACCGGTTATCATACTGACCTCGGGTACCGCCTCTGGAGGGAACATCTCTGGCCGAAAGCAACAGAAGAGGGTTGGCTCGGCTTCAAAGAAGGGGACAGCCAGGAGAGAGGGCAGGATGTCATCCTCCCCCTCCTGCGAGCGGTCTGCGGTCACCATGGCCAGCCGCCCCGGGAGGAGGAGACCACCCTGAGAGAGTTCTTCCTCCCAGAAGACCTTGTGGCGGCCGAGGCATTCGCCCGCGACTGCTCGGCCCTGTTCCTGAAAGACAGACCCATACCCCTTCCAGTAGACCGGGACACACCAAAAGCGATGAAAAAGGCATCATGGCTCCTCTCCGGCCTTTGCGTCCTCGCCGACTGGATAGGATCCGATGCTCGCTACTTCCCCTCCCAGGACCCGACCATCACACCCGAGAGTTATTTCAGGGACACCGCAATACCACGGGCGGAAAAGGCAGTCCTGGCTAAAAAGGCAGCCCCCGCACATCCTGCCAGATATTGCGGGTTGAACTCCCTCTTCCCCGATCTCTTTCCTGAAAAATCCCCGACACCCCTGCAGAGGTACGTCGCCACCGCACCCCTCGGCACCGGCCCTCATCTCTTCATCATCGAAGACGCAACAGGGAACGGGAAGACTGAAGCCGCCATCACCCTTGCTCACCGGTTGATGGCACAGGGAGAGGGAGAGGGCATCTATGTCGCCCTCCCCACAATGGCAACCGCAAATGCAATGTATGAACGTATCGGGAAGATGTCGGATCACCTCTTCTCCGACCATACCTACTCCACCGTCCTCGCCCATTCCGCCAGTCACCTCTACAGGCTGATGAAGGCATACCTCGAAGGGGACAGAGATGGAACCGCGGGCACGTCCTGGCTCGCAGACAACCGAAAAAAAGCACTCCTCGCACAGGTCGGCGTCGGAACCATCGACCAGGCCCTTCTTGCAGTCCTGCCGGTGAAGCACCAGTCACTCCGCCTCCTCGGGATTGCCCGGAACGTCCTCATCGTCGACGAAGTCCATGCCTGCGACAGATATATGCATGCCCTCCTCCAGAGGCTTCTGGAGTTCCACGGCGCACTGGGGGGAAGCGCCATCCTCCTCTCAGCAACTCTACCAGCAGTCCAGCGCCGCGAACTCGCCGCAAGTTTTGCACGCCGCATCCAGGGAATAGAAACAGAAACAGATGGAGACGGCTACCCCCTCCTCACGCACATCTGCCAGGGTGGACCCAGTGCGGTTTCGTTCCCCCAAGAAAAGCGCAAACAGGTGGTCGTCACTCTCACCGCATCCCCGGACGAGGCAGAGGGGGCGATTGTCAGGGCGGCACGAGAAGGGAAGTGCGCCTGCTGGATACGGAACACCGTCGCCGATGCCGTTGCAGCCTGGCAGCACCTCTCCACTCTCCTTCCGGCCAAAGATGTGCATCTCTTCCATGCCCGCGTCGCCCTCGCCGATCGCCTCAGGGTCGAGAAGGAGATCACCACACTCTTCGGGAAAGGCAGCAAAGAAGAGGCCCGGGCAAGCCAGGTCCTCGTCGCCACCCAGGTCGTCGAACAGTCCCTGGACCTCGACTTCGACCTCATGGTCAGCGACCTCGCCCCCATTGACAGGCTCATCCAGAGAGCAGGGCGGCTCCACCGCCACGAACGCGGTGACCGCGGCGAGGCAAGACTCATCGTACTCTCTCCTCCTCTCACCGCCGAACCGGACGAGACATGGTATCGATCCTTCTTCCCTGGGGGGGCTGCGGTCTATCCTGACCACGCCCGCCTCTGGCTCACTGCCAGGCTCCTCCACGAAAAAGGAGAGATCGTCATGCCCGGAGATGCTCACCCCTTCGTCGAGGCGGTATTCGGTGAGAGAAGCGATGGTGAAATTCCTCCAGGTTTCATGAGGCTCGCCGCGGAAGTCAGGGGAACGGAAAACGCTGACGCCTCGTTTGGACTTCAGAACGCCCTCAAGTTCAAGGGGGGATATGCAGAAACCGGCGGGCTCTGGGAAGATGACGTCAGAACGCCAACGCGCCTCGGGGAGCCGACGGTGACCCTGAGACTCGCACGGTGGGACGGCGAGCATTTCCTTCCCTGGGCAGATGAAGCAGACCCGAGGATCGCCTGGGATCTCAGTCAGGTCAGTGTGCGGGAGAAAGAAGTTGCCGGACCGGGTGAATTTGACGGCGACCTCAAACAGGCCGTTGAAAGAGCACAGGAAGCGATGCACGATCACGGGCGCGGCACCATCATCGTCCCTCTCAGGTATGAAAAGGGCGCATGGAGAGGGACGGGACGGAAAATATCCGGGCAGGAGGTCGTTATTACCTATGATACAACCTGCGGAGTCTCCGTTGAACGGAAATAAAGAGGAGAGTTTATAATATGGTAGACCATAGGAGAGAATGCATGGAATATGTAGTGAAGTTAGGGACACAAATCAGGAGGTGTACACCATCACAAACCTGATCCTTGACCGCTGGATCCCGGTCAGGTGCAGAGACGGCACAAGAAAAACCATCGCACCCTGGGAGATGACAGCAGACCATGAAAATAATCCTGCAACCGCCATCGTCACTCTCCGCCCCGACTTTGACGGCGCCCTCATCCAGTACCTTATCGGCCTCTGCCAGACCGTCATCCCACCTGAAGATGAAGAAGAGTGGAGAGAGTTTCTTCTCGAACCACCGGAACCATCAACACTGAAAAAAGAGTTTACCAGGGTTGCCGGCGCCTTCAACCTCGACGGAGACGGCCCGAGGTTCATGCAGGAAACCGGACTCGATGACGGGACAGTCTGGTCTGTGCGCGACCTCATCATCGGGATGCCTGAAGATACCAAGATCAACGAGAATACAGACTGGTTCGTCAAACGGGATACATTAAACGGGCTATGTCCGGCATGCGCCGCCCTGGCCCTTTACACTCTTCAGACCAATGCACCCGGCGGCGGGCGAGGACACATGACATCGATGCGGGGCGGAGGCCCGATGACCACTGTCATCCTCGGCCCCACACTCTGGCAGACCGTCTGGGCAAATGTCCTCGACCGCGACGATGAGGGAGAGAAGGCCAAGGCAGAGGACGACCGGAGATTTCCCTGGATGGGGCAGGTCAGAACGAGTGAAGGGAAGGATGTCACGACACCGGCGGATGCTCACCCGGACCAGGCCTTCTGGGGCATGCCGAGACGGATCCTCCTTGACTTCGATGGCGCCACGCCAGGCACCTGCGACCTCTGCGGTGAGGCGACCGACCACCTCGTCACCCAGTATCGTGCAAAACCTTACGGGATCAAGTACGCCGGTTGGGTCCATCCCCTGAGTCCCTATTACAGGAAAGACAAAAAATCCACCGAGATGCTCCCCCTTCACCCCCAGCCCGGCGGGATCACCTACCAGAACTGGCTTGGCACCGTCGTCAACGACAGGAAGGAAGGGGCGACCATTGCAGAGAATGTCGCACTCTTCCCCCGCCGTACACCCCCCGGGCGGGTCAGAGAAGTCTTCGCACCCAACGGCAGCAGGCCGC
>NZ_CALFSA010000032.1 GCF_937919355.1 uncultured Methanofollis sp. | reverse complement strand
CAGGCCCGTTCTTTGTATTCGTCTCTTCTGTGTATTCATTCGCTGTGTTGCCGCACCGTTTTGTTCTCTGATCGAGATCTTCTTCCGGCGGTTCTGCCCGAGGAGTCCGGAAAAAAGATCTGGAACGGTTTCTTTCCGTTATTCCCGGACACTCGTCCGGCGACGATCTTCGACCATAGAGCTCGGGGAAATTCTCGTGCTCTCGCCGGGGTGATCCGATCCCACGGGGAGGAGAGGGTCCACCGCCGTCCTCACAATCGAGACCGCAGGGCCAGGCACTCCCGAACCAGGATCTCCAGAGACACATCAAAGGCCCTGTGTTGCCCGTATGTCAGAACATGAGGGCGAGGCCCCGTCAGACACGCACGTGTCAAATACGCCCGGATCTTCCCCCAATCAGGAGATCACGACCCAAATTCGGGGCAAGATCCGGGAGATCCAGCGATCCGGGCATACCGGAGGCTATGCGCGAAACAGGATAAAATCCGGCAGGACTCAACGCTCCTGAGCCGCATGTACGAGTCCGGGTAATGTCGCCCCTTTCCCGGCCTCCCCTGGTGTCGGGGAGGGGGAGGGAGCGGGGCTGAAAATTGTCCCGATTTACGCCTTATTTTCATGGAGATACCTCCAAAAATGACAATAACTCCCAGTCACGCGGGTGAAATGACCTGCACCCGGTGATATGGAGATAGAACGAGAATTTTGGGATTTCCCCCCAGATATCGCCGACTCAAAAATATCGGGGTATTATTTCCCCACCGCGACGAGCATCTCCTCAAGGCTCGGATACCGCGACTCGATCCTCTCCACCCGTCCTCCGGCCGCGGCGACCATCGAGGTGACGGCGTTCATCTCATCGATGTCCCCGGCCTCGGCCATACAGACCCCTGCGGTGCAGGTATAGGCAAGGTCGAGTGCGCCGGGGTCGGCGATGGTGAAGTAGACCGCATAGGTGAGAGAGCCGAAACGCTCCCGCAGTTCCGGCATCGTGCCGAAGGCCTCGATCGTGCCGCGGCGGAGGATCATCACCCTGTCGCAGATCTCCTCGACCTGGTAGAGGTTGTGGGCGGAGAGGACGATCGTCTTCCCCTCGTCCCGCAGACCCTTCAGGTACTCCCCGATGAACCGCCCTGTCATGGGGTCGAGGCCTGAGGTCGGTTCGTCGTAGACGAGAAATGTCGGGTCGTGGATGAGGGACCGGGCGATGGCCACCTTCCTCCGCATCCCCTTGGAGAGTTCCCCGATCTTCTTCTCGCCCGCGTCGAGGGAGAGGGAGGAGAGGATACGCTCGCCGCGTTCCCTGACCGTCCCGCTGTCGAGACCGTATATCTCGCCGAAGAAAGAGAGGTAGTCGTACACCTGCATCGTCTCGTAGAGGCGGGACTCCTCGGGCAGGTAACCGAGGGCGCTCTTGTGAGCGGCAGGGTGCTTGATGATGTCGCACCCCCCGATCTCGACCGCCCCCGACGTCGGGGCGAGGAGGCCGGAGAGGATCTTCAGGAGCGTCGTCTTGCCGGCGCCATTGTGCCCGACGATCCCCAGGATGCCGGCATCGCCGAAGTCGAAACTCACACCGTCCAGGGCGCGGAAGGCCCCGTAGTCCTTCACCAGATCCCGCGCTGCAATCATTGGGGATCAGGTCGGCACCCACCGGATAAATCATATTCCCCGCGGCACCATTGATCTCAAGGAGTCGATCCCGATCAGCGCCAGAAATGTCCTGACAATTGCACGGTGGGAGGCAAAACGCTCCCTCTCCACAATGAGCAGGGAGATCCTCCCCATGACCGCTGTTCTTCTCCTCGCCCTCTTCCTGGCGTCGGGCCTTGCGGCCCAGAGCGGCGTCCACCTGCAGGACGGACTCTATGCCGCCGCCACCGACGACCCGGACATCGCCGCTGTCCTTGCACACGACCCGCTCTTCACCGTCCACCTCGTCGACAGTGCGACCCTCTCGCAGGATCTGGCGGGCTACGACCTGGTCGTCAGCGGCGGGCAGGCATATGCCACAGAGACGGATAGGGGTCAGGCCGCACTCTCGGCCTTTGCAACGGCCTGGCGGCACTACAGGAACACCGTCTACACCGCGGAGGACGACCTCTTCGCCGCCTACCCCCTCTGGATCGATACTGTTGAACTGACAAGCGAACTCGACTTCACGGCGACGGAAAGCGGGCAGACCGTCTCTCTCCACCCGCAGGGAGAGGACGTGCCGTCGCCCTCCGGCCCCGTCGAGGCGGTGCCGACCCCGGCGCCGGTGCAGTCCATGCCCACCGGCGACATGAGAGAGAAACTCGCCTCTGATGGGGATGATCAGGTCTCCAGGTACGTGGACATGGTCTCGAGCGGGCCCGACCTCGGGGAGTTCAAGACCCCCTCGCAACTCGCCCCTCCTCTCCCCTTCGACTCTCTCATCTACGTCTTCGTCTTCATCTTCCCCCTGTACTTCACCTCCCAGTTCTACATGATGTCAATCGCAAACGAACGCGTCGACCGGCGGGGCGAGGCCCTCCTCTCCACCCCTGCAGGGCCGCTCGCGATCATCCTCGGCAAGGCCGTCCCGTACTTCTTCCTGATGCTCGCCGTCTCCGCGGCGATCATCCTCCTGACAGGCGGGTCGTTCCTCGTCCTCCTCCCCCTGATCCCGGTGATCGTCTTCTTCCTGGCGGCGGCCCTCCTCATCGGCATGACGGCGCGGAGTTTCCGGGAACTCTCCTTCCTCTCCATCTTCTTCTCGACCGTCATCACGTCGTACCTCTTCTTCCCCTCGATCTTCGCAAACGTCCACGCCATCAGCAGGATATCCCCGCTGACCCTTGTCGTCCTCCAGTTCGAGGGCACAGGCTTTGCTGCCGCGGACTACCTCTACGCCACCGCCCTCTTCTGGCTCTCGTCCCTCGCCGTGCTCTGGCTCTGCGTGCGGAACTTCAACGAAGAGAGGCTCTTCTCCCAGGAGAGTCTCACCTCACGGATCATCTCCTTCGTCAGGGGGGCGATGGCGCGGGGGCACCCGATCGCCTCTCTCGTCGCCCTCAACGCCTGCATCATACCCCTCGTCTTCATGGTGCAGTTGATGTACCTCGTCCTCCTCTTCAACATCCCGATGCCCTTCTCTCTCATCCTCCTCATCCTCCTCGCCGCCGCCACCGAGGAGGTGGCGAAGTCGATCGGCATCATCGCCGTCCTCAGGGGGAGACCGGGCACCTTCACCTGGAAGAACCTCGTCCTCGCCGCTGTGGCGACCGGCGCCGGTTTCCTCATCGGCGAGAAACTCCTCCTCTTCGTGATGGTCGCCCAGGTCACCGGTTCGGTCTTCGGGACCATCCTCTTCTCGGGCGTCGGCCTCCTCTGGATGCCCTTCCTCCTCCATGCGGGAGGGGCATTCATCGTCGGCGCGGCGGTCAAGGCCGGGGGACGGCGCATGTACCTCCCGGGCCTTGTCATCGCCGCAGGGGTCCACGCCCTCTATAACCTCATACTCATCGGAGGCGCCCTATGAACGCACGACACGTCTGGACCGTCGCAAAAAAGGAGTTCAGGGGGATAGGGCACGAGCGGACGATCGTGCTCGCGATCCTCCTCCAGGTCTTCATCGCCATGTTCTCCTCCTTCCTGGTCATCGGCCTCACCTCACTCTACGACCCGGCCTCGATGGACCGGGCGGGCGGGGTCTATGCCGTCGGCTATGCCGGAGCAAACTCTCCCCTGCGGGGTATCCTGGAGGCCGACGACACATTTGCCGTCTACCAGATGGACCTCTCCCCCGCGATCGCCGCCCTGAAAGAGAGGCAACTTGCGGCCGTCGTCTATGTGCCGCCGACACAGCCCGGGGCTGTGGAACCTGTGCAGGTCACCCTGTACACCCTGAAAAATGATATTCAGGCTGCGGTCGTGGGCGTGGAACTGAAGGAGGACTTCGAGGAGTACGAGGCCCTCCTCAGGCACGTGCGGGCAGACCGCCTCGCGGCAGCACCTATCGAGGTCGCCGTCCCGGAAGGGGCAGGGGGACAGAGCTTTTTCCTCTTCATCTACGGCCTCCTCATCCCCCTCCTCCTCTTCATGCCCGCCATCATCTCGGCAAGCCTGATCATTGACTTCATCACCGAGGAGTACAGTGCCCGGACCCTCGAAACCCTCCTCTCCACCCCCCTTACCTTCACGGAAATACTCTGGGGGAAGGTCGTCGCCGCATGGGTGCTCGTCCCCCTCCAGGGCGGCGCCTGGCTCCTCCTCCTCGCCCTCAACGGCATCGCCGTCCACAATATCGTCGAAGTGCTCATCCACGTCTCCGCGGCCTCGCTCGTCCTGATCCTCCTCGCCGCCCTCACCGCCCTCCACTTCAGGGACCGGACAAACGCGCAGTTCATCTTCTCGACCGGGCTTGTGGCCGTCCTCCTCGCCGCACTTGCAGTCCCGGCAAACCCGGCGAACTTCATCGTCCTCCTCGCCGCCGGGGCCGCCGTCTCCTGGCACTGGGTCGTCCTCGCCATCGTCCTCTGCGGGACTCTCCTCCTCGCCGCAGTCACCGATAGGTATGCCCGCACGATCGCACGCCGGGCGATGACCTGAGGGGCGCCAGGTATTATCCAGATATAAACCAGATTCAAAGATAAAAAATCCAGATAATCGCAAATATGCATAATCGGCGATACAATTGCCGGTAAAAAGCGGAAATTATAAATATCAAGTATCGCCATTTTTGCGTGATTATCATGATCACACAGAGAGTCATTGCAGGGGGAGCGGTGCTGATGGCCCTGCTCCTCCTTGTCATGTCCGTTGCCGCTGTCGGCGGGGACGAGGCATGGGTCCAGGTGCGCTGCAACGTGGAAGGTGCATCGATCTATTTTGACGGCGATTACAAGGGGCAGATCGCCGGGGGCGAACTGAATGTCCCGGTCTATACCACCGGCACGCCGTACACCACGGCAAAAGCCGTCATGGACGGGTATTACACCTCGTCGACCTCGATAGGCAAGTACCCCGCCACCGGTCAGACAAAGACGGTGTACATCACCCTGAACCCGGCCCCGACACCGGCCCCGACGACCACCGGCACCCTCTCGGTGACCTCCTCGCCGAGCGGCGCCAAGGTCTATGTGGACGGGTCGTACTACGGCAGGACCGCCCAGCATATCTCAGGCCTCTCTGCCGGCGACCACCGCGTCGAGGTCGCCCTCGACGGCTACGAGACCTGGCAGAGCACCGCCCGCGTGAAGGCCGGTCAGGTCACGGACGTCTATGCCTCCCTGACACATAAACCGACGCTCGGTTCGGTCTATGTCTCGTCCGGTCCCTCGGGCGCAAACATCTACCTTGACGGTGTGTACAAGGGGACAACCCCGCGGACCCTTTCCGGCATTGCCGAGGGCAGGCACTATGTCGACGTCGAACTCGCCGGGTACCAGGAATGGAGCGGGCCGGTGAATGTCGTCGCAAACCAGCAGGCCCAGATCTCCGTGAGCCTCACGCCTGAACCAAAGCCGGTCTTCGGCACCATCGCGGTCTATTCAGATCCCGTCGGGGCCTACATCTACCTGGACGGTGCCTACCAGGGCCGCACCTATCCTGAGGGCTTTGTGGTCATCGGCGTCTCGCCGGGCACCCACACCGTGACCCTCAAACTCGACGGCTACCGGGACGCGGTCACCTCGGTGAACGTGAACTCGGGCCGGCAGTCAACGGTGCGCTCGACCCTCCAGACTCCGGGCGCCAGCATGGGTTCGGTGGATGTCACCTCAGACCCGGCCGGGGCCGAGGTCTACCTGAACAATGCCTACAAGGGGGTCACCCCGGTGACGCTCAACGACCTTGCACAGGGTAGTTACACCGTCGCCCTCAAACTCAAGGGTTATGTCGACTGGACGACGACCGCCACCGTGAATACCGGCGCAAAGACTCCTGTCTCGGCGCAGCTTGCAGCGGTCCCGCCGACAACGCAGAAGTCGCCGGGTATGGTCGTCCCGGCCCTCGGTGCCCTTGCGATCCTCGGGTACCTCGCGGCCCGGAGAGAGAACTGAACTCTTCTTTTTTTCGGGGTCCCGGCGGGAGCGAAAGGGAAGACACGGACCCCCTTCTACCAGATCAGGTTCTCCCGCTGCCCCACAAAACAGAACTGATATATCCTCCCCCCTCTTCACTCTCCGCATGGGGCAGAAGACCGTCGAAAGAGCACAGGGGTTCCTCATCGACCCTGTCGAGACATTTCGAGATGCCCGAACCGACGATCCCGGCGACGCCCTCGCATACTTCGGCACCCTCCTCGCCGTCAACATCGTCCTCCTCTGCCTTCTCGTCACCGGCGGGCTTGTTCTGGTGTCCGGGGGAGAACCCGGACTGATCGTATTTGCTGTGCTCGTCACCGTCATCGCCGACGCGATCGGCACGATCGTCCTCTTCGTCCTCGCCGCCCTGACCCTCCACCTCTTCGTCGTCCTCCTCATCGGCGGGAACGGCATGAAGGAGACGTTCAAGGTCCTCGCATACGCCGCCACCCCCGGCCTCCTCCTCGGGTGGGTCCCGCTCATCGGCCTTCCTGCATGGGTCTGGACCCTGGGCCTCGCGGCTGTCGGGGTCAGAGAACTCCACGAAACCACGACAGGGCGGGCCGCAGTCTCGGTCCTCCCGCTGCCGGTGCTCGCCCTCCTCCTCTTCGTCCTCCCCCTGATCATTCTGAGCGGCAGTGCCTCTGAGGAGCCCTCTTTTCTGAGTGCCCGCTATACGTATGAACTCACCATCCAGACCGAGACGCCCATCGAGAACGTGACCTTCCTCGTCCCCATCCCGGCGCACGGCGACAGTCCGGCTATCGGCCCGGAACCGATCACCGACGAGTTCTACTCCGGTCGTCTCCCGGAGAATATCTCATCCTCCCTCCTCCTTGTCGAAGGCCGGACATATCTCCGGTTGACCGCACCGGTCATGGACGCCGGGGAGGAGATCTCCGTAGAGTATCATAACTACACGTCACTCGGCCAGAAGTTCAGTCCCGAGGTCGTGCCGCACCTGGTCAACACCCTCCACCCGTTCGGGAACGAATCCCTCTTCTCCTCCAGGCAGGACCTCACGCCTGCAGACTGCTCTCCAGGGGAGGTGAAGACGCACGGCAACAACCCGGGTTATTCCTGCACCTATACCATTCCCGTCTACGCGTACTACGAGAACGGGACACGGGTCGAGATATCCTCAGAAATTGAGGGGAGAAATGATTGGAGTGAGTTCTTCGATGCCTGGATCTCCAATCGCTATTCAGACCACTATCACCTCACCATCACCGGCGAACCCGAGGGCTGGATCTCTGCCGGCGGGACGGTGGTGGCAGGGTCGGGGATCTACCGCGAGTGGCAGGTGGGACCTCTCCCGGCCTCTGACACCTGAGAAGGGCGGAGTTTGGTCAGGTGCGTGTCTCCCCCGCCCCGCCGAAACCCGACGCTTGATCGCATCCTTCAAGACCCTCCGGGCCGAAAGATCACGGGATGAAGACCGTGGTCATTTCGCCGGGGATCGCCACCTACGGCGCCATGCTCATCGGCGGAGTGGTGCGGGAGGCGGGGCACGAGGTCGCCCTCTCCACCGCGCTTGCGGCCGGCGACGCAGATGCCGTCCTCCTCTCCCTGTACTCGAGCCAGCACCTGATGGACCCCGAGATGAAGACTTTTGTCGCCGGCGTCAGGCAGTCGGGCAGGCCCGTCTATATCGGCGGCCCTGTCTCCGCATACCCGGAGTACGTCCTCGGCGAACTCGCCCCCGACGCCGTGGTCGTCGGCGAGGGCGAAGTGACGGTGCCCCGCCTCCTTGACGGGGGGATACACCCTGACCTTCCGGGCATCGCCTATGCAGACGGGGAAAAGACCGTGGTCGTCACACCTCCGGCACCGAAGGCGCCGGTGGAGAGGCGACCCCTCCCCCTCATCCCCGACACCATCGGGCAGCAGTCGATCAGGGGTGCGAACGCCTACATTGAGACACACCGCGGCTGCACAGGGGCCTGCACCTTCTGCCAGGTGCCCCGTTTCTTCGGCCGCGAGATCAGGAGCCGCGACCTCGACGAGATCAGGGAGGAGGTACGGGCCTTCAGGGAGAAAGGGGCGAAGAGGCTCTCGGTCTCCGGAGGCACCGGGTCCCTGTACGGCTATGACGGCGCGATCGACGACGACGCCGTCATCGCCCTCCTCGAAATGCTCGCCGAGGAACTCGGCCCAAGGAATGTCTCGGCACCCGACATCAGGGTGGACGCGATCACCGACGAGATCCTGGAGGCGATCCGGAAGTACACCATCGGCTGGCTCTTCTTCGGCTTCGAGTCAGGGAGCGACCGCATTCTCAGGCAGATGGGCAAGGGCGTGACCGTCGCACAGATGCACGACGCCGTGGAGAGGTCGCGCCAGCACGGCCTGAAGGTCGCCGGGTGCTTCATCGTCGGCTACCCGACCGAGACCGCGGAGGACTACGAGGCCACGAAGGAGTTCATCGCCGCGGAGATGCTCGACGATGTCTTCATCTCGGTCGCCGAGCCGATCCCCCGCACGCCCCTCGCAGACCTGGTGCTGCGGACGCCGCACCAGGAGAACCCGGTCTTTGCTCCCCACGAAGGGGAGTACCGCTCCCTCCACCTCACCGAGGCCGAGGCGCGGTGGTTCGACCTCTCCCAGCACGCCGACATGTACAAACCCCTCCTCCACGTCGTCACCGACGAGGTCTTCAGCCTCTACCTGGCGGAGGCGCGGAAGCAGGGCGAGGACGTGCGGCGGGTGACGGCACTGATCGAGAAGTACGACGGGGGAAGACGAGAATAATCAGGAGTGGAGAGATCACATTGAGTCAGGCATGCCGTGGGTGCCTGCCAGACCGAGAAATCTCTGCGTTTTTTTTGGCCGTGTGGAAATCCACTGTACGAATCATTTTTTGGGCGATCAGGTGTCATGGCCGTTCGTAACATGATGCCCCGGGAAGCGTATTCTAAATTACGAAGACCATTTCCTCTTCACCGGGACTTCTTCGCAATCTGCCGTATCAGATGAGCGGGGCTGTTACCCGGCCTCCAGGTATCAGCCTTTTGCATAAGGTAGGTCTCATCCGACACCTGCTCAAGACCTCCAGCAGTCGTCCTGCCTATGATCATCGAGAAAATCCGAGCGTCCTGCTCTTTTTTCAGGGATTTCCACTCCTCAAGAAGCGCTTTGTTCGAGATTTTCGAGCCACCGTCAGTGATAAAGAGAAGATCAGCGCTCCTGAACTGTGGCTCTTTCAGGGACTGCATTCCCGCCTTCAGGGCAGTGTTAAAATCAGTGCCTCCGCCAAATGTTTGATTGAGGAATTCAAGAAACTCCCCGGCCATCCTCTTCGTACCTGTAAGGTCTATTGTATCCAGCTGATTCCGTGATGAAAAGAGGATTACTTTCACGTCTCTCTCATCTTTCAGCATCCTCCGGGCAATAGCCAGGATCGTGGCTTTTGCTATCGTCTCGGGGGGACCTCGCATCGACTTTGATGTGTCGACCAGCGCCACAACAGGCCCCCTTTTTCTGGTCGACGGGGGACCTCCGACCCAGTTCTTCCCCCGCAACTGATAGGTCAGAAGCTTTTTTTCCGCGAGGTCTGCAGCAAATTTTAATTTCAGGGTTGGGTTTTGCAGTTTAACCGCTTCAGTAGGGAGAAGATGGTCAAGGTCAGAGGAATAGGTGATGGAATGCATCTCCGTCTTTCCATGAGAGGAAACGGCTATCTTCCTCGACCCGTACTCCATCTCAATGCGCCCGAGTTGCTCAACGATTTCTTTGAGTGTCTCGCTATTCTCTGCAATCTTTGCGTAGTGCTCAAGGTTTTCGAGATAATTCCTGTGAAGATCCTTCAGTGCGTAATCCCACTGCCTGCCGGGGAAGAGCTGGGCGAGTATCTCAAGAACGTCAAGGTTCTTCCGCAAAGTGGATAAAACCGGGTCCATTGCAGGGTTTAAAAGGTGTCGGAGAATTGTCTGGATGATCTCATTGGACTTTGGTTTTTCCGTAAACTCGAGAACTCCCCCGACCAGTTCTTCTTGCGGGGTGTCCGGACCAGAGGCATCGCGCGAGTCGGATTTCAGAGTCAGAATAATTCCTGTGATGGTATTATCGAGATCGTCCAGAATATCTTCTTGCAGTTCTTCTGACGGCGAAAAGATGGGCAGGTCGTTATCGGGTAACTGTGTCTGGTCCCCCTCTCCGGCCAGACATATGCTTGAAGAAGCACTTTCACCGCTCATGTCCGTAGTCGGCCTTGATTTGGCAGTTCCCTCATTTTCATCATCGTCTAAAGGAGATTGCCCTGCTCCCGCGAGAGTGGTTTCGAGAAGACGGGAATACTCCTGAGCGAACTGCTCTGCATAGCACGACAGGATGTTGATGTCCACCCCTTCATCTGGGGACTGGGCCTTTGCAGATTCTGTCCGAATAAAATTCTGCAGGGCCTGTCCAGCCTGTAAGGCATCATTCAGGAAATTCTGTAACATCCGCGGGTTGGAAGTACTCCGGAGCACTTTGAGATCGCCGGAGAGATCCTCAAACTGCGGTGTGAGATCCGGATCCGTTTCTGCATCTCGCAGGAGATCGCGATCTCCTTCCGGTTCAGGGTTCTCCCAGACACGTTGCGTCTGCTCGATGATCCTGGAAAGTTCGTCCAGCGCTTCCTGTAATGATGAGTCGGTTGAGTCTTCGAGGTGCAGAGGGTATTGCGAGAAAGAGTCGATGATGTCAAACACCTTTTTGAGGAGAACTTTCAGTGCCTGAACACCTGCAACGGGACTTTTCTCGGCAAGGTCCCGAAGATCAGACCATGCACTGTTCCATTTAAGGTTCAGATATACAGGGTAAAACACGCCAAAACGTTCTATGAAGCGTCGGGTGTCCCGGATCTCGTAATGATCTCCCAGGATAAGTTCTGACGCACATATTTCTGCGATATCTTCACGAACCCGGCGGGGGATGGTACGGGGAACCGAAATGATAGGATTCAGATCGCCTTTCACGATCTGTGACAGCCTGTTCAACTCGTAGGGGGATCCCATTCCGGATATCGAATGTTCATCCATTCTATTCACGCTTTCTCGAGGGGATTTTTATTTCACATTTCCAATAACGCTGCAGACAGATCTGCGTGAAACATGTTCAGGATTTATGTCGATATTCGATACTCTTTTCGATATTTGCCATCTTTTCTTCTATTGTGTAGAGATCCCTGATCTTCTCTTCGTGTCTGAGAAGAATTTCATCGACGTCTCTCCGGGAGATCCAGATATTTTGATTGAGATGGTTCTTCAGATCTTCAGTTTCAGAGTCCAGAGACTGCTTTAATCTATTCTTTTTCTCTAATATCTCGTTATATTCACGGATCAGCATCTTGTACTTGGAATGGTCGATCGTGTTTGGTTTCATTCCGAGCGACCTGAGGGTGTCAGTCGCGTTATATGTTTGCCAATTTGAATTTGTATAATATTTATGGGACGGATTTTTTTCGCTATGCCTGATCAGGTCCCAGACTGTGTCGAACTTATCATTGCAATTTTTACACGCCACGACCTGAGGAAGTTTCTGGCCCGGATCATATGAATATTGAACAGACCGACTTATTTTGTCGAAGTCGCTCACCTCGCTACCCAGTTGATACGTGTTTATTCCACCAGAAACGGCCACATCCAGAATACGTTTCCTGATCTGTTCCCGCTGATCGGGAACTGTCCAGAGCATATGCTGGAGCAAAAGGAGCATTGTGCGGTTGACGCTTGCGTCACCATTTGCTGCGGCTGCCACTTTCAGTGCATGAAGGATCTTCTTCCACCGACGGTCTGAAATGTGGATGTCCATAGACCGCAACTCTTTTCTGAGCGCTAAAATGCTGTCCAGGACGTCAGGGTCAACAGGCAATTTTTGCGCTTTCTCACGGATGGCACTGATATCCTGGATCGACAGTGTTGTGGAAGATGTAAAACCATCGCTGCTTCCGGTGAGGTATTCGAGAAAATTCTTTTCATCCTGAATGTAGTCGACAGAGTACCGGAACAGGAACCGGTCATACAGGGCTTCGAGATTTTCATCTTCTTCGGGGAGTTCATTTGATGCGCCAAAGACCGAGAGCAACGGAACATCCAGAATATTTTTTCCGTTGTGAAATTTTCGCTCGTTCAGGATGGTCAGAAGGCTATTGAGGATGGAACTGTTCGCCTTGAAGATTTCATCAAGGAGGGCGATATGCGCAGTCGGCAGGCATCCATCAACATTACGCCGGAATTCATCCTGTTCGAGGGCTTTCAGTGAAAGTGGACCGAATATTTCGTCGGGCGTTGTAAAGCGAGTGAGCAGATAATAATAGAATGTGCCCCCCTCAATCGACTTGCAGACGGTGTGGGCCAGGTATGTTTTTGCCGTTCCCGGTGGCCCGAGGAAGAGAACATGCTCTCCAGATAATATTCCAAGGAGCGCTCCCCGTATTTCATCATCCCGCTCCTTAAAAATAGACTGGAAAGAGGACTGAATTGCCGAAAGATTTTCCCTTATGGCCATCGTATATTTCATATTAAAATGAAAAATAATAAACATTTCGATTCTATATAATGGGGCATTAATCACTTTAACAAAAAACGGACGTATATTGTGATTTGAAGTTATTTCGGGAAATGAAAACCGATTTTTAAGATATTCACTTCTTACCTCTGCTGGACTTCTGTGCTTTCTTTGGTTTTTGGGTTAAGATGATCAAAGGTGTGCGACTGTAATGAGTACGGAGTGGCTTTTGAAATAAGATGATGCAAATACGTATGGGCATGGATGGTCAGCCACGGAAGGCGGCGCAGCACGGTCTCTCCAGCGAGGAGGCGCGTGAACGGCTCGAACATTTCGGCCCAAACAGTGTCGCAACGAC
>NZ_CALFSA010000031.1 GCF_937919355.1 uncultured Methanofollis sp. | reverse complement strand
AGTGTACCTGTTTACATAATAGTTTCCATTCTGACTTCTTCCAGCAATGGCATCTCCAGTGATGAAGTCAAGGGCTTGGAATCCAGGCAATTTCCGGCCACACTCCTTTGCCTTCCCCGGCACCCCCGGACCGGGATAGAGGATGCATTACCCTGGCTCATACCGGCGGCCCGTGGGCATCGAGTCCTGCCGGATTTCATCCTGTTTTGCCCATGGGCGTCGATATGGCCGGATCTCTGGATCTCCTCGATATGGCCCTGAAAAGGGTGTGCGATCCCGGGATCGAAGGCTGATACGGGCGTATCTGACCCCGGGGGTGTCTGGCGGGGCACCACATTAAAAAGAGGTCAAAAAAAGTAAAGGCCCATCTCCCGGGCCTGCGGGACTTACGGTCAGGCGCTCACACCCGCTTCTCCCCGAACCGCGCCTCTGCGGCCTTCAGGACCATACCGATCATCTCCGGGTACGAGATCCCGGCGATCTTTGCCATCTTGGCAAGGTGTCCGTCCCAGCACCATCCGGGGTTCGGGTTCACCTCAAGGAGTTTCGGTTCGCCGTCGGCCGAGATCCGCCAGTCGAGACGGGTATAGTCGCGACTCCCGAGCCTTTTCGTCATCTGCACGCTCCACTCGATGATCTGTTTCTCGGTCTCCTCGGGGAGGTCGGCCTTGATGGAGGTGATCTTCCAGTAAGGCGATTCCTGGACCCACTTTGCCTCATAACCGCAGATCCTGGGAAGTCCTGCCGGGAGAGCCGAGTAGTCCTCCTCGATGATGGGCAGGACTGTGTACGACTCCGGCGGGTTGCCGATGATCCCGACCGAGAGGTCGGGGCCGGTGAGGTACTCCTCGACCAGGACCGGTTTCTCGAAACCGAAACGCAACCTGATCGACGCGATGGCGCGTGTCAGGTCTTCAAACGAATATGCCACGCTCTTCTCGGTGATCCCGAAACTGGAATCCCCGGAGTTTGGCTTCACGATCGCGGGCAACCTGAACGGTATCTCGTGGGCGATCTCCTCGCCGCGGACGAGCACTGCCTCGGGCACCGGGATGTGCATCTCCCGCGCCACGCCCCTTACAAGAGACTTGTCATAGCAGAAGGCGAGGCACTGGGGGGCCGACCCGGTGTACGGTATCCCCAGGATTTCGAGGAGGGCGGGGACGTGCAGTTCCTTCCAGGGGTCGTTGAGGAATCCCTCGTCGCAGAGGTTGAAGACGTAGTCGGTCTTGCCGCGTACCCGTTCAAGGTCTGCGAGGAGGGTGTGGTGGTTGTCGAGGAAGGAGAAGCGGTACCCCTTCTGCTGTTTCAGCGCTTCTTTGAGTTCGTTGATGGTGTAATAGTCGTCATCGTCGAAGACGCAGTTCGGCTTGATGTCGTCATTGAGGTGTGGGTCCCCGAATATGACCGTCACCTGCCGCACGTCGGAATCCACACCCTCTGCCGGTTCAGTCCATGCCTTGCTGAACGTGCCGGTGACAATGATCCGCCTCTCCATCATGCCAAGGTCCTGGTTCCGTGCCGACTCGGTCGCGATCTCGCCGTGCCTCTTGATGCTGGTGAACCCGGCAGACGCAAGGAGTCCCTCGATCTTCTCTCCGGAGTATAACCGCTCGGCATAGAACTGGTCGGCGATCACCCCTTTCTCGACATGGGTGATCACCTCACGGGAGATCAACCGTGCACCGTCTGCCGAGAGTGACCGCTCCCTGCAGACGAAATGCTTCTTATCGATCCATTCCCAGGACCGCTTCTGGAAGTTGTCCCTGAGATACTCCCCGTCCGAGATGTCGATGAGGATCCTGCCGCCCGGTTTGAGGACGCGGGCGACCTCGGAGAGCACCATGCGGTCGTCCTCCCCGCTCTCAAAGTAACCGAAACTGTTCCCGAGAATCATGACGACATCGAAAGAGTCGGTGCGATACGGGAGACGCCGGGCGTCCCCTTCCCTGAACCTGACATCCAGTCCCTCTTTCTTTGCTGAGGTCCGCGCCTTCTGGACCAGGTAGTGGGACCGGTCGAGTCCTTCGGCGGCAAAGCCGCGCCTGGCCAGTTCGAGGGTGTGCCGCCCCTGCCCGCAGCAGACGTCGAGGATCCGGTCGTCCTTCTTGAGGTCGGCCGCTCTGGAGAAGAGGTCGATCTCCTTTACCGTCAGGGCGTCGTCGCCGACAACGTCGCCGTCTGTCTTGAGGTAGAGATGGTTGAAGATCTCCCTCCACCACTCTGGCGAGACGTGAGCCTCAAGGTTGTTCACCGGACCGAGCGACCTTTCCTGCACTTTTTTCTTCTTTCCGTCAGAAACCGTGGTTGGTTTTCTTTTGTTCATTGAGGCAGCACTCCAGCATGCACATATGGTCGATCCAGCCCGGACCTGGCCGGGTACAGGTGGTATGCCCGGCGCGGCACTGGAGATCCCATCTGCTATCGTGGTGAATGATACTACATAGGGTTTTGCCGGGGGCCTCCAGGCCGACCTCTCATATGGTCGCTTCGCGACCGGGGCGGGCAGACCCACGGCAGGAGCGCGTTCCGGGAAAAAAGGGAGTGATCAGGGGACACTCTGCCCGCCGTTTCCAGCCGCCGGCGGGGTGAAGACCCTCATACCGAGTTCTCTGTCGAGCACGAGAAGGGCGTTTGTGTCGGTGCCGATCCTCTTTAGTCTGCCCAGGATCTCGGTGTCGTTCGCCTCCTCCTCGACCTGCTCGTCCACGTACCACCGCAGGAGATTGGAAGTGGCGTGGTCCTTCTCTTTTGCGGCGATATCGACGAGGTCGTAGATCATCTTCGTCACCTTCTGCTCATGGGCATAGGTGGCCTCGAAGATGGCGAGGGGGGAGTCCCACGCGTTCGGCGGCGCCTCGATCGGGAGCATCGTCAACCGACCGCCCCGTGCGAGGCAGTAGTCGAAGAATTTCATGGCATGGAACTGCTCCTCCTGTACCTGGACCCGCATCCAGTTCGCAAAACCGGGCAGGTTCTCCGCCGAGAACCAGGCCGCCATCGAGAGGTAGAGGTAGGCGGAGTAGAGTTCCCGGTTGATCTGCCGGTTCAGCGCCTCAAGCATCGTGTGCGAGATCATGGTGTCACCAGAGTCCACCGTGGGAGAGACAGGTTATATAGTTTGTGAGATGCCCTCTCCCCCTGATGGGCGAATGACAGCGGGATCTCTATGTCCTCTCCCGGAGAATGTCCCTGATCATGCGCCCCCTCTCCTCAGGCCCCGCGCCTCCCATTGCGGGCCAGGGATCGATTGGCGCCTCCTCCTCGTAGAAGATGCCGAGGGCGATGGGTGCGTCGGCCGAGTAGTCCCATTCTCGTGCCCGTGTCATCGCCCCGCCGAGGTCGGCGGTGTCGTGTCCTTCGAGCAGGTAGACGCGGTCGTTGTAGTAGTCTGTCAGGTTGTTGTAGGTGGCGCAGACCTGGAGGACGTCCACGAAGGAGAAACCGCGGTGGAGGACTGCCGCCTTCAGCACCTCCCTCAGGTGGTCCATCTTCCGCGTGTATGTCCGGGCGACGAAGGTCGCACCCGATGCGAGCATCAGGGCGACCGGGTTGATCGGCCTCTCCCTGATGCCGCCCGGCGTTGAGCGCCCCCTGAACCCCTCGTACGAGGTCGGGGTGTACTGGCCGGTGGTCAGGCCATAGACCCTGTTGTCGTGGATGATGGCGGTGATGTCCTGGTTCCTCTTCGCCGCGAAGACGAGGTGGTCGAGGCCCTCGGCATAGGCGTCGCCGTCGCCCGCGCAGGCGACGACGGTGAGGGCCGGGTCTGCGAGTTTGATCCCCGACGCCACCGGGAGGGTGCGGCCGTGGATGGCATAGAAACTGTTGACCGCGAGGTAGTCGGCGATCTTTGCGTGGCACCCGATGCCGGTGACGAGCACGATGTCCTCGGCCCGCCTCCCTTCCTCGGCGAGACTCACGAGGACGTCCTTGAGGGCGTGTTCGATGGCGAAGTTCCCGCACCCCGGGCACCACGTGTTCTTCGCCGCGGTGATCAGGGTCATGCTGTCGCCTCCTGCAGGCGCCTCTCCAGGTCTTCGAGGGCGAAGGGTCGGCCGTCGTACTTCCCGACGACAACGTCGGCCCTGATGCCGTGGACTGACACAAGCCGGGCGAGTTGTCCGGTGATGTTCTCCTCCACCGCGACGATCAGCCCGGCCCCGGCAAGTGCGGCCTTCACCCGCATTTCGGGGAAAGGCGAGAGGACGACCGGCCTCACCACCCTGAGGCCGAGACGCCCCGCGGCCTCGGCGCAGACCCCGGCCGTCGAACCCCAGCAGAGGAGGGCGGTCTCTGCGTCGGGGTCGCCGGCGGTCGCCACGCATGGATAGCCTTCAAGCACCCGTGCGGCGGCCACACCTTTCTCCCGGAGTTTTTCGGCCATCCGCGCCACGACCGCCCCGTCTTCGGTGGTGATCCCGTCTTCGTCGTGGGCATAACTGTTCACCTTCACCGTCGCCCCCGCAGTGCCGGGAAAGGCGAGGGGCGAGACCCCGCCTGTCCCGATCTCATACCTGCGGTATTCACCCTCCCCTTTCCAGAGCGACGGCCCGAGCGCCGGTCTTTTCTCCGTCTCCCCGAAGGAGAAGATCCCTTCGCCGAGGTTCTTGTCGGTGAGGAGGACTGTCGGCGTCTGAAAACGCCAGGCCAGGTCCAGGAGCGCCCCGGCCCAGTACCACGCCTCCTCGGGCGTGCCCGGCGCCGCGACGATCCGCGGGAACTCCCCCTGCCCTGCGGAGAGGGCGAAGAGGAGGTCGCCCTGGGCCGAGTACGTCGGCAGGCCCGTGCTCGGGCCCGGCCTCTGGCCGAGGACGACGAGGACCGGTATCTCCGCCATGCCGGCAAGGGAAAAGCCCTCGGTCATGAGACAGAACCCACCGCCCGAGGTGCCGACAGCGACGCGGCGACCGGCATAGGCGGCGCCGAGTGCGGTGAGCATCACGGCGATCTCGTTCTCCGGGTGGACGACGCTGATGCCGAAACGGCCAGCAAGCCCTGCAAGGGTATGGAGGATGCTTGACGAGGGGGTCATCGGGTAGGAGACATATCCCTCCAGGCCGGCGTCGAGGAGGCCGAGGGCGACCGCCTCATTCCCGCTGAGGATGGGGAGCGGATCTCTGCCGGTTGCGGGGAGGTGCAGCACTTCCCGTGAGAGGTCATACCCCCGGCGTGCGACCCGGAGGTTCGCCTCGATCTCTTTTGGTATCGCTCTCCTCACGACCTCTTCGACCGTCGTCCACGGGACGCCGCAGGCCCTGCTGAAGGCACCGATGACCGCGGAGTTCTTCGTGACCGGCGGGGCCTTCTCCTCTGTTACGATTGCGTCGAGGTCCACGGCGATCCCGTCCCCCTTCACGACGCCGGCGTCCCTGATGATACTCCCCCCCTCCTTCAACCAGTCTATATGGCGCCGCACTGTCTCCTGGTCCATCGCAAGGAGGAGATCGATTTTTTCCCGGTGACAGCGGACTTCTTCCTCCGCCGCCCTGACGACCGCAAAATTGTGCCCCCCCTTGATGAGGGAGGGGTAGTCGTAATACATATACGCCCGCAACCCGCGCGCCGAGAGGATGCGGACGATGAGCATCCCCGCGATGTTGATGCCTTCTCCTGCCCTGCCCCCGATGAGTACAGAGATCTCGTTCATGGTCTACCTCAGCGGCAGAGGTCAGGGACTCCACATATAGGTTCGCCCGGTGCAGGCACAACGCTCAAATAGAGGAGATTCAAAGATGAAAGCATGAAAAGCGTTGCTCTCATGCTTGTTCTGGCAGTAATGGCTGTTTTCGTCCTTTCTGCCGGGTGCACGGGATCGTCGCCTGTGACGCCGACCCCCACCCCGACCGCCACCCCCACGACGGCCGTGCCCGAACCGACCCAGACGGTCTCTCTCGAACCTGAACCGACCGATGTCCTGCCCGCCGACTACAAGGTCGCCACTCAGGTGCAGGAGGACCCGGTCTACCACACCATAACCGTCACCTTCAGCGGCGGCCTCGGCCAGGAGAATGTGAAGGAGTTCTCCGCCACCGTCATCCGTTCAGACGGCACGCCTGAGTCGAAGGCCCTCACCAAACCCTCTGGCCGCTCCCTCGCCAAGGGGCAGAGTCTTGAGTTCAATGGAACGGCCGGCGACGACCGCGTCCAGGTCTGGGTCGTGATGGACCGCCCGCTTGGCAAGGACGCCATGACGAAGTTCAAGATCTGGGACAACATCGTCGGTGCCAAGGGGACGAAGTAATCCCTCTCACTCCTTTTTTCTGACCGTCCACCTGAGCAAGACGCCGTCGTCGATCCTCTCGACGCCTGCAAGGTCGAGGTGCGGGAACTCGTTCTCCGCGACAAAGCCATCACCGTCCGCGGGTGTCGGTGCGTCCCTGCCGCCGATGACGACTGCGCCGACATAGGTGATGAGTTCGTCGACAAGACCGTCCCTGAAGAGCCCCCAGATGAGCGTCCCCCCTCCCTCGACCATCACCCGCCTGAGGCCGCGGGTACCGAGTTCATCCATGAGTCTCCCGAGGTCGACCTCCTCCTCCCCGGCGACGATCACCTCCGCCCTCTCCCTGAGGGTGCTGACCCTTGCCGCAGGGGCCGACGCAGAGACCGCAACGATCCTCCGCCCCTCTCCCTTCACCAGGATGTCGGCGTCAGGCGGCGTCCGTGCCGCCGAGTCGACGACGACCCGCACAGGGTGCTCGTCACGTCCTCCTCGCCTGCGCGCCGCCTTCAGATCCGCGGACTTGACCGTGAGAGAGGGGTTGTCCGCGAGGACGGTGCCGATCCCCACCATGATGCCATCTGCGCCGGCCTTGATGCGGTCGACGCGTTGAAAGTCGGCTGTTCCTGAGATCTTCACCTGGCGCCGTTCTCGTGTCGAGATCTTCCCGTCGGCGCTCATCGCAAGGTTGACAAAGACGTACGGGCGCATGTTCTGAGGTTTTGATCCGCTCTGATTTATTGTGTGCGTTTTCTTTTTTTCCAATGTCGTGATCTTTTGAAATAAAAAGAAGGCAATATATAATCGTCAGATTCACATTTCTGTCCACATGACATCGAGGGATTGGAATACCCCCATGATCTCACCCTGGGACCTGAAGCACTGGATATACCTGATCGGGATCAATGGCCCACTCTTTGGCCTGCTCTTCCTCATCATCCTGTATTCCTTCATGCACACGGCGGGGGTTGCCATATCCTATCTCTACTATATTCCTCTCGTGATCGTGGCGACCTGGTGCTCTAACAGGTCGATCTGGACGGCGGCCGCACTCTCCTCCGGGTATACGGCAGTGACACTCTTCCTCATGTTCAGTGATTATGCCGTGGATCCGGTTATCCTCTTTCTCTTTACCATGCTCTATCTCTGGGGGATGACGGCGGTCACGTTCTTTGGTACGGTTTCGTCGGGGAGGTTCCCCTATTCGGTCTTGCGGGAAGGCTCCACCTTTTTTTTCGATGCAAAGAGTCTCCGGATCACCCGTGCCGATCCCGCTCTCGCCGAGATACTGGGCCTGCCTGCCCATGAGATTCAGGGCATGCCCCTCGCCTCGGTCTGGGAAGACCATGCTGATATGAAGGCTTTCTGCGCCGTGCTGGAGAAGGGGGGGACCGTCCTTCACTGCGAGACCTATTTCCATGGCCCCGCAGGACGACAGGTGCCCGTCCTCCTCTCCTGTGTCCCGGGCATTCCCGAGCACAAGTGTACGGTCCTCGACGTCACCTCCCTGAAGGCCTTCAGGGACGTGCGGTCGGTCAGGGATGATGCTGTCAGAAAGTGCGCTGCTGAGGCCGAAAGGCGACAGGACTTTATCTCCACGGCGGCCCACGAACTCAGGACTCCCCTCCAGCCGGTCTTCGGCTACCTCTATCTCCTCCTTGAAGACAGGCAGAAATACGGTCTTGGTGAGGAGGTCTGCCGTATCCTCCGGATCTGTATAGAGAATATCAACCGCGAACGGAATGCCGTGAACAGAATGCTGGAACTGAGTCTTCTTGAGGAGGGAAAAGTGCGGTGCGACCGTGACCCTGTCGACCTTGCGGGTATTGTCGGGGAGGTGCTTGCCTGTCACGACTTCGGCCGCGATGTGTCGATATCCCTCAGGATACCGGAGCATACGGTCATCTCCGTGGACCATGACCAGTTTTTCATCGTCCTTGAGAGTCTCATCACCAATGCCGTCCAGTACAGCAGGAACCCGAAGGTCGTCGAGATCTCGTACGCCGAGGCGGAGGCGGCCAGATATGTCATGGTGAAGGACAACGGTGTCGGGATCGATCCCGGGA
This sequence comes from uncultured Methanofollis sp., assembly GCF_937919355.1. Classification (GTDB taxonomy): domain Archaea; phylum Halobacteriota; class Methanomicrobia; order Methanomicrobiales; family Methanofollaceae; genus Methanofollis. The sequence continues at coordinate 4,593 of NZ_CALFSA010000031.1, read as the reverse complement.
AGATCGGGGCGATATTCGAACCATTTTATCTCGCCGACGGGAAGAGGACGACCCGCACCTTCAACAGGATGGGCCTTGGACTTTCCATCGCCGAGAAATACGCTCACCTGAACGGGGGAGAGATCAGGGTCGAGAGTGTGCCCGGCAGGGGGAGTACATTTACCGTTGTCCTCTGGCAGGGGGAGGGGCATGAGGCATAAGATCCTGGTCGTCGACGACGACCGTCCCACCCTTGAGATGATCTCCCTCCTTCTTCTGAGGGGCGGGTATGAACCGGTCGTCTCGGCGGATCCTGTGGAGGCACTCGACATCGCCCGTCTTTCCCACCCCGACCTCGTCCTCCTCGATGTGCTGATGGAACCGATCGACGGGTGGCAGTTCCTCGACACGCTCATGGTCGATCCGGCCCTCTCTCATCTCCCTGTGATGCTCTTCACCGCCTGCCCTCTCGTCGGCGGTGAGCACGAGAGATATCGCGGGCATGTCGTGAGGGTTTTCCAGAAACCGGTGTATCCGCCCGAGTTGATGAAGGCGCTGGAGAGATTTTTTAGCTGAAGGATCTTCTCTCACCATTCCCGGTCTTCGAAACTCTCTCTTTTCCGTATCGTCATCTCCGGGATCCGCCGGGTGCGGGATATCTATATATATCTGGACCATCATTTCCGTATCGTCACGGGGGTGACGGGTCGCGGTACTGTTATTGTGAGTGCCGTCGTCTGCGTGCTCTCCGATGAACCTTTGTTGCGAAAATAGGAGAGATAGATGATGAAGTATGTACTCTATGTTGCGCTGGTGCTCTGCGCCCTGCTTCTCGTACCGGCCGGTGCGGTCCCGGTTGAGGGTGAAGGGGACGTCGCAGCGTATAATTCACTGGAACTCAGGTCCCCGGAGACTCTGAGCGATGTTGTTGAAAGACCTCTCTATGCGGGGTGGGGTATTCCTGTCGGCACCGTATCGGTCTGGACTGAGAACGGAAATCTTATGGTCGCCTGTACGACGACGGGGGGCTGGACCCTGAAAGGAGTGCGTCTGCATGTGGCATGCATCGAGACCGGGTTTATTCCCGGTATGGGTCGCGGGAACCCTTCGAAGATGAGTGAGGTGGGATCTGACCGGGGTTGGCAGGAGACTGCCGGCAATAACGGTTATCCTGTCCCTGAGAACAGAAAAGGAAACTCGATCGCCGGACACTTCGAGTATAAGGCCAGCTATCCTGATGGCGGGAGGACCACAACAGGCCCCATCGAGGTGGGCCCTGTCACCCGTGCCGCCGTGTACGTCTCCGCCCATGCCACGGTTGCACGTGGCGGGGATATGATCCCTCTGCCGCCGCCAGGCGTCGTGACCTATCTCCCTGTCCAGTACAACAAGGGGGGAGCCTCTGATGTCTCCTCCCTCTTTACCGCTACCATCACCGGCGGAGGACTGGACGGCGTCTACCCGGCGTGGTGCATCGACTATGACACTGCGATCCGGTCAGGGACGGAGTACACGGCGAATTTCTATCCTGCATACGGCCGTGGCGTACCCCCTCCCCTCCGGGACTATGAGGAGGACGACCTCTCCTGGGAGGAGATCCTGCACTGCATCGCCTATCTGATCAACCATAAGGAGGGATCGTACACCTTCCCGTCCGCCGACCCCTTCTTCCCGGGGGAGACCGTCTCCTGGTCCGACCCTGAGAACTGGAAGGAACTCCAGGGGGCGATGTGGTGGGTCGTCAAACCCTCGTTGATGCCGGAGAATATGGTCGGGACATCTTCCGGAGGCCAGATCAGGTGGGATAACAGGATCACCTATGCAATCCTCTCTTCCGCCCGTGCCGACGGTTTCGCCTCCTTCAAACCCGGGTGCGGCGACGTTGCCATTGAGATCGTCGACCCCTACTCGCCCGGTGCGCCCGAGACGCCGCGGCAGTTGATGGTCATCGAACTGCCCGACCCCTGTGGACCTTACAAGGAGAAATGCGCGTGGGGGGTGGGGTGCGGTCTCTTCCCGGGAAAATCCGGGCAACATATCTGCCGCATGCGGTGAACAGCAGCATTGATTGAACCTGATACGGCCAGGTCTCTCTCCCGGCCGTATTCTCTTTTCCCCTGGATGTGCGGTGGCCCTTCCTCCCCTGTCCGGCATCAGATCATTCTTATCGCCCGGCCACACACCTGATACACGCGGGATCATGCCGATGGATTACAGTGCACTGTTCACGGATGCTGCAGAATATACGCGGGACACTTTTGTGGGACGGTGGAAGGATGCGTTCATGCTACTGGTCAGCCTCATTATCTTCCCGGTTTTCTTCGGGCATATTGTGCGGGTGATGCGCGGGGAGAAGCCCGCACCGCCGGTGGAGTGGTCGCTGCGGTCGTTTGCGGACGGGATCAAGCTCCTCGTCATCTGGTTCTTCTACACCCTCCCGGCGATTGTGGCCGGTAGCCTGCTCGTCGGGTACGTCGTCGTTATGTATGAGATGGAGGGCGTGAAGGCGATCGAACCCGTCCTCCCCGAGATCATCGGTGGTTTCCTGGTCGTCTTCGTCGTCTATATCTTCACGGCACTGGTCGCAAACCTTGCAGGGGTCAGGTTTGCACGGGAGCGGAGTTTCTTCGCCGCGTTTTCTATCAGGAAATTATGGGGCCTTGTTGACCGCCTCGGCGTCTGGGAGTACGTCGTTGCGGTGGTGCTCATCTCTGCCTTTTCAAACGCGGTCGTTACCGTTATCATGCTCATCCCCGTGGACATTGTCATGTTCGCCCTTGAAGTGCTGGCCTTCATCCCGCTGGCAGTCTTTCAGGCGCGGTATTATTCCCGCATCTACGACCTGGCGACCGAGTGAGAGGAACTCCCCCTCCTCCCATGTCAAGTTATATTAACATGGTTCGCGAACAGATGTACTTGCATAGTCCATGGATCGAAGCCGTTTTTTCCTCTGTATTGCACTGATCGCCCTTGCCGAGGCGGCTGTATTCGGGGTAGCCATTTTTTCCGGCTATGACGGCCTTGCCGAACTCTCCTTCTATGTCGCCCTCCTCCTGATGTTTGTCTGCCGGCAGCGCGTGAAGGGCGTGCTCTGGGACGAGCGTCTTGCGAGACTCGACGAGCAGGTGGCCCTGAAGACCCTCCGGGTCGCCCTCTTCCTGATGCTCTTTTTCGGGGCGGGTTTCATCGTCTCGGGCGCCATGCTTCACCTGGAGAGGGCCGTCAATGACGGGTTCTTCCTGCTCTCCATCGCGGGCGGGATCATCCTCCTGTACCTGATCTTCTGGATCCTGGCGATGAAACCGTACTGGAACGAGGGTGAGGATGAATAACCGGCTCAAGGTCTTCAGGGCGATGCACGACCTGACGCAGGAACAACTGGCCCTGGAACTGGGGGTGACCAGGCAGACGATCATCGCCATCGAGAAGAACAAGTACGACCCTTCCCTCGACCTCGCATTCAAGATCGCCCGTTATTTCGGCGTCACCATCGAGGATGTCTTCAACCCTGATGCTGCCGCCAGGGACTGAGGCGTGGCAGGCGCCGGCGTCTCGGTTCACTTTTTTTGTGGAGCATATTCCAAAACTCTCTTTTATTCCCCCAATCTCTGCATGGGGAGCTCGGGAGAAAATTTCATGATCTGGTCAATGTCTTCCCGAATTCCATGAAGAATCGTGCGAAACCACCGCCTTCCCCCACCTCTCTGCCGGGGGACTGACGCCCTCGCAACTCGAAAATCAAAGATTTTCTCGACTCCCGCAGGTCGTCCCTCCGAAAATAGGATGGGACGGTGGAAGGATAATCCCTGCATATCGAAGAAGACTGCCATCCCTCCCTATCGTAATTGTGGGGGTGGGGGGGAGGAAGGTGGTTGATCCACGTCTCCTCTCAGGGAAGGGAGAGAGAGATCGTTTGGGCAGTTCGCCCTCTGCCTTCCCGGCCCTATCGCACTGCGGGGGAACGAGCGTCAGCGAGTTCGAGAAAGCCGTTAGGCTTTCGAGATGCGAACGAAGTGAGCTGGAAAAGGTCATAGACCTTTGAGCAGTCCCCCGGCGCGAGCGTGCGGGAAGGCACGCTGGCCAGCAGACCACACAGAACACTTTTCATGGGGTATGCTTGAGCCAGGGATCCATGCCTGCTTCAACAAAGCTCTTTTTTGAGAACTACAAAAAACCGATCCCCTGTCTCTCCAACGTACAGGCCTGAGACTCCTCGAAGTTCTTCGAGGAAGTCCGCCCGTCTGGATTGAAGGGATGGCGGTGATCCCGCGCTTCCTTCATCGGAGCAATCAAGGGTACATCGACCCGAAGAGGAGGGTCTCTCCGAAGCCCCTGAAACGATGAAAAATGTGCGTCCAGGAAAAAAAGAACCGCCCGGCCGCACATGAATGAAGTGGTGGTGTGCGTGCGGTGCGGTCGGGCGGGTGTCCATCTCTGGTGATGACGGACCGGGCGGTCCCCACGACCGCCCGGTCGGATGTGTGTGTCTCCTGTCTCAGATGAGGCCGAGGACCATGCTGATGATCGCCATGACCGCCGGGGCGATGAGGGCCTTCCCGAGGGGGAGGTCATGGGCGTGGACAAGGCCGTAGGCCTCGATCACGACCGACCAGA